>JAGQOO010000081.1 GCA_020427345.1 Phycisphaerales bacterium | reverse complement strand
CCTCAATTCGCATCCAACTCAGGCCGGGCAAGCCTCGCCGAAATCGGCCAGCAGACCGGCCAGGTCCGCCAGATCAATCACGCCTGAGGCGTCAAAGTCCACCTGATACGGGAAGTCGGGATTGTCCGAGGTCATCGCGTATGTCGACAGCAGGCCGGCCAGGTCCGCCAGATCGATCAGCCCGTTGAAATCATAGTCACCCAAACAGTGCACATAATCCGGACGCACAATGCCGTTCAGGCGGTAGCCGATCAAGACCTCGCCGAAGTCGTTCGTGGTGCCGGAGACCAGCCCAAGTTTGTCGTTGCGCACTTCAACCGACAGATTGAACTCCTCGCCCGGCCCGATCGTAATCGGGAACGCCGGCCCGCTGACGATCGATGTCGATGTCCAAGTGACCTCGTTGGGGTCGTCACTCGTGTAGAATGCGCCGAAACTGTCGAGATAGTCCGGATTGGCGGCGGCGCCGGCAGCCCTTGCGTCAGCGACGTTCGCCAGCGACACATCGGGAAAACCGACGGTGGTCGGGTCAATCGCCATCACGTCAATTGACGCGATCTCGATCTGGTAACCAGCCGACGTGTTGGTGAAAATGTCGGTGCGACCGTAGCCGTTACCGGCGGCAAAGTCGAAAAACCAGTAGCTTTCCGCCGTTACGACTTCTCGATCCACAATCGAGTGCAAAGCCGGCATATCGGCGAAAGCCGGGGCGCAGCAAAGCATGCACCCGAGAACCCCCAAAACGCGCATCAGTTAGCCTCCTCCTCCAGAGCGAAGTGAAGCCTGAATATAGAGCTTTTGGGACCGCCGCCGCAACCGATTTCGACAAAAAAAAGGCCCTTTTCGACCATGGAAGCGGGCTTCGGTGAGTCGACGTGAGCTTGCTACGCCTGTTGATCCACCCGGTTCGCCAGCACATCAAAGTCCGCATAAAAGCGTGAGAAGAGATCAAATGTGAGGCCCGGGGCGCCGTCGAGGACCGCGCGAATCCCCGCTACGCTGACCCCACAGGAACGCTCGGCCCCGCTTACAAGGTCGTGGAGGGCGATGACCTGCGATGTCGGATCGCGCAGCCACGCCAGCCCAAGCAGAACGCGATTCAGGGTCCCAAGTGCCCCGCGGGCGATTTCGATGAGCACGCTACGCTCGCCGGCGGCGGCCAGGAGCCCCTGCCGTAGTTGCACCAGCACACCTTTCAACTCGCGCTCGCATTGCAGTCGCACGTCAGCCGGCGTGAGCGCTAACTCGGAGAAGTAATCCTCGCCGAGCACGCACACATGAAGCCGCTGAATCTCCAGGAACTCCAGCGGGAATACGTCCATGGAGGCGCGAATGTGCTCGGGCGTCATCGTCAGCGGCGCCGCGAGCCGCGCCTGCCCCAAGCGCGTTCCCGCGCTTGCCAGCCGGTCGAGGAGGTCCAACTCGACCCTTTGGAACACGGCGACACTCCGGGCCGGGGCCCCGGCAAAGAACGGATCGCCCGACAGCCAGCCGCCGAACGCGCTCAGGCTCAGCAGGTTGTCGCCGGCGAGGCGGTGCAGCACGCCCGCAAAATCGCCAAATGACTCGCGCCCCGATTCGGGAATTCGATCCAGTTGAGGGGCCGTTTCGATTGTCGCCATGGATGCTCCGTCGAACGTCTCAGGTCAACTTGCAAGGTCAGGCTTGTCGCAGATCACCATCATTTCGATCTCGTCGAGGTCGAGTGGTCGGCGGCCCCACGCGCCCGCTGTGCCGCCGAAGATGCCGCGCACAGCGAAACCGGCATTACGCAGCAACATGGTGAGTTCTGTCGGGACGTAGCCGCGCTGTCGGCCGCGAATCTCCTGCGGCCCGGCGGCGTCCTCCCACTTCATCAACTCCGTCTCGGTCATCGTGAGCGGATTGAAGGCGCCCTTCCGGACGTCATCCTGCGAGTAGCCGCGGGCCTGGCGCAGGCCGTTCAGCGTCGTCAGCATGAACGGCGCGCCCGGTCGCAGCGCATCGAACACGCGCCGGGCGATTCGCTCGTCATGCTCGATCGCGTCGTCCTGATCGTCCAGCAGGCCGAACGCCCCCTCGCACAGGCTGATGGCCGCATCGAACTGCTCGCTGAGCGCGATCTCGCGCGCGTCGCTGCAAACCCAATTGATGGTTACACCGGCTACCCGCGCGGCGCGCCGGGCCTCGTCGAGCATTCCCGCCGAGATATCGACACCTGTGACGTGATGGCCACGCCGGGCGAGTTCGATCGCGTGGCGCCCGACGCCACACCCAATGTCGAGAATCTCCGATTGCGGCGCAAGTCCGAGTTCGCGCAGCAGAAAATCCACTTCCGCCAGCGTGTTCTTGGTGAAGTCGTTCTGCAGATACTGACTCGCGTGGCCGTCAAAAAAACGACCCCACGGATGTGACTTACTCATTGACACAGCCCCGCCAAATCAAACCTGATGATCGTCCGCTGACGTTATCGCCTTCGGCGCCGCCGCGCCAACCCGATTCGACAGAAGCGGCTTTTTTGGAATCGCAAATGCGCGGCGACGGGTCATACCGGCCAGGGATTAGAACTGGACCTTCATGAAAGGCTTGAGCAGCACGGCGCCCAAGATCGACGCGACCAGGAACGTCGCCCACCATGGAATGCGCAGGCCGAAAAGCGTGTTGATCCGGTCTTCATGCGGGACGCGAATCTCTACGATCGGCGAATCCGACCCGAACGGCTGCTCCCCCGGATACAGCACGCGGTCGAGAAACGATGTCCCCGGCCGAATCGGGTCAGCGAACACAAGCTCGTCCGACGGCGCAGCGATCGTCAGGTGCTTTGTAGCAATCACCTTGTCATCGAGCTTGAACGCGATTTCGGTCAGCCCCACCGGCTTGTCGGCGTGGATATTCCAGTTCAACGAATGATCGTCAAGGCCGCGCGCCGGCCCGCTCGTGACTCTGACTCCCGCCGGAGGCTCAAGCACAAGCGCCTGATGCGTCGGCCAGGCGGATTCCGACAGCTTGACCTGCACCAGGTAATCGCGCGGCGTCATGCCGGGCTGATCCGGGCGCAAGGGCTGAAACTGAAAATACATCGCCAGTTGACCCAGCAGCATTACAAACGGAATCATCATGACCAGCATCGGCGGGATCGAATACAGCAGGCGCAGAAAGATGAGCTTGGCCAGCCGCCCCATTTCGGTCAGCGTGACGGCCAGGCTCTCCTTGTAGAGGCGCAGGGCGAGCATCGACGCGCGCGTTTCATCGGCGACACGTTTCAGCCCGCGCTGATAGCTGGTGTACTTGAAGCAAATGCCGGCGATCAGGCCGGAAACGAGTGAGATAACAATCAGCGGAACGGACGACGGGAATCCACCGAACAGCCCGATCACCGCGTGCGTGATGGCGGCCAGCGGCTCATTCAGAGCGCCGACGACCGGCGACATGAGCGCGGCAAAGCCATTCCAGATCGGCGTAAGCGCTTCGCCGATGGAGTGCCAGAAACCGGACGCCGGCTCCTGCTGTTCGAGCAACCCGCCGGCCCCCTACTCGATGTACCCGAGACCGCGCAGGCGTTCTTCGAGCTGTTCCTGGTTGTCGGCTTCCTCGAGTTGAGAGACTTCCTTCTCGAGCATACTCGTCACGAACTCATCGACCGAGGAATAACCGGCTTTCTGGGCGATCGCCGCCACTCGGTCATACAACCCCCGCTCGATCTTGATCTTCGGAGAAAACACCGCACTCCTCCCAAAAACGGCGCGATCGCCGCCCCGCCGACTGGTCATTCAACCCGAGGCGCGGACGGTTTTCCGCCGGTCGATTGCGCCTGAGGGTGGAACATATCGCGACCGGTCATGTTCTTCAAAGGCGCCACATCGAACAGTCCGAGAATCGTCGGCGCCACGTCGGACAGTGAAGGGTTATCGATCAGAATCGGTCGGTTCGCCAGAAAAACGCCCGGTACCACGTCGTGCGCGATGCAGTGGTCACCCGACCACGCCTCGGTATTCGCCTCGAACCAACCCTCGTTCGGCACATCGCCGCCGGATGTGTCCCAACTGGCCCTGTAGTTCGCCTCGTAGCCGACCAGCATATCCGGCGCCACCTTGTCATCCGCGCCGGGATAGATGTCCTTGGTGAAGTAGATGCGGCGGATAGCCGGCTCTCCTTCTCGCTTGACTTCCATCAGCTTCGCGGCGATTTCCTCCATCAGGGCGCGTTTGTCCTTCGGATCGACAATCCCGTTCTTCTCGCGACCGGCGACATTGATGTAGAGCCCGTTGATGCCCACGCCGTAAGCCCGCGTGGCGCCCCAGTTGATGTCGTCAAACTTCAGGCGCGACCGCTTGAACGGATTGGGCGCGTCGAGATAGCCGTTGTCGCGCAGCCACGTGTTCAAGTGAAAGCCCCAGCGGAACGAACTGAAGCCGTGGTCCGACATGATGATCAGCGTGTCCTTGTCGAGATCGACGTGCTTCATCGCCTCGGCGAGGCACTCGTCCATATCCAGGTACGTCTTCTCGATCACGTCGCCAAACTGCTTCGCCTCTTCCGGGTCGTAGGCCGGATGGTCGGGATCAGTTTCGCGCCAGAAGTGATGCGCGAGCTGATCCGTCTGTCCGAAGTAGAAGAACAGCACGCCGCTCTTGAAATCCTCCAGCGCGCGTAGGTATTGCCGACGCCGCTCCGCCTCCAGCAACGTAGCGGCCTTCAGAAAACCGGCGTTGTCGAGCACCTGCGGATTCGAGCGCAGGGCCTTGCTGTCTTCCGGGATGCCCTGCGTCCAGAACGACGCGCCGATCGATTCCGCCACATCCCGCGCGAAGTTCGTCGGCGTGCTGACCGGCGCGATCGGATGCCGCGGGTCGATGTTCATCGGCGTCAGGTAGATCTTGACCGGCCGAGCGGAGATCAGGAAAGCGCGGACAATCGCCGACACCGAAGCGCCCGGATACGGCCCTTTGCCCTCCAGCGTCACCGGCAGCCACTCGCTGAATTCGCCTTCGTTCAGCAGCACACTCGTCGAACCGATCGACAGCAATACCGCGGCCCGGTCCGGATCGCGCTGCACCACAACCTCCGCCTTCATTTCACCCTGATGGGGCGGAACGACGTAGTTGGGGTCCTTCTCGCGCTTTTTTGTGTCTTTCTCGTGGGCGACGTCCGTGTCAAAATTCGGGTTCATCGGGCCGTAGAGCGCCGACCTCCCCACGTCATCTTTCATCTTCAATCGCAGCAAGCGTCCACCTGCGACCGATTTCTCATCGCCATATTGCGACGGCAGGTCTTCGAAGTACGCCGTAAACTCGCCGTATCCCCCCATCAGATCCGGCGTGCCCATGCCGGTGATGAGCTTCAGACGCGAATTGGCCGCAGGCGGCGGATATGTAGCCGGCACGCGGTACATCACGGTGTCGACGTTCGCCCTGTTCAGCGCATCCCAGAACTGGTCGCCTTTGCGCAAGCTTTCCTGCTCGGCGCTGACGTTCGGCATCCCGTACATCTCGTCGAGCCCCGGCGCCTTGACGCGATCCGGCAGCAGCGGAATGACCTTACCCTTGTCCTCGATGCGAGATGTGGACAGGTACGGACGCATCGTCGTCGGGTCGCGATGCACGAAGTCGTATATCTGATGCACGCCGGGGTTCGCGCCGCTGATGAAGTTCGACCATGCCACCGGGCTTTGCGGCGGCATGCTCGTCTCAAGCGGCGAGAAAGAGCCCTTGGCGATCAACTTCGCGAAGTTCGGCATCTTGCCGGCGTCGAGCAACTTCTGAAGCAGCTTGGGATCCAGGCCGTCCATACCGAGGACCAGGACCTTGCCGCCCTGCTTGGTCGACGCGCTTGCCGTCCGCGCACAGCCGCTCCACACCGCCGCGCCGAGCGACGCGAGCGCGACCGCCGCCAGTGTCAGGCGGAAGCGGCGACGGGCTGGGGCGCGGCTTTCGGCGGCCCCTTGGGATCTGGTTTTTCGCATAGCAGGGAGTTTCCGTCCATATACGTCTGTCGTTTGATGCCGAAGAGTTCAAGCGCCGTCGGCGCAAGGTCAATAATGCTCGCGCCGTCTCGAAGCGGCATATTCGAAAACAGAACGCCCGGCGCCAGCGACGGATGCACGCAATGGTCGCCGCTCCAGGCTTTGAGATTGTCCGACACTACGGGCTCGCCGCACTTGCCGATGGCGGCGTCCCAACTGACCCGATAGCCGACGTTGTAGCCGACCAGCACATCGGGAGCATTTTCAGTGTAGGGCCCCTTGTACGCGTTCGCGCGGGGCAGCGCCTCGAACACCGCGACTTCGTCGTTCTGCGGATCCTTCAAGCCGGTCAGTTTTGTCGCGATCTCCTGCGCCAACGCCACCGCGTCCGCCTTCTCCACCTGACCGTTCTTCTCGCGACCCTTCAGGTTCAGGAAGATGCCCGCCAGACCGACGGCGTACGCCTGCGTGTGGGACCAGTCGATGTCCTGCAGATACGGCCGCTCAGTGACACGCGCGCCGTCCTTCACCTTCAGATACCCGTTGTCGCGCAGCCAGGCGTTCAGATCCACCCCCCGACGGAACGTCTTGAAGCCGTGATCGGACATGACGAACAGCGCCGTGTTCTTATCGACCTGCGCCATCGTTTCCCCAACCAGCTTGTCCATCCGCACGTACATGTCGCGAATCACGTTGCGGTGAATCTCGCGCTCCTTGTCCGTCGCGGCGGGATGTTTGTTGTCGAAGAACCGCCAGAACATGTGCTGAATACGGTCAGGGCCGTCAAACACACACACGATCATTCCGCGTTTGATGCGGTCCAGCGCATCAACGAACATCCGCCGGCGTTCCTCGTGAATATCGTACGCCTGCTCCAGAAACGCCTCTTCGCTCATCAGCTTTTCGGAAAGCGACCACGTGTCTTCGGCGAGGCCGAGCGTCGAGTACGGCCCGATCTTCCTCGAAAGATAGCTTGAGAAGACCGTCGGATGCGCGATCGGCATCACCGGCTTGTCCGGGTCGATCTGCACCGGCGTGCAATACAACTCAAACGGCTTGGCGAGACGCTTCAGGTAGAAACGGCACACGCCGTTGACCTTAATGCCGGGCGCGGCATTGAAACGCACCGTCACCCAAGGTGTAAACGCGCCGACTTTCAGCGGAACTTTCTCGTCGCCGACGACCAGCGTCGCGCGCTCAGATTCGTCGCCATTCTTGGAGGTCGCCGCGATGACGCGGAACGGCAGACGCATTTCATTGCACTCGGCCCGCAGGCTGTTGCGCGGCCCGCGCAGATACGAACGCACTTCATCGGGATTCACGCGTTGCACCAGAATGCGATCGCCGCCGACATCGCCTTCGGTCGTGGCGCCGACCTCGCCCTCTTCGGCGAAATAGCTGAAGATGCCCTGCGAGCCGCGCAGGTCGGGCACGCACATCGCCGACAATTGCAGACCGTTAAACTTGTCGGGCGGGAACGTGATCGGAACGCGGATAATCGAACTGAAAACGCCATGTTCGCCCAGCACCGCCCAGAACGGCTTGCTCTTGCGCAGCGCCGTGATTTCGGGCTTGCTGATCGGGATGACCCACGAGCCGAGTTTCAGCTTCTTGCGCGGCTCGCGGATACGCACCGACGAGATCATCGGGTGATAGTCGTGCGTGCGGGCGATGAAGTCGAAGATGTTGTGCTTGCCGGGGTTTACGCCGGTCGAGAATGACGACCACGCGACCGGCGACAGCGGCGGCCAGGTCGTGCCGAGGCGGCGATAGGAACCCTGCTCGCGCAGTTTCGCGAGATTCGGCAGCAGCCCTTCCTCCATGAACTTCTCGGTGAGCGAGGGCTCGAGGCCGTCGAGCCCGAGGACAATGACGCGCTTGACGCGCGCTTTGCGCATCGAGCTGCGCCCGCGAATCAGGTGCCACAGCGCCCGAATCGGCAGGGTCACGATCGCGATCAGTGCGCTGAACATCGCCGATACGATCGCGAGCAAACTCCCTGCCAGCGCGATGCCCGCGCCAGGGCCGATGTACGCGACGCGACGCACGCCGGCGGCTTCGCTCAGCACGCACGCGACCAGCATGCCGGCACAGGCGACGATCGCCACGGCGTTACGAAGTCTTCGAAAACCTACGTTGTTCACCAGTTGCGTCATGATTCCGTTGTTCCAATCGCCTGATCAGATTCGCCGTCGGCGCGCGGCTTAAGGTTTCTTGTCGTCGGGGACATCGGCTTTCGCGCCGTCGGCGCCATCCTTTGCCTTGTTCTTCATATCTTCAAACAGGCCGTCGATCTTCTTGCGGATGTTCTGAATGTTGGGGGGACTAACGCCGAGCAGTTTGCCGACCTCGATGCGGTTGTCGCGCGTAACTGCGTCTTTCAACTGCTCGGCAGTGGCGTTCGGCAGGCCGAGTTTCGCGCGCAATTCTACCAGCTTCTCTTCCGCGTGATCATCCCCCAAGTACCCGACGTCGGCGAGTTGATTCCGGCTCTGTTCAGAAACGTCCGTGACTGTCACAGTGATGTCCGGCTTCACGGTCGCATTCAGCGCCACCTGCTCATCCAAAGTCGACTTCAACCGCGATGCGATCGTCGGTTCATTCCGCGCCAGGTTGGTGGTTTCGCCCGGGTCTTTCGACAGATCGAACAGATACGCCCCAAGCCGGTCATCGCTGATGGGCGCTTCGACGTACTTCCATTGGCCATCAAAAATGGCCTTGCCGTCCAGGCCCTCTCCTCCCCAGAACTTCAGCGCTTCGGAAAAATGCGGCCTCTCCGCGTCGCCCGGGTTGCCGGGGAACAGCGGCACGAGCGAATGCCCCTGAAGCGCGCTGATGTCCGCGTCGCCGAACTGATCAATCAGCGTCGGCATCACATCCATCAAACTGACGCGTGTGGACACGTGTCCGGTCGGCACGACTTCCGGCCAACGCAACACGATCGGAACCGAAAGATCCGTCTGGAACTGGCTATAGCCGTGCTCCCACAGTCCCGCATGGTCGTTCAGCGCCTCGCCGTGATCGGCGATGATGATCACATATGCGTCGTCCCAGACGCCACGTTCCTGCAGCGCGGCTTTCAACTGGCCGAGATAATCGTCCATCTCGGCGACGCCGGCGTCGTAGCGCGCCTCCCAGTATTCGCGATACCGCTGATACTTGGCGAAATACTCCGCTTGATTCTGCGTGAGCGGCTCCGGTGGTTTCCGCATATACGCGTTGATCCGATTGAACTCGTCCACCGAAATGCGCGTGGTCGGGGGCGCCTGATCAAACTTCGCCATCTGCGGGTCCATATATTTGGCGTCCGCGTTGTATGGCCCGTGCACATCCATGAAATGCAGATACATGAAGAACGGCTTGGCCGTGTTCTTGCGGCCGTCCAGCCACTTCAGCGCCGGCGCAATAACGTTCGGCGCCGGAATAGAATTCTGCTCCGGCTGCCAGGCGTTGACGAAGGTCTCGAACCCCTGACCGAATCCGTATTCCGCTTGAATGAAGCCGTTCGCCGAAAAAGCCGCCGTCTCGAACCGCATCAACTGCATTGTCTCGGCAAGTGTCTGAAGTTCGTCCTGCAAGACTGACACCTGTGGCGGCGGCCGGTGCTGCGCCATGGCGGCCTCCACGACTTTCTGATTCTTGGCGATTTCGCTGTAGCTCACCGCCTTGTGAACGCTTGGATAGTAGCTCGTAAACAACGACCCGACCGAAGGTAACGTCCACGGCGCCGCCGCGACGGCGTCGTCAAACACCAGACCTTCCGCGGCGATCGCATCAAGATTCGGCGTCAGGCCGCGTTTTGAGCCGCAGGCGCCAACGCGATCGGCGCGCAACGTGTCAATCAGAATGAAAATGATGTTCGGCTGGCGCGCATCCTTCGCGAGCCGGCCGATCAGCGGTTTTTCGACCGTCTTGCCGTTCGGCTCGCCGCCGTTTTTCGGGCAGCCGGCGGTTCCCGCCAGCAGCAGCGCCGCCGCTGCCAGCCACAAGGTCGATTTTCGAATCATGTTCGCTGCTCCGGCGACCCTGCGGCGGGCCGGGTGTGCGATCGGCGGCGTCATCCCTGCTCCACCCGGGTTTCCCAGGCGCGATGCGCTTCCGCCAATTCCAGTTTCAGAGTGTCATATTCGGCTTGAAGAGCCGCCATCGCCTCCGCGTCCTTATACACCTCGGGATCGCCGAAGCGCTCGTTCAATTGGGATAGCCGTTCCTCGTCGCGCATGATGCCCGCTTCGAGGTCCGAGATCGGTATTTTATCGTACTTCGAGCGGGGGGTCGCCCCCGTGACGCGGCCCGGACGCTCGTTCTTGCGCCGGGAAACCGCTTCCGCCGCCCTCGCGGTCACGGCGGCGGCTTCACGCTGCTCGCGCTCGATCAGGGCGACATAATCTGAGTAATTCCCGAGCAATGACCGCGTCTGCCCGTCGCGGATCGCCAGCATCCGTGTCGCGATTTTGTCCAAAAAATAACGGTCGTGGCTGACCGTCACAATTGTGCCCGGATACTCGTCCAGCGCGTCCTCAAGGGCCTCGCGCGAGGCGATGTCCAGATGATTCGTCGGCTCGTCCATCACGAGAATGTTGGGGCCCTGCAAGACCAGCTTCAAAAGTCGCAGCCGCGACTGCTCGCCGCCGGACAGTGCCGAAACCGGCTTGAACACGTCCTCGCCGCGAAACAGAAACCGCGCCGCGGCTGAGCGGGCCTGCTCGTCGCTGAACTCCGGGCGGGCCAGCAGAATCTCGTCGAGCAGGCGATTCGCCGGCTTCAGGTCGGACGCGTCCTGCGAATACCAGCCGATGACGGCTTTCGGATCACGCCGCGCTTTGCCGGTGTCCGGCTCGATCAACCCAACCAGCGTCTTGAGCAGCGTGCTCTTGCCGGCGCCGTTGGGCCCCGTAATTCCGACGCGCTCGCCGGAGGAGACCTGCACGTCGAGTTCGGAGAACAACTCGCGATCGCCGTAGGCCTTTGAGACACCGACGGCTTCGAGCAGCGTCCGGCCCGCCGTCGCGTTCTCGTCAAACTCCAGCTTCAAACTCGCCCGCTCGCTCGGTCGTTCGACGGTGAACGCGCCCTCATCCAGCATGCGTTCCAATCGCCGGCGTCGCCCGATGGCCTGTTTCGAACGCTGACCGGCGAGATGCTTGGCGATGTATGCGCGCTCTTTTTCGATGAACGCGCGATCCTGCACAAATTGGCGCTCCTGCGTGAGCGCGCGGCGCTCGCGGATATCCACATAGTCCGTGTAAGAGCCCGGGAACACCTGCGCTTTGCCGCGATCCACTTCAACGATCTTGTCCGCGAGCCGGTCGAGCAGATAACGATCGTGGGAGATGATCGCTGCGCCGCCGGTGTGCGAGGCCAGGAACTTCTCCAGCCAGCGGACCGCGTCGATGTCGAGATGATTCGTGGGCTCGTCGAGCAGCAGGTAGGTCGAGTTCTGCAGCAGCATGCGGCCGAGCGCCACGCGGCACTTCTGCCCGCCGGAAAGCGTGCCAACGCGCTGTTCCAGGTCACGCTCTGAAAAGCCGAGACCGCCGATGACTTCGCGCAGGCGCGTTTCGATCTCGTGCCCGCCGGCGGCTTCGAACTTCGTCTGCAGCTCGGCAAGTTCGTCCATCAAGCGCGCCAGTTCGTCACCCTCGGCGGTCGCCATGTCGTCAGAGACGGCGTGCATCTTCCGCTCGATGTCGAGCAGATCGGTGAAGGCGGCGGCGACTTCGTCGTGAATCGTCGCGTTGGGATCAACCTGTGGATCCTGCGACAGGTAGCCGACGCGCAGCCCCTTCGAGCGCGTCACGGTTCCCATATCCGGGTGTTCAAGTCCGGCGATCAGTCTGAATAGTGTGGTCTTCCCCGCGCCGTTGGGGCCGATAATCCCCACGGTTTCACCGGGGTGGAGATCGAGCGACAAGCCGTCAAGGACGAGTCGCGGCCCATATTGCCGGGTCACGTTGTCGACGCGAATCACGCCCATCGTCGGATAAAAGTTCGACGCGTGACGCGCCGCCCCCGCAAAACATTGACCCCGCCATGCCCGTTGAATAAGCTGAATTAGCGGGAAAACCGTTTTTCGACGCAAGCCCCGGTAGTGTAGAGAGTTGGCGTCTGCGGTTCCAGTTCGGCGACCCGTCGTTCGCGTGGGAGGCGTGCGATCGGCGTCTGGGGGACGTTCGGCACATTCCTCGCATCCCGCATGCAATCTGCCGGCGCAGAAGGAGCGCGCATTGATTCGATACAGGGTACTGGCGCAAGCGGTGTCTCTATTCGCGGGGTCGATGGCCTGTGCGCAGATTGACGCGGAGGCATGGCAGACGAACGCCACATTCGCGACCAACCCCGCCGGCGCCCCGTACATTCGCGTTCCCCTCGGCCTGATACCGGCAACCCTGTATGCTGACGGATCGCGCGTCCAGACAGAAAATGAGCAGGTCTGGCGTTATGTGTGCGGGTCACACGGCGAGACGACAACGGACGCGCTTGCGCGCGACGTGCAGATCGCCAAGACGTCGCTGGCGGAATCGGCTGGCGTCCCGACGACCACGCGCGGCTCCGGTGGGCTCGACATCGTCTTCAACCCGAACGGTAGCGTGCCGGCCGCGGCGGTTGCAGCCCTGGCCGATGTGGAAGCGTATATCGAATCGCAGTTCGACAATGAAACGACGATGACCATCGACGTTTCGTTCGCGAGCATGAATCCGAATGTGATCGGCGTCACAGGCAATATTTTCGTGCAGACGCCGTGGATGGACGCCCGCCCCGCGCTCCGGGCGTCGATGGACTTCGATGACGAGATTCAGGACTTTCTGCCGACCGGCGCCGTTCCCGTTCGCTATTCACCGAATGGCTCAGTGTCTAACGAACTGCGCGTGTTCTTTTCACGCGGCAACTACAGGGCTGTCGTCGGATCGATCAGCGGCTCCGTCGCGCAGATCACGCTGAACAGCCAATACAACTTCGACTACAACCCGGCGAACGGCGTGCCGGGCTCGGCCACATCGTTCATTGACGTCATGGTGCACGAGGTCGGGCACATGCTCGGCTTTGTGTCCGGTGTCGATGATCGCGTCAACGACATCGACGTTCTTGACCTGTTCCGGTTTCGCCGCGGGTCGGACCCGAACAACCCGTCGACGCTCGCGGAATTCACGACGACGCCGCGACTCGCCGTCTTCGACGCGCCGGGAACCGACCAGTCAAACAGCGACATCATTACCGATGAGTACCGCATGTCGGACGGCAACCCATACCAGGCCAGCCATTTTCGCGAAGTCTCAATCGGCTCGCCGATCGGCATCATGGATCCGGCCCTCGCGGGCGGCGAGACCTTCTACCCAAACTACTACCAGACGGCTGACCTGAAGATGTTCGACGCGATCGGCTACATCTATCCGCCGTGCGACCACCCGAGTATCAAC
>JAGQOO010000080.1 GCA_020427345.1 Phycisphaerales bacterium | reverse complement strand
AAAACGCCGATTGAGTGGCCCGCGCGGAGTGTCAACGGACTTTCGGAAGTCGTGGCGGCGGCGCAGAGCCACATCAAGCTCGGCGAGCACGTGATTCCGATTGCCCGCGTAACGCCGCGCGGCGTGGGCGTCATTGTGGATTTGACGACGCCCGGCGATGTGGACAAGGACGATGGCCGTGTCAGCGACTACTGCTTCATGTCGTTCCGGCCTGGACAGTCTGTCGCGGTCAACGACGACGCCGCGCGCGACGCCGTCGCCTGGCGCCTGCATGAGCCGACGACATCGCCCGTCAAAGGGCTGATCGTCCACCTCGGCGGCAACAAGTATGTGCGTCAGGCGCTGCTGGCGGATGGGTGGGCGGTATTGCACAGCAGTGGCACGGGTCGCTATTTCCACGAGTCGGCTTTTGATACGCCGTTCGAGGTGGATGCCGAAGGCGGGATCGATGCGGCCGGTCGGCGGCTGGCCGAAGCGATCGACGACGGTGTGACGGACTGGCCGTATTCGCTGGAGGCAACGCTTTCGCATCTGGCGGAAACCCGGCCAGACCTGCCTCAACAGCCGTCGGCGCTGATGGGCTTCAGCATCGGCGCGCTCGGCGCGCCGGCGGTCATGTTGCGGATGCCCCAGCGGTTTCAGACCGTGATGCTGGTCGGCGGCGGCGAGAATCTGCTGCGCATCTCGCAGGAATCAGTTTTGACGAACGCCGGCCTTGCTTTGAAGACGAAAGGCGACATGAGCGACGCCGACCGCGAGCGGTTGTATGCGGCGTACATGTCGAAGTCGCAACTGGATCCGGCGAAAGGCGTGAGCGCCATGCGCGACAAACCCCTGCGCATCTATCTGGCGACGCTCGATAATGTGACGCCATACGCGTGTGGGGAGGCGCTGGCGAAGCGTTTTGGCGCGGCGGCGGAGATTGACAAGTACGGCTTTGGGCACAAACAGCTGCTTCGCTGGCACATGCGCGAGCGCGCGAGCGACATCGTCAAGTGGGTGGACGCGACGCTGTTGAAGAAGTCGGGCGAATAGGCGCCTACATGCGACGCCGAATGCGCCCCCACAGGGCGAGCGCCGTCCGCGCCATCGCGAACCCGCCGGCGCTGACATAGCCGATGATCGCGATCGCCGTGATCCAGCCGAGCTCGCGGTCGAGACTGTCGGCAAGCACGAGAACGGATGAACTGACGATCAATGACGCCACCAGTGTCGCGACGGAGATGTTGAAGCTGGCGGAATCGACGGTGTCGGTAAGCCGGTCGATGCCGTCGTGTTCGAGGTGAATCGTCATCTTCTTCTGTCGAATCAGCCCGAAAACGATGCGAAGCTGGCTTGGAAACTCCTCGATCAGGCGCGCATAACCGGTCATTCCGCGCTCGATCCGGCGCCGCATCGCCCGAATGCCGTATCGCCTGCGCATCAGGCGCTCGATATGCGGGCGCACATGCGGGATCACGTCGAAAGTCGGATCGACCTGCTCGGCGACGCCTTCGGCGGTAGAGATCGCTTTGATCAGATACAGCATGTCCGCCGGGCAGTTCAGCTCGTAGCGCTGCAGCACGTCGAAGAACATCCGCAGCATCCGGCCGAGGCGCAGATCGCGCAGCGGCGTATCGCGGAACTGGTCGATGATGCGCCACACGCTTGCCCGCAATCCGCGACTCCCTGTCGCGGCTACGTCCGAATCGGCCAGCGCGATGGACGCTTCGATCACTTCGTCGAGATTGCCCTGAACGACCGACTTGGTCAGGTCCGCGAGCAGGCCGGCCGTGTGCGGATCGACACGCCCCGTCATGCCGCAATCCAGAAAACACACGCCTCCGTTCTGCATGACGATCAGGTTGCCGGGATGGGGGTCGGCGTGGAAAAACCCGTTTTCGAGGCATTGCGTGAAAACGGCGCGTGTGAGTGTCTCGACGAAGGAACGACGCGTTTCCTTTGGCAACATCGCCACATCGGCCCGGCTGAGCACGACACCATCCATGTATTCAAGGGTCAGGACGCTCTCGGTTGACGCTTCCCGAAAGACGCGCGGGAAACGCACAGTCGCGTCGTTGGCGAAATCGCGGGCCAAGCGTTCGGTGTTGTGCGCTTCGATCAGCAGATCGGTTTCGCGTTCGAGTTCCGCCGATACCTGCTCGACGATTTCCGTCGGCCGGTAGCCGCGTTTGGCAAAGTAGTTGTCGGTCATCATCGCCAGGCCGCGAAAGATCTCCATATCGTGATGGATGGTCTCGCGAATGCCCGGGCGCAGCGCCTTGATCACGACCTCTTCGCCGCTGCGCAGCGTCGCGCGATGCACCTGTCCGATGGACGCCGTCGCGAGCGGCTCGTGCTCGATGCGCGTGAACAGCGCGTCCAGCCGATCGCCGAATTCCGCCTTGAGCAACGCCTGCATGTCGCCCCACGGCGTCGGTGCGAGGTCGGACTGCAGGTTTCGAAACTCGTCCGCCCAGTCTTGCGGAACCAGGTCGGGGCGCGTGCTGAGGATCTGCCCGATCTTGATGAAAGTCGGGCCGAGTTCTTCCAGCGTGCGGCGGACGCGGGCGGCCTGCGGCAGGCGGCGGATCTCCTCCGCGACGGTTTCGGGGCGATGGCCGCGCGGCAGGAAGCGATCCAGCCGCAGCTCGATGACGAGGTCGTGATAGCCGTGACGCATCAGGGATGTGATGATCGACCCCGCGCGTTTGGCGGTGGCGAACTTGTCGGCGATGAGCGATGCGGGTCCCACGGCGGCTCCTCAGGCGCCCTCCCGGCTCCCGGACCGGCATCGTAACCCGCGCGGCGAAGGTTCGCATGGCGCCGCAATCCGGGCCAACGCGTATACTGCGCCCCAACCTCGGTTCAGGAGCCCCCCCAATGGCGTCTCGTTCGCAAGCGGCATCGTCACGGATCAGTGGCGTTTTGAGGCAAACATGTCGGGCATGCTTCACGGCGGCCGTGTTCGGCCTTGCCGGCGCGACGGCGATGGCGCAGTCGCAAAGCCCGGGCGCCGTATTACGCCTGTATTCAATTGATCAGGCGATCAGTGGCGTGCCGCAACTTGTCGACGGGCAATCGCCCAATGTCGCGCGAGTTGTGGACAAGATTGACCTTGAAGGCGACGGCTTCGCGCCGCTCAGCGATAACTTTGTGACGCGCGTTGACGCGTGGCTCCGGGCGCCGGGCGCCGGGACTTACGGTTTCCGGCTGATGAGCGACGATGGATCGTGGCTGTGGATCAACAACAAACTCGTCATCGACAACGACGGTCTGCACGGGTCGTCGCCGAAAGACGCGGACGTCGAGCTGAACAGCGGTTCCAATCTGCTCCGGATCGATCACTTTGAGATGACCGGCGGCGAGCAGTTGACACTGTTGTGGAAGCCGCCGGGCGCGCGCGCCTTTGAGCCGATTCCGGCAAAGGCGCTCTGGCATGACGATTCGGAATCGCTCGCGACGTCCGACGGTGCCAAGAGAATCGTCAAGCCATTGCGGCGCGGGCGGCCTGGCGATGGCACGCCGGTCGCGGGTTTGCATCCGTCGCTGAAGGCGGGCGATGTGGCGCCGTCAAGGCTCGTGACGGAGACTGAGCCTCGCGGCTTTACCTTCCCTGATAGTGGCGTGCGCGCCATTCCTTCGCCCCTTGGTGAGCGACAATTGATGCCGATCCTGTCGCTTTCTGACGCAAGCGATTCCGACGTCATTGGCTGGTTACCGCCGGATTCGGCGACATACGCCGGCCCACAGGTCGCGGAGATTACAGATGGCCCTTTGCGTGGCCAATACGTCATCGCGAACGTCGCGGAAAACGCGCTGTACCGCGTGGCGTTTGACGACCGCGGCCCGAGCGGCAATGTGTGCGTCTTTCGACATTCCGCCGATCTGCCGGTGAGGCCCTACTTTCTGTTCTCGATGCCGGATGGCGGGTTGAAAGTGATTTCGGCCGGACCGGAAATCAAGGCATGCGACTTGAAGCCGACGGGCGAAACCACGTTTGAGATGGTCGCCGTAACGCCCGCGACGAACGGCCTTGAGATTCAGTTTTCGAAGCCGCTTGATGACGGCCTCGGCTGGGAGCCGGATCAGTATCAGATTGAACAATGGCGACGCGGCAATGATGATATGCGCACGCCGCGGCGGGATGGCGAGTGGACGCCCGTGCGCTCGGCGAGCGTGTCGGAAGATCGCACGCGCGTGTTCATTGAAACGGACCCGTTGACGCCGGGGGCGCTGATCTATGTCCGCCTGTGGCCGCCGATTCTCTCGGAAAAAAGCGAGCCGCCTTGGAGCACAGAGGCGTGGCTCACGCTGAACCACATTCCAAAAGGACATTACGGCGTCATTCGCACGCCGCCGCGCCCCGAGCCGCAGAATCTCCTGACCGACGCCGAGAAAGACGCGGGCTGGAAACTGCTGTTTGACGGCCGATCACTCGATCAGTGGCGCGGCTACAAAAAGGACGCGCCCGGCGCCGGCTGGCAAGTCATTGACGGCTGCATCGTGCGGGCCGGGCCGGCCGGCGATCTGATCACGCGCGACGAGTTTGACAACTTCGAACTCAGCCTGGAGTGGCGCATTCCCCCCGGCGGGAACAGCGGTGTGTTCTTCAATGTCGACGAGAAGTCGAACTATGTGTGGGAAACCGGGCCGGAAATGCAGATTCTGGACAACATTGAACACCACGACGGCCATAACACGATGACGTCGGCGGGCGCCAACTATGCGCTGGACGCGCCGACGCGCGACGTCACGCGGCCGGTCGGCCTGTTCAATGAGGCGAAACTGGTCGTGCATGGAAATCACGTCGAGCACTGGTTGAACGGCGAGAAGATCGTGGACTACGAACTTGGCAGCGACGACTGGAAACGCAAGGTCGCCGAGAGCAAGTTCGCGTCGATGCCACGTTACGGCACGCTCAGCAAGGGGCACATCGCGCTGCAGGATCACGGCGATCGGGTACGCTTCCGGAACATCAAGATTCGCGAGGCGCCGGGCGCGGAGTAGCCTGCAGCCCTAACAAAACGCGAAAACCGCTTTCCAAATGCGACGCGTCCGCCTACGCTGGGTGCGTGTTTCGCTATCCGCGCATCCTGCACCTCGCGGACACGCACATCGGCGCGGATATGCCCGCCCATCCGCGTTATCGCGGGCCGCGCCGGGGTGATGACCTCGTCGCCAGCTATCGCCGCGCGTTGGATCGCGCGGCGGAGCATGAAGTCGATCTGGTCATTCACGCCGGCGACGTGTTCGATCGGCCCAACCCGACCGATGGGGCCATCGCGGCGGCGGCGACGCCGTTGCTGGAAATCGCGGCGCGCGGCGTGCCGGTCGTCATAGCGCCGGGGAATCATGAGCGCTGCGCGATACCGGCGTCATTGTTGTTTTCGCATCCGAACATTCACATCTTCGACGTACCGCGCTCGATTCGATTTCGACTGCGCGGCCTGGATGTCTGCGTCGCCGGATTGCCGTGCATTCGGCGCGGGGCCGCGGAGGCGTTTGTGCCCGCGCTGGCCCAGGCGGGCTGGCCGGACGCTCGCGGCGATGTGAACGTGCTCGTCGCGCATCAGACGTTTGAGTCGGCCGTATGCGGGCCGGGCGTGTTTCGGTTTCGCTCCGGGCCGGATGTCGTCGAGCGCGGCGAAATGGCGGCGGCCGGGTTTGATTATGTCGCAGCCGGGCATGTGCATCGCTGGCAGACGCTGGCGTGCGCGGGCGGCCCGCCGATCGTGTATTCGGGCTCGACAGATCGCGTCTCTTATGCCGAGATTGATGAGCCGAAGGGCTGTGTACTGATCGACGTAGGCGAGCGCGGCGTTGCGCATCGTTTCATTGAGCACGATGTGCGGCCGATGGCGCTGATTCCGCTCGATGTGACCGGCATGTCACGATCGCAAATCCGGGACGCCATTCTCATGCAACTCGGCGAAACGCCGCCGGAAGCGCAGGTCATGATTCGACTGAGCGGAGCGGCGACGCGCGACGCGATGGCGGAATTGCGTTTGACAGAACTGACGCGCGCGGCCCGGCCCGACTTGCTGATTCGAATCGCTTCGCGGTCGATCGAGTTTGTTTCGGAGCGCGTCGCCGCTCGAAAGGCGCAGCGCGTCTCCGATGATCCGTTTGATGTGCTCCGCGCGGCGCCGCAGACGCCGTTCGTCGTCGGTAAAGACGAATTGAAGCGCTTACCGAAGTCGTGCGGCGTTTACGCGATGCTCGACGCGATCGGGCGCGTGTTGTATGTCGGCAAGTCGATCGACGCCCGAACGCGGGCCCGGGCGCACCTGCGTGGCGAGGCGCGCGGCGGGCACTTTGCCGGATGGACGCGCCAGATCGACCGCGTGGCGTTTCGCGCGTGCGACAGCGAGTTGGAAGCGCTGCTGATGGAAGCGGAACTGATTCGCCGGTTGCGCCCGGCGTTCAACCGGCAGATGCGGATGTGGGCGCGCTACTGCTACATTCGCGCAGGCGCGGCGCCATTTGGACAGTTGGAAGTCGTGAATGAACGCGACGCGCGGCGACGGTGTTTCGGTCCATATCGCGGCGCGTGGCAGGCGCGCGAGTTGATTGACGTGTCCGCGGCGATGTTCGGCGTGGCGCTTTGTCCGGAAGCGCAGAAGCGATTGCCGCTATTGAGCGACGCCGACGCGGCGCGGTTATGTGATCGCTACTTCGACGGACGGTGCGCGGGGCCGTGCGCGGCGCGGGTATGCGCTGATGAGTATGGCGCGCGCGTGGCGATGCGCGACGCGCTGCTTGCCGGTGAATCGGACGCGCCACTGTTGGTGTGGGAAGCGGAGGTCGCGGAGTGGGAGACTCCCGCCGTAACGACCGAGCCCGATCAGGCGCCAGTTGAACTGACTGATCAGCAAAAGGCGTATCGACGACAGGTCGAGACGCTGCGTCACGCGTTTGATTACGCCGTGCGGCTGCGGGAGGCTTCGTCGTTGATGAACCGCACCGTGGCGTTGCCGGGCGGGAAGTTAGCCCGCTTCACGGAAGAATGCCTGGAGTTTGATGTGACCGCCGCACAGCCGAATGCGATTCTCGCAGAGCCGGAGGTCGGTTTGATCCCCAAGGCGCTGCTGGATGCCTGCCTGGCGGCTGCGCGCGGGCTGAATGCGGCAGAAACGCCTGCGCACGGATGAAGACTCCTACGGGCGGGACGCCCGTACCACCCAATGGCTCTCCACGGGACCTATACCGTCGAACGGACTGACGCACGTAACCTACTGCTCAATTTGCGCTTACAGCGATAATGCTTCGGTTGCGGCGAACTGCTCCTCACTTTTATCAGCCATTTCTCCGAAAAGAGTTGCATCCGGGTGGTGGAGTGTGGTAAGCTTTCCCTACTTCAAAGCGAGAAGTGGCGGGAAGTGGGGACGAAAGTTGGTCTGGCATGTTTCTGGTCGGGCGGTATCCGCTGGTCATCGACAAGAAGAACCGACTGGCGATCCCAAATGCCCTGCGCGCCAAGATCAACGCCGACAGTGACGGGACGTCGTATTACGTGTCGCCGGGACCGGGCCCCGGAAAGTTGTGGATCTTCCCGGAGAAGTACTTCGAGCGGCTATACGCCGATCTGCCGCCCGCGGAAATGATGTCTGAAGCGCTTCGCGAGCAGATCGGATTCGACTTTTCGCAGACATCGCTTGTCGACCCGGATTCACAGGGTCGGATTCTGTTGCCGGGCTGGCTGCTGGAGCGCAACGGAATCAGCGAGAAGGTGATGCTGGTCGGCGCCAAGGACCGGCTGGAGTTGCAGGACCGAAGCGCGTTTGAGCGAGATGAGTCGCAGAAAATGGACAACTATCTCGATCGGCGCAGCAGGGCCTTTGAAGAGCTGAAGCAAATCCGAGAGCGGCAGGAAGAGCGCCTCGGCAAGCAATAAGACAGGGTTGGGTAGTGCAGCGAGAGGGTTTGGATTGTGACGGCCGCGACTGGCGGTCGTGGCCGCCACAACCCATACAAGTGAGGAGAGCAGACCCCTTCGCCGGGGGGTCGGATCGCAGGATGCGATCGCTCCTCGCGTTCAGGCGGCAGTGATGCTGCCTGTCCCACTTGGGGGCCGCGCGTGATTCAAGGATGGATCGCGCGCGGCCACACTCCTTTTCGCTGAATAGCTTATTCGGTGGCGCGGTGTTCGTCCAGAGGGGTGAAGTGGGGTTCGCTCCCTGGCGGTGGTTAGCTGGTCTGTTCGTTCTTTCGGTCCTGATTCAAGCGTGATTTGCTTTCAATAGTGCCCGGTCATGCGCCAGTCCTGGTTTCACACGTTCTGCGATTGCTCGACCCGCAACCCGGGCAAGTCGTTTTGGACGGGACGATCAAGTTGGGTGGGCACGCCGCGGCGATTCTGCCGCGCATCACGCCGGGCGGACTCTACATCGGGCTCGACTGGGATGAGCGGATGCTCGCGCAGGCCCGCGACCGGCTGCGGCCGGAATGGGACGCGCATGTTTTGAAGCTGTACGCCGCCAGTTATGCCGATTTTCCGGAAGTGCTGGCGCAGGCGGGTGTGGAGAGCGTTGACCACATGCTGCTCGATCTGGGGATCAACTCGGCTCAACTCGATGACCCCACGCGCGGGTTTTCATTCGAGCGCGAAGGGCCGCTCGATATGCGGTTTGACGCCGAAGGGGAAACGCAGGCCGTCGACCTCGTCAACAAACTCAGCGAGACCGACCTGGCCAACGTGCTGTACGAGCTCGGTGGCGAGACGCACAGCCGCCGAATTGCGAAACGCATCTGTCAGGCGCGCCATAGTCGCCGAATTGTGACCACGGCGCAGCTGGCCCGGATTGTCGAGTCGGCGATCGGGCGGTCTGGGCGGATTCACCCCGCGACGAAGACGTTTCAGGCGTTGCGAATCGCGGTGAACCGCGAACTTGAGAACTTGGAGCGTTTTCTCGAACAGACGCCGCAGTATCTGAAGCCCGGTGGCAAGCTCGCGGTGATCAGCTTTCACAGCCTCGAAGACGGGGCTGTCAAGCGATTCCTAAAGTCCGCCAAGAAGAGCGGGACCTTCGAGGAACTGACGAAACGGCCGGTCGTCGCGGACACGGATGAGCGCGACGAAAACCCCCGCAGCCGCAGTGCCAAGTTGCGTGTGGCCGTGCGGGTCGAATCGCAATAGCAGCAAGGAGGCGACGGGCATGGGACTGAACATTGGCGCAGCGCTGCTGACCAGCATGCTGTTCATTTTCGGCATGTCCTGGGCGATTTCGCAGGTGAACCCGCCCCGGCGGGTCGCCGTTTCGCCGTTGTATCAGGACAGCGAACTGGTGGTGGTCGAAGCCACCCCCCCGCCGGCAGCCGCCCCGAGTTGGTGGAGCCGCTTGACCGCCGGGTTTTCGCCCCAGCGGGAGGACGCGGTTGACCAAGGCGTGTTTGAGACGGTCGTTAGCTACTCGCCGCGCACGCCGCACCTGCACGCGCCGGACCGTTATGAGCCGCCGGTGACGTTGGTCCGCGCCGCGGACGCGATGTCAGCCGAGGAATCGGGCGCCGAGTTTCTGGATATCGACGACACGGCTTACGCCGCCGCCCCGGCGCCGCGCGCCTTTTTGATGGCACTGTCGGCAGAGCCGGCCGACGAGCGCGACGTCGAAGAATTCACCCCTGCCCCCAAACCGCCGGCGACGATCGAGCATGTCGTCGCGTCCGGCGACAGCCTGATCGCGATCATGCGACGATACTGGGGTCGGGATGATCTGACGGCGCTCGACGCGCTTGTCGCGTCGAACCCCGATCTCGCCGGGCGAAAGGACACGATTCGTATTGGCGAGATCCTGCGCGTGCCGCCGGTCGATCAGGCGATCGCGGCCTACGAAGACGGGCGCCGTTCGCGCCGCGCGTATGAGGTCGCCCGGACGCCGCAATCTGAGCGCTCACGCAACGGCGCGCAGCGGCGGCGGATGACGAACTGACACGGAGAAACGCGGCGCGATGACCATTCCGCGGATCGCATTCTTGATGCTCGTGACGGCGTCGACACTGATTCTGGTCGTCGCGTTGCGAGCCGAGACGACGCGGCTGAACTACGCGATCTCGCGGCTCGATGCCGAAGCGATTGAGCTGCGTCGACGGGCCGCCTCGTGCGAATTGGAGATCGCACGGCTTCGCAATCCGCTCGCGTTGGAGCGCATCGCTGAGCGATTGAGCGCGGTAGCAGAAGAACACGTCACATCGGGCGACGCGGAGCCGCCAAGGTAGCGGGCAGCGACGAAGAGGAGGAAGAGCCCGTGCGCACCGGTAACTGGCCGATCGCGCTGGCGGCGCTGTTGATGGTGGGTTGCGGCGCGCGCCTCGTGCTGCTGGAGCAGAAGGAAGGCGCGGGCCTTCGGGCACAGGCTGCGCGCGAGGAAACCGCGAATGTGACAATCTCCGCGCAGCGCGGCGCGATACTTGACGCCCGCGGTCGGACGCTCGCGGGCAGCGATCGGCGACCGTCGATTTTTCTTGATCCGCGATCGACGCGCGACGCGCGTTTTCTTGCGGCGAGCATTGCCCCTGTGCTCGGATTGGCGCCGGACGAGATCGAACGGACAGTCCGCGACAACCCTGACGCCGGATTTGTCTGGCTCAAGCGGCGCGTGTCCGATGACGAAGCCGCGGTCATCGAGCGAATCAAGCGCGAACGCGGCCTGACCGGCGTGGGCGTTACGCGCGAATCGGTTCGCATCTACCCCTATGGTTCGGCCGCTGCGGCTGTGATTGGCTATGTCGGGGTCGATCAACAGGGTTTGGGCGGAATCGAGCTTTCGCTGAATGATCAGCTCGTTGGCGTCGACGGGCATCGCACATCGACAGTTGATCGAGACCGGCGGCGTGTGCGGCTTGAGCCGGAGGCGTATCAGCCACCGCGCGACGGCGCGAACATTGTGCTGACGATCGACGTTGAGATCCAACGCATCCTTGAGGCGGAGTTGGCGAGTTTGAGGGAGGCATACGACCCCAATTGGGTGATGGGCGTCGTGATGGATCCGTCGGACGGCGCGATTCTGGCGTTGGGGTCGAATCCGGGTTTCGACCCGCGCGATCCTTTTCCCGACGGAATATCGGTTGAGGACGCGTACAAGCGGCAGCGCATTCGTCCGCTGATCGACGCGTTTGAGCCGGGCAGCATCTTCAAGCCGTTCGTGGCGATCGGCGCGCTCGATGACAAACTGACACGACTCGACGAGGTCTTTCCGGTTCGCTCGCGCGAGCATTACTTCGGCTCACGCCGCATCCGCGACGACCACGACCTGTACGATCCGACGCTCGCCGAAGTCGTGATCTACTCAAGCAACATCGGCATGGCGATGCTCGGCGAGCGCATCGGCGGCAAGCACATCTACGACTATGTCCGCCGCTTCGGGTTCGGCACGCCGACGGGTGTGGACCTTCCCGGCGAGCAGGGAGGCGTACTGCGCGATTTGCGCCAATGGACGAAATACTCGATTCAGTCGATCCCCATGGGCCACGAGCTGTCGGTGACCGCCGTACAGGCGGTGACGGCCTTTTCGGCGTTGTGCAACGACGGCGCGCTGCTGCGTCCGCGTGTGGTGCGCGGCGTTGTGGCGGCCGACGGGCAGGTGATTCGTGATAACTCGGAGGCGGTCGTGTTGCGGCGGGTCGCGCCGGCGGAACTCGTTTCCGAGTTCCGAATGGTGGCGCTGGCCGATGTCGTCCGAGAGGGAACCGGCGAGAAGGCCCAACTCGCCGACTACGACGTGTTCGGAAAAACCGGCACAGCCCAGCTATGGGATCGGGCGGCCGGGCACTATTCCGAGGAGAAGTACGTCGCGTCGTTCGTCGGAGCAGCGCCGCTGGAGCGTCCGAAACTGGCGGTCGTCGTCTCTGCATACCGGCCGCGCGTGGCCAGCCACTATGGCGGCACGGTGTCGGCCCCCGCCGTCGCCCGCATTCTGGACAAGTCGCTGAAGTACCTCGGCGTGCCGCCGACGAAAACGCCTACTGTAAAGCCGAAGGAATCGGGGACATAATGAGGACAGATGAGCGTGTGGCCGTTGTCGACCGGAGCAAAGCGCCCGTGACGATTCATCAGTTGTTCTCAGGCATCCTCCCGCAGGCGTCATACGCGGCTATCGGTAATCGCGTGATTCGGGGCGTATTTGATGATTCGCGCGACGTTTGCGCCGACAGCGTCTTCGTGGCGATGCGCGGGGCTGTTACGGACGGCGCCTCGTTCGCGCAGGAAGCAGCCCGTCGTGGGGCGATCGCCGTGATCGGCGAAGACCTCGCGCCGGTGGACGGCGCAGTCACGATTTCCACGCCCGATGCGCGCGATACGCTCGCGCGCCTGGCCGCGCGGTGGCACGGCATCGACGATCCCGAAACCCGCGCCAGTTTCACGATGCTCGGCGTCACCGGCACAAATGGCAAAACGACTACCGCGCACATGGCGCAGGCGATCATGCGGGCGGCCGGCCGGCGTTGCGGCATGCTCGGAACAGTTCAATACGACTTGTGCGGACATAGCGTGTCCGCCGGCATGACGACGCCCGGCCCACTGACGCTGTGTCGGCATCTGCGCGAGGCGTTGGACAATGGCGCTGATTCGCTGGTGATGGAAGTATCGAGCCATGCGCTGGCGCAGCGGCGTGTCGCCAGTCTGCGATTCGCGGCGGCGGCGTTTACGAACCTGACGCAGGACCACCTCGACTATCACGGCACGTTGGACGACTACGCGAGCGCGAAGGCGGGTTTGTTTGATTCGCTCGATGATGACGCGATCGCGGTTATCAACCGCGATGATGAGTATGCGGAGCGCATGACTCGAACAACTCGCGCCCGGGTAGTGACGTACGGTATGAGTGGCGGAGCCGACATCACCGGGCGGATCGTGCGTGACACGATCGCGGGCACGCTGTTTCAGATGCGGCTCTTCGGCGAGGAACTGATTGTCGAAAACGCGCTGGTCGGTCGGCACAATGTCTACAACGCGCTGGCCGCCGCCGGTTTGGCGCACGCCGCCGGCGCGAACGCGTCTCAGATCGAAGCGGGTCTGCATGCGGTTCGGAATATTCCCGGCCGCCTGCAGCGCGTGCCGGGCGCCGACGGCTTCAACGTGTTCGTCGACTACGCCCACACGGACGATGCGATCCGCAATGTCGTTAGCGTGTTGCGACCGATTACACCCGGTCGGCTGATTACGCTTTTCGGCTGCGGTGGCGACCGCGATCGGACGAAGCGCCCGCGCATGGCCGCAGCCGCCGCGTCGTTGTCTGACATGGTGATCGTGACAAGCGACAATCCGCGCACGGAAGATCCTCAGCGCATCATCGACGAGATCATGCCCGGGTTCGCCGGCGCTGAGCGGCGTGACACGCGGGTTGAGCCAGATCGACGGGCGGCGATTTTCCTCGCCACGGAGCTGGCGCGGGA
>JAGQOO010000007.1 GCA_020427345.1 Phycisphaerales bacterium | reverse complement strand
GGCAGGTTTGCCCGTAGGGATTCTGTTCACCCTTACCTTTGGCGCCGCCGGACGCTACCAGCGTTTCGGCGGCGCCTTTTTGATGGGGTTGTCGACCCCGCGCCTTTTCCGCACTGGCGTGCGGCCTTAGACTCCCGATTCGCGCGCCGCCACGAGAGACTTCGGATGGAGATTCGCGACCGATGGCGATCCAAGACGATGTGCTGATTGTTGACGATGACACGCAGATTGCTGCGCTCACTTCGCCGGCTCGGCTGGAGGTCGTCGATGCGGTGCGTGTGATCGGTCCGTGTTCGATTGCCGATATCGGCCAGTTCCTCGGCCGGGCGCCGGATTCGCTCTATTACCACGTCCGCAAGCTGTTGAAAGTGGGATTGCTGATCGAGTGCGGCACGCGAAAGACACGACGACGCGATGAAGCCGTCTATCGCACGCCTGCTCGTCGCATTCGCACACCGCTCGATCCGCACGATCCGGCCCGATCGGCCCAGGTCGCCCGCGTGTTCGCCGCACTGCTGCGGCTGACCGATCGTGATTTCAAGGCGGCCGCAAAACGCGGCGGCATCACATCGCTGGGTCCGAAGCGCAATGCCCGCCACGGCCGCGTCAAAGCGTGGCTAAGCGAGGGTGACCTAACCGAGGTGCACGGTTATCTGGATCGGATCCTCGATGTCTTCGAGCGGGAACGGCCGAAGGCGGACGCCGCGGCGCGCAAGCTCTATTCAATCACGGCGTTCCTGACACCGATGGAGCCCAAACGTCGGCGGGGTGGGGAAACGACGAACCACGACGACGCGTAAGGGCCGTGTCAGTCAGACGGCAGCGCCTCTTCCAGTCGGACTTCCAGGTCGCGAAACTCCTGTTCCAGCTTCTTCTCGCCGGCCGTCCTGGCGTGCCGGCGTAGGAAATCGCAGTACACACGCGCGTATTTTCCTGAATCAAAGCTCGCCGGGATCTGGCGCGTCCCGGGCGTGTACGCCGTGCTGTACGCGGTGTCGTGCGCCAGATCAAGATAGCGCTCAAAGAAGGCCCGCTTGGCCTCAAAGCTCGGCAACTCCCGAACCTGCCCTTGGACGAGCGCTATGGTGGCGCCGATCCGGCGGTCCGTGGCCTTTTCAGATTGCGACTTGTAGTAGGCCAGGCCGCTGAACGCCACGAGGCAAACCAGAAACCCGATCGCCGTTTGCTTCATCGTGTTTTTCCCATTTCGGCTGGCGCCGAAGTCGCCTAGGAATCCAGCGCCTGTTCCAGCTTGATCTGCATGTCTCGGATTTCGACGTCCAGTTTCTGGTCGCCCTTCTCCTGCGCCCGTTTGCTCAGGTGCTCGCAGAACACCTTCGCGTACTTCGCCGCGTCGAATCGAGCCGGGCTGCGGCGGCCGCCCGACGAATAGGCGGAGTTGAATGCGGCGCTGTGCGCACTTTCCAGGTGAAGATCGAAGAACGCCGAGTTCTGGCTGTAGCTTGGCAGTTGCTGAACGTGCTCCACGACAATCGACAACGTGTCGTCGATCTTCTGATCCGTCGCTTCGTTCGCCTGAAAACGAAAATAGGCCAGACCTCCGACAATGGCGATCGTGACAAGCGCGCCCACCACTCTCTGCATGGCGGTCTCCCTTTGTTGGTTGCCCTCCGAGCTATAGAAGAAAGGATCGCCCGGCGCGCCTGCGCCGAGCGACCCTCGAATAGTAACCCCTAGATTCAAGTTCGCTCAAGGGGATGTTTAGTACCTTGTGGCTGATTATTCGAGCAGCCGCTCACCAAAGTGGGCCAGGATGCCGGCGAGGTCCGGCAGGCCGATCACGCCGTCGCCGTCCACGTCGATGGCCGGATCGTAGTTGGCCGCCCCGACCGCCGCTCCGTAGCTGGGCAGGAACCCGGCCAGGTCAGACAGGTCAATCGTGCCGCTGCAGTCCAGATCAAACTTGTTACCAATGCCGAACAGGTTGTGACGCGGCCACGCGCTCGGGCTGGACGGCATCGCGCTGAGCGCGTTCTGGATGTTCGTGCGAATGTCCCAATCGTTGTTCTGCACCGGCGTATTCGCGTCGCTGCTCTTCTGATTCAGCACGACCGCCCAGCAGATGCCGTCGTTGCGCCGCGACATGAACGTCCACGCGCCGTCGAGGCTGCCGTTGTGGTAGCGATCCATGCTGCCCACCTGCCACCCGGCCGCATAGCCGCCGCCCGACAACGCCGTGGGCATCCACATCCGCTGGATTGTGGCTTTGTTGAGCAGCACGCTGTTGTTCGGATCGGTGAACGCATTGACGATTCGGACCAGGTGCGACGCTGAACCGACCCAGCCGCCGTGCGAGTCCATGTTCTCGATGTTGTAACCGCCGTACTGAATCGCGACCTGCTCCGGGTTGTTCGGGTCCGTGGCGAATGCGCTGTTCGAGCAGCGGCGCATCGGATCGCTGTATTCGACTTCATACTCCTGGCGGTCTTCCCAAAGGCTCTTGCCCTGGATCATTCCCTGCGATCCGACCGGGCACAGAACGTTGTCGCGGATGTAGTCTTCATACGACTGCCCCGTGGCTTCCTCGATGACGCGGCCAAGCAACATATAGCCGAAGTTGCTGTACTCGTAGCCCGTGCCGGGAGCGAAGTTCAACGGCCAGCGCTGCATGTAGTTCATCAGGTTGAGTTGCGACACCGGCAAACCGATGCCACCGAGTTCCGCCGCAGTCGCGTAGTTATTGAACATCGGGTCGAAATAGCTGCGCTGCGTGCCGGCGCCGGCCCCGCAAAGCTGCGTAATCCCGTTGGGGTCGCCGGTCTGCCACGCGCGGTCCCACCCGCCGAGGTGGCGCAACACATGGCTGACGCGGATATTGCGGGCCTCCGGATCACACCAGCCGCTGACATCGAAGAAGTCAAATGAGCCCAGCGTCGCGTTCGGGTCGATGATCCCGTCTTCGATCAGCTGGAAGACACCAATCGCGGTAATCGGCTTGGAGATGCTGGCGATGCGGAACAGGCTCTTCGGCGTCGAGATTGGCTCATCCGCCGGGGCGTACGTGAACGACCGCGAGTAGACGAGCTTGCCCTGATAGGTGACGGCCAGCGAACCGTGCGGAACCTTGCGCGTTGTCATGAAATTCTGCATCACCTGGTCGAGCGAGGCGAGTTCGGGAACGACCTGCCCGTTCTCCGTCCAGAATGACGGGCCGCGATCCTCTTCCCAACATACGGCGTACCGCTCGTTGCCCGGCGTGCCGTACTCAACGGCGCAGGTCGATTGCCACGGCGTGTTCTCAAAGTCTGTCGCGAGGTCCTGATACTCCTGCCCCGTCAGACCCGCGCGGACATGCTGTCGCTTCTGAATCTCAAAGTTTGGACCGTCCGGACGCTCCCAGACACCGGCGTAGGTCGGATTGGCATCTGTGCCATATACCGTGGTCCCGGTCTGGCGGAATCCGCCCCGGCACAATCCGTTGAACATCGCCTGGTAGCCCGCCGTGTCCATGCCCCACGCCGCGGTCCATGAGATGCCCTCGAAATTGCGAACAAACGCCGCCGCGTAGCGGCGATTGGCGCCCGATCCATAGCCGGACAAGTAGATCATGCGGAAGTTGTTCGCTTGGGCGAAGGTGAACTCGTTCTGCACGTCTGCGTCTGTCATGCGGTGACGCGCGTACCAGTCCGCGTCGGACACACCGTCGCGCACATACGCCGCCACATAGGTCTCGTTCGGATAATCGCCAACCGCGTCGACCGCGATCACGCGGAAACCGAGGTCGTCGAGTGCGACGGTCTCATTCTGGTAGCCGTCCGAATCCAGCCCATGTCGCGCGGCCCAGTCGCCATCGGCAACGCCGTCTGAAACGAAAACGGTGGTGAACCGCGGATTTGCGGTTGTACCGTTGACGTTGACCGAAATCGGGTGAAAACCCGCGGGCAACTCATTGTCGTAGTAGTCCTGGTACTGCTGGGCGTTCTGGCCATGCCGCATGATCCACGGCTTCGCTTCCGCCAAACCCGCTGAGAGGCCGATGGCGGCCATTCCCAGCCCGATTCTGATTCGCCACGTGCTCGACATCGTGTTTCTCCCTAGCTCTCAAGTTCCCTGAGCGGATTCCATTCGGTCGCCACCGTCGGCGTCCGTCGCCGATGTGGCCTGCATCCCAAGTGGCCGGGCTGCGGCGGGTTTCTTTCAGAGATTTTCGAGAAACGGAGAAAATCCGGATCGGGGCGGCGGGTCGCCGGTCAGGCAGTGGCGCCATATGATTCCGAGCGGTGGCGCTGCGGGGAGTCTGTGGGCTTGGACCCTGGCGCAGCGCCGGATCGTCAGGAGGCCGACCGATGTTGGACTTTCAGGACTCGCTCGACGGATTCCTGGGCGCTCTTTTCGGGTTTCTCAACAACCTGCTGAACGGCCTGTTCGGCTTCCTGACCGACATCTTTAACGGGATCAACATCTCGTTCTGAGAGAACCGCGTTCGGGCTCGGGCGTAAGTACCGCAGTTGATCGCCGCTTGCGTAGCCGGTTCCGACAGGGCGATCGGTCGCCGGAGCGGCGAAGCGCGCGGGATTCGCCGATAACCTATCCATTGCGGCGTGGCCGGCCGCTTCAGAAGCCCTTTGAGCCGACAAGGAAGTCGAATGAACCGAAACCGGCGATTTGCGATTGGGATGGGGTTCGCGGGGCTCGTAATCGCTCCCGGACATTTGGCGTTTGGGCAGGGCGAGCCGGAGGTCATTCCGCCGTCTGCCGAGCAAACGCAGGTTGAGCCGGCGTCTCCGCCAGCCCCCGCCGTGCAGCCGACCAGGCCCGAGGCGCCGCCGCTGGCGAAGCCGGGGGCCATCAGCGCCCAACCCGAGGCGCCGCTGGACGCCCGCACCATGGAGCAGATGTCCGCGTCCGAGTTGATGCGGCTCGCGGAGACCCGGCGTGACTTCGCGGAAGACGCGAGCGATCCGCTCGCGCAGCGGGCGGCGTACCAGGAAGCGCTGCTTGCCCTGAATCGTGTCATCGAGCGCGAGCCGGACAACTTTGACGCGCTCAATTTGCGCGGCGAGATCCTCGCGGCGACAGGGGACCATATCGCGGCCCGGAACGACTTTATGAAGGTGCGTTCGGTGCAGGAGAGCGACTTCCGCGCGAACCTCGGGTTGGGCAAGTTCCACCTGCGCGCCAACTACCCGCGCCAGGCGATGTTCTATCTGGAGTTCGCCCGCAAGGTTGCGCCGCCGGACAAGCGGCAGGAGACGCTGGAAGCGCTCGTCGAAGCGTACATGGGGGCGGGAAAGTGGGACGAGGCCCAGAAAGCGCTGCAGGAGATGGACCCGGAGAACCGCGAATCACGCCGCTTGGCGACGGTGTTCTGGTCGGAGCGCGAGAACTTTGACGCCGCCCATCGCAACGCCGACCAGTTCATCGACATCTCGCGGGCGGCGGCGCAGGCGGAGCCCTGGAACATCGAGAAGCTCCGGGAGTTGTACGACGCGTACGACCTCAAGATCTGGATGCTGCGTAAGCAGTCGGAGCCGCTGTTTATCCCCAATCCGAGCGGTGAGCGCAGCGATCTGATTATTCCGGGAGGCGAACGCTTGGCCGCGAAGGTCCTGAGCGACACCGTTGACCTGATGATTCTCCAGTCCGAATTGCGCAAACAGATGGAGTTTCACAGCTATCTCGAACTCGCGCAGCGGGCTGTCGCCTACCAGCCGGACAATACGGAGTATCTGCTGCGGTTGGGAGCGCTTCAGGCGCAGTGCCAGAAGAACGAAGACGCGATCAATACCTACCTGCGGGTATTGGATATCGACCCAACCAACGAGAGTGCGCTGCGGCAGCTTCGGGCGCTCGGAGCCCCCGCAGCCGCAAAGGCTCCGGCGCCGGTCTTGGACGAAACGCCGGCCCCTCAGCCCTGAATCCGCCTCCCGTCGGGCCGCTTCGCTACGATACGCGCATGCGTAAGCGGAAGGGGCGTCGGGTCCTCCTCATTGTCTTCGCGCTGATCGGCGCGGCCGCCGCTGGCTTGTATTGGCGCGCCGCAAACCCAACCCGCCTTCGCGCTGAGCTCACTCGCGCGCTCGCCGCCTTCGGTGCAGACGCGCGTCGCATCGAGGATATCTCGTTTACACCCTGGGGCGGTTTGACGTTTTCGGGGCTGGAACTGATGGTCGGCGGCGCCGGAGCGGACCCGCCCACAATTACAAGCGGCACGCGTGTGCTGGCGCCGTTCGGGCGGGTCGATCTCGACTGGAGCCGACTGCTGCTGGGCGAGGCCCGTCCCACCGGAATTCACCTGCACAGCCCGACCATCGAGTTGGCCGCGGCCCCCGACAATATTGTGTGGGGCTCCGAGCCCGGCGAACCGGCGCCGCCCGCGAGTTGGATGGCCGCGCCTTCCGATTTGCCGCGCATCGAGATTGAAAACGCCGATGTGCGCGTGGCGGCGGGGCGCAGCGGTGGAACCCGACGCTGGTTGCTCAGCGCTGTGGCAGATTACGAGGGAGTTGGCGTCGCAAGGCGATACGTGGCGCGGTTGAGCCAGGTCGGCGGCGCGGCGCTGCGCGGCCGATCATTTCTTGGCACGCGGCCACTTGTGGAGTTGGAGTGGGGCACGAGCGACGCCTCTGTATCCGTCGCCCCGCTTTCCCTCGGCGCCGTGCTCCTCCCAGCGCCGGAATCGCTACGCGCGTCGATGCGTGATTGTGACTTGGAAGGCGAATTGAGCGTCGAGCGCATCGAGCTGGACGCGAGCGGACTGCGTCGAGCCCGGCTGCGTCTGCTGAACGCGTCGGGCGCGTTTCCGGTCGAGGTTGATCCGTCGTCGCGTTTTCTGCGTTTTCGAGAAAGCGTTGTCACCGTCGACGCGCAGCGCGCGAGCGACCGTGGCGAGTTAACCGTCAGCATCGAACTGCGCGGCCAGATCAACAGCGCCGAAACCACGGCGACGTGGCGCTCCTCCGGCGCGCCGGTGGATTTGTGGGCGCGCGTGCGCGACGGCGACATCGAGTCAATGCTCGGAAGTCGCATCGATTGGCAGTTCGAGTCGCGCGGCATTTCGCTCCCGGCCCCATCCAACACCGCGTTTGTGGAGTCGCCCCGCCTGCCCGGCCCGGTCAGGGCGTTCCTGATGGACTACCTGCCGCGCGGGCATGGCGCGCTCCAGGGGCGCGGCGTCACCGAACGCTCAACCGGCGGCGAATGGACGACACGCTTCGATGGCGAAATGAAAGCGGACGATGGCGAGTCGCGTTACTTCCGCTTTCCTTATCTGATCGACCAGGTTCAGGGTGATGTGCTGTTCTCAGAGAACGGTGTGCGACTCGACGGGCTCGGCGGTCGACACGGGCCGGGGCACATTTGGATCCGCGAAGGCCGCATCAACAACTACAACCCGTGGACCGGTTTGGACCTGACGTTTGAAGCGCGCAACCTGCCCCTCAATGACGACCTGTTTCGCGCCTTGCCGCCGGGATATCGGCCGATCTGGGAATCCGCCCAGCCGACCGGCGTTACTGACGCCACTGTTCACCTGTGGCGCGATGACGGCGAGGTCGGCGTTCCGAAGGAGATCAACACGGAAGTTGTGGCCCGTCTGATTGCCGCCGATCTGTCGCTCGGCGACACGCGCCTGACGGACGCTTCCGGACGCGTATCGGTCCGCGACGGGCACATCCAACTTGCCGATCTGCGCGGCTTCAACGGCGGCGCCGAAATCACGGTTGATGGTGATATCGACTTGCGCGCCAGGGACGTAGCGGCCGTCGCTGTGCGCGTGCTCATCGCCGGCTACCCGATTGACACGGCGGAGTCGAATCTGCTGCCAGGCGAGGCGCCGCGCCTCATCGGCGTGGCGGACGTGCACGGCGAAGTGACGGGCAGCCTGGATCATCGCGTCGCGACTTATCTCGCAAAGGTCAACGATGGCGAGCTGACGGGTTTCTCAAAAGGGCCGCCGTGGCGCGGCGCACACGGCGTGCTGTTTCTCGGTGACGACAAGATCGAAGTCCGCGACCTTGAGGCGACGCGACCCAGCGGCAGTGTCCGCATCGATGGGAGATTCGCGCGAGTCGAGAATGAGCTGCGCCCCGTCTCGATCGCCATGGAAACGACGGACGATGAACTTGGCATCGTGCTGGACCAGATGATCCCGTCAAAATGGACGCGACTGCGCGACGCCCTGGGTCTGAGCGGGCCGGGTAGCGTCCGCGTCAACCTGAGCGCAAAGCCCGGTGGCGACCTCAATCAGGGTCGGTTCGAGATCAGTGCCGCCAGAATGCGCCCCGGCCCCGCGCCGCTGGCCTTGCGCGACGTCACCGGCTCAGTAACGGTCAGCGAGACCGGGTTCGAACTGGTGAATGCTCAAGCCCGGTACGGCGATCAGGGGACGATTCGCGCAAGTGGCGGCGGTAGCCTTGGCGACTCTGACGCGTGGTCTGACTTTTCGCTCCAGGCGGAGTCCATTGACGTCGGTCAGGCATTTGTTGACGCGATGCCGGCGGCGCTGCGCGACATGTTGCGGCGCGTCGCGCTTTCGGGTCGGATCGACGCGGCCTTCGATCGAATCCGGCTGAAGTCCGCCTCGTTTGGCACGTGGAGCGTGCGCGGGCGCATGTCCTTCACCGACGCCTCGCTCGATCTCGGGCTTCCGTTGCGCGACGTGTCCGGGCGGCTCGACGGCGAAGTGCGCGTCGAGCCTGGCGCCGGCCCCGCGTTGGATGGCACATTTGTCGCCGATCGCGGAACGCTCGACGGGCGCCCGTTTGAGCGACTGGAGGGCGCCTTCACGAAGCGCGCAACGGATGAGTGGACGCGACTAAACGACTTGCGCGCTCGCCTGTGTGATGGCGAACTATTCGGCTTCGCCCGCGTGAACGCCGACACCGGCGCGTACGAACTCAACCTGACGCTGCACGACATGCGGCTGGCAAGCCTGTTTCCGGACCAGGGAGACGCCGAGTCCGACCGGCCCGGGCGGGTCGATGGCCAGATTTTCCTGCGCGGAAACGGGGATGTCGCGTCACGTCGAGGCGGTGGGGAACTGCGAATCCGCGACGCTTCGCTGCTCGGAAATCGCGTGTTGCGCTCAGTTGCCGAGGCTGGCCGCGACGCCCCGGTCGATGAGGCCGTGGAAGTCGCGACGATGCAATTCGCGTGGGAAGGGCAAACGCTCCGCATCTCGAACTTGGACGTGCGCGGCGCCAGCACGCGCTTTGTCGGCGAGGGCGACTGGGACATGGCCGCGGGCACGATCCGCCTGACATTGTTCGCCGTCGGCGGCGGTCCCGGAGACCCGCTGACCAAACTCATTGACGCGGCCGGACGCGAAATCATGCAATACGACGTATCGGGCAGTATCTCCAGTCCGCGCGTCAAGGCCCGCCCGCTGCGCAACGTGACCGAGCCGTTTCGGCGCCTGTTATCGGGCGACTAACCAAGCTGGCGCCCTGAAAAACTGAATCTATGGGCGAAATGCGGGTTACGGACCGGCGATCATCCGCTACTATTGGCCTCGGAGGCGCCATATCCAGTTTGGCGACGGTTTTCGCGCAACGGATCAACGGACCCTGCGAGGGCTGACTTTGTCGGCTTGGGTTCAGCTCTGAGGCGGAGCGCCTGCGCGGAGATTCATTTCTTTTCGGGAGGCAAGAAAATATGACCCAGATTGCGATGCGCGCATCCTGGCTGTGCGCCATGTTGGCGGCGGCGGGATTGACGCAGGTGTGGACCGCGTCGAGCGGTGAGTGCGAGGCGTGTCGGTATGTCCAGCCGACGTCCACCGCGATGGACATCGAATCGCAGCGCGCCGCGACCACGCAGTTGATTGTGTGGCAAACGTTCCAGGCGCTTCCAGCGCGGCACCAGCAGATCATCCGTGAAAAGTTGACCGGCGCGGCGGAAGTGGCCTGTGACCACACTTGCGCGCCGGCCGAAGTTTCCCCCGAAACATGGGCGAAGATGACGCCGCTGCAGCGCCGCATGCTGGAGCGCATCCGCGAGGTCAACGCCAACGGCCCGCGCGTGGCGATGTGCTTTGCGCCGGATACGCCGCAGGACATTGTTGACGCGTTCAATACCGTGATGTTCTCGCCTCGCTTCCAGCAGACTGGCCGCTGGAGCGCGACGGCGATGGACCCCGGCCCGTTCGCGCAGGGCGAGCCGACCGTCTTGACCTACAGCTTTGTGCCGGATGGCACGTTCGTGCCAAACCTGATCGGCGTTACCGGCAACAGCAATCTGTTTGCTCGCCTGAACAGCCTTTACGGGTCCCCGGCGACCTGGCAGGGCCTCTATCAGCAGATATTCACCCACTGGAGCGAACTCGCCGGCGTGAGCTACGTGTTCGAGGCCAATGACGACGGCGTGGACCTGAACGGCGCCGCCGGTGTCTTGGGCGTCCGCGGCGACTTGCGCATGGCCGGCATCACGATCGACGGCAATAGCGGCGTTCTGGCGTACAACAACTTCCCCAACGATGGCGACATGGTCATCGACACTGCCGACAACGCGTTCAATGATCTCAGCAACAACTCGCTGTTGTTGCGTAACACGCTCGCTCACGAGCACGGCCACGGCATGGGCCAGTTGCACGTTTGCCCGATCCAGCAGACCAAGCTCATGGAGCCGTTCCTGTCGCTTGCGTTCGACGGACCGCAGTTTGACGACATCCTGAACGCCCAGCGCCACTATGGCGACCCGATGGAAGAGAACGACTCGGCCGGAACCGCCACGGTTCTAGGCACGCTGGGCAATGGCTCAACCACCACTGAGCTCGCCAGCATCGACGACAACGGCGATGTCGACTATTACGAGATCAGCGTTACGCAGCCGAAGGAACTGACCGTCACCTGCACGCCGCTAGGCTCGACCTACACACAGGGTCCGCAGACATCTCAGTGTAACACCGGTTCCAGCTTCAACGCCCTGACCGTTCAGAACCTGAGCGTCGATGTGCTTGAGTCGAATGGTTCGACCATTCGCGCCAGCGCGGATTCAAACCCGGCCGGCGTTGCGGAATCGTTGACGACTGTGCTGCCCGTCGCCGGCACATACTATGTGCGCGTCAATCCGGGCACGGCCGACAACATCCAGCGCTACGACCTGACGCTCGATGTCGCCGACCCGCCGTTCATTCCGCTCTCGGTCGTCATCACGTCGTCTGTCCCCAACTTTGTGTCTGCGGGCTCGACGATCGACATCGATGTTTCGGTGAACGAGGGTGACGAGTCACTGACGAGCGGACCCACGCTGAACTACCGGTTGAGCGGCGGCGCCTATACGCCGATCGCGATGACCGCGAACGGTGGCATGAGCTATTCCGGCAGTGTTCCGGCCGTTGATTGCAATGACACTCCGGAGTTTTATGTCAGCGCAACCGGCTCGACCTCCGGTGAAGTGACCGCGCCGGACAATGGCGCCGCGAATCCGCTCAGCGTCGCGGTTGGCGAGCTGACCGTCATCATCGACGATAACTCAGAAACCGACATTGGCTTCACTGTCAGCGGTACGGCCACCGACGGTCAGTGGGATCGCGGAGTGCCCGTGAACAACGATCGTGGCGATCCGCCGACCGACGCCGACGGTTCCGGCCAGGCGTGGCTGACGGACAATGACCCCGCCAACACCAATTCCGACGTTGACGGCGGCACGACGACGCTGACGTCGCCGGTGATTGACCTGTCCAGCGGCGGCACGATTTCGTACTCCTACTGGTTGAATGACGTCGCCAGCGGTCCGATCGGCGTTGAGGACTCGATGGTCGTAGAAGTCGCGACCAACGCGGGCGGAACGAACTGGCAGACGGTGCGCACCTACACGACCGTTGCTGCCGTGTGGCGTCAGGATTCGATCGCGGTCGGCAGCGAAGTGGCCGCGAGCTCCACGATCCGCATTCGCTTCTCGGTCAGTGACAACACGCCGGGCGATGTAGTCGAAGGTGGCCTCGACGCGTTCCATGTCGAATCTGTAGCGTGCGAGCCCGTAGCGCAGCCGTGTCCCGAGGACTTTGACGGCAGCGGCACGATCGACCTGCCTGATCTCGCCTTCCTGCTGGCGAACTTCGGGGCGATCGGGCCGAACCCGGCCGATTTGGACAACGACAACATGGTCAGCCTGTCGGACCTGTCCGGCTTCCTGGCGGTGTTCGGGGCGACTTGCCCGACGTAAGGGCGAAGCGTCACCGTAGCTAACAACAGAAGGCCGGCAGCCTCGATGCGTGAGGCTGCCGGCCTTGTCTATTGTCTGGGTGGGTTCGCCGTGCGACGGGCCGCTACTCAAACTCAACATCGAGCGTCAGCGCGCCATTCTCATCGGTGTCGTACACGAAGCGCACCAGATCGCCACACTGGAACCCGTTATCGCGCAAGAGAAAAACCTCGTCTTCCAATCGCCCAATCGTCAGGCTGATCGGGTCGAAGATGAACGGCCGCTGCACGCCCATGCTGCGCAATTCCTCGCAGTCAAAGTTCAGCGTGATGACCTCTCCGGCTCGCATCTCATCGAACGCGCGGTTGTTGAAGTCAACCAGTCGATTGTTGTACACGAATAGCGACGCCGTAGTAGTCGCGCTTGCGCTGCTGAAGAACTTCGGCGTCAGATCCGTGCCCGTGCGATTCGCCAACACTACCGTCACCGGCGCGGGCGGCGTAACCACGCAGCCGCCGAGCGCCGAAATGGCCCCGACTCCCAGCGCGCCGGCCCATAGCCAGGCGCGCCGCATTGATCCCCGCGCCACCTTAGCCCTCCACCTCGAACGTCGTCGTGAATCCGCCGCCCGAGCGTTCAAACGAGAACGTGATCACGGCGCCGCAATCAAAGACGAGTTCCTGGGTCAGCACGATCTGGCGACCTGTGCCGTCCGGGTTGTTGAGGTTGTCGCCGAACGCGCCACCCTTTGTCCCGAGGACGCGGGCTTCGGCGCATGTCAGCGTGAACGAGTCCGAGCCGAACGGCCCCAGCAACCCGAGCGTGCCCACGCCGAACTCCGTGTACTTGCGGCTGCTGGAAAAAAGTTGCGACACCGTCACTGCCGAGCCCGCGACGTAGATCTCGGGATCGAGCGTTGTGTTTGTGCGATTTAGCACGCGAATCGTCACGGTCCCCGGATCGGGATCGTTGGGGTTGTTGTTGCCGTCATTCGGATTGGGATCAAACGTGATGGTGCAGCCGCCCATCATCAGCGGCAGAGCAAGGGCGACCAGCCCCATTCGGCCGATGCGCGGCCACGCGGTGTTCGTTTTCATGTGTGTGTAACCCCTTGGCATATCGCGTTGCGAGCGTTCCGTGCGATGATATGCTCTGCGCGCTATTTTCGCGGGTCCCAATCGTCGGACAAGGCCCGCCCAGCCGAGCGGGAGGCGTTTCATGCTGATTCGCGACATCGGGCGCCTTGTCATCGTGCCGCCGGGGCCGCTGGTCGGCGCACAAATGCGCGAGATTCAGACACTGCCAAATGCCGCGCTGTTAGTGAAAGACGGAAAAATCGCGTGGTTCGGCGAACAAAAAAACGCGCCGAACGCCCCCGATGACGAAATCCTGTCAGCTGAAGGCGGCTGCGTCATTCCGGGCCTGATTGACTGTCACACGCACATTCCATTCGCCGGCGAACGCAGCGACGAGTTCGTACGCCGCGTCGCGGGCGAGTCGTATTTGTCGATCATGCAGGCGGGCGGCGGGATACGCGTCACGACGCGCGCTGTGCGCGAGGCCAGCGAAGACGAACTCGTCAACATCAACCTGCCGCGCCTCGCGCGGATTTTGCGCGACGGCGTCACGACGGTTGAATGCAAAAGCGGCTACGGGCTCACGGTGGATGACGAGTTGAAACAGTTGCGCGCCATCCGCCGCCTCGCCGCGATGCAGCCGATCGAGCTTGTGCCGACCTACCTCGGCGCGCACGCTGTCCCGGCCGAGTTTGAAGGCGACGCCGACGGGTTTATCGAGCGGATCGCGTCGGCGGACGTGATGCAGCGAGTCGCGGACGAGCGTTTGGCGCGGTTTTGCGATGTCTTCTGCGATCGCGGCGCGCTGAATGTCGACCAGGCCCGCCGCGTGCTGGAGCGCGGCAAGGCGGCGGGTTTGCGCCCGAAGCTGCACGCGGACGAACTGGCGCAGATCGGCGCGTCGCGCCTCGCGGGCGAAGTCGGCGCGGTTTCGGCGGATCATCTTGAGCAGATCGACGACGCGGGCATCGCGGCGATGAAGGCGGCGGGCGTGGTGGCCGTGGCGCTGCCGGGCACGTCGTTCTTTCTGGGCATCGAGCATTGCGACGCGCGGCGGATGATCGAAGCGGGTTTGGCGGTCGCCGTGGCGACTGACTACAACCCGGGATCATGCCACATCGAATCGCTGCCGTTCGTGATGAGCATCGCCTGCTGCCAGTTGCGCATGACGCCCGTCGAAACGCTGGCCGCCGTCACCGCCAACGCGGCGGCGGCGATCGGGGAGCAAGCGCGCATCGGCGCGATCGCGATCGGTCACGACGCGGACCTGGTGGTGCTGGACACGCCGACGCTGGAAGCGTGGTTCTATTCGCCGGGGCGGAATCGGGTGCGGGTGGTGGTGAAGGCGGGCAAGGTCGTGGGGGATCAGCGTGTGTGAATTGGCGACCTTGTGATCTGGCGATTTGGTGATTTGATCCGGGTGGGGCAGGCATCCTGCCTGCCGAGCCCGGGTGGGGCGGGCATCTTGCCTGCCATCAATAGGTACCTGGATTCGCGCGCGTGAGCGAACACAACTCCCGGCTTGCTGACCGCTACGAAGAACTCCGGCTGTTCCCACAGTCGGAGGACGCCGACGCCGCGCTCCAGGAGTGGCACACGCGGCTTTACCTGATGCCCGGCTTCTGGCTGGCGCTGCTGGCGTATGCGGCGACCTTCGGGGCCGTCGCCTATGTTGTGTTGAAGGCCATCAAACGCAGTTTGCCGCAGATTGATTTCAGCGATTGGCCCTATCGGATCGCGATATCTGTCAGTTTTGTGATCAGTTTCAGCCTCGCCATCTGGTATGGCGGTTTCTGGCTATGGCGGCGGCGCTTCCGACGCTTCCTGCGCGAGCGCCTGACGACCCTCGGCGTCCCGGTATGCCTCGGCTGCGGCTACGACCTGCGCGGGCAGGAGGAGCCGAGATGCCCGGAATGCGGGCGGGGGTTTTGACGCGGCCGCTAGAATGGTGAATGACGCTGTCCTCAAAATGTAGGGTGGGTTGAGCGAAGCGCAACCCACCGGTGTTTTGCAGGTGGCCGAATGGTGGGTTTCGCTTCGCTGTAACCCACCCTACAACTCAATCTTCCACTGGGCCCGGCCAAACTTCGCCAACCCCACATTCGGTCCCGCGAAATGGCAGGCAGGATGCCTGCCCCACCCAAGCCCTGTCACTTCCGCGCGCTACCGCCCCAAGAACTCCCCAGCCGCCTTCCACAACATCCACTCCCGCGCCTCCGCTTCCAACTCCCCCATCCCCTCGATCAGCTTCCCCGGCTCCTGTTCGCCGAGCGGGAAGGGGTAGTCGCTGCCGAGGCAGACGCGGCGGGGGGTGAATTCCCGCATCACGTACTTCAGCGCGTCCGGGTCGTGCGTCAGCGAGTCGACCCAGAACCGCGCGGGGGCGCCGTCTTTGGCGAGGTAGTCGCGCGGGTTCACCTTGCTGTCGATCTGCGTCAGATCGGGCCGGCAGTGAAAGCCGTGTTCGATGCGGCCGATCGTGAACGGGAATGAGCCGCCACCGTGCGCGAACAGTACGCGCAGCGCCGGCAATTTTTCAAACACGCCGCCGAAGATCATTGAGCAGATCGCGCGGGTCGTTTCGGCGGGCATGCCGACCAGCCACGGCAGCCAGTAGCGGCGCATGTCGTCTCGCCCCATCATCGCCCACGGGTGCACGAACACCGCCGCCCCGAGCTGCGCCGCCCGCTCAAACACGCAGAACAACTCCGGCTCGTGCAGATTCCACTTCTCCACGTGCGAGCCGATCTCGACGCCCGCGAGCCCGAGCTCGTTTACGCAGCGGTCGAGTTCGCGGCAGGCGAGTTGCGGGTCCTGCATCGGCAGTGTGCCGAGCCCGGCGAATCGATCCGGACTGCCCGCGACGACGCCGGCGATGTGGTCGTTCAGAATCTGAGCGAGTTCAAGCGTGTGTTTCGGCTTGGCCCAATAGCAGAACATGACGGGAACGGTGGAGAGGACTTGCAGGGTGACGCCGCTTTGGTCGCAATCGGTGAGTCGTTGGACGGGGTCCCAGGTGTTGCTGCCGATTTCGCGAAACAGCCGATCGCCGATCATCATTTTCGCTCGGCATGGGGCATGGTGGTCGAGCCGGATGAAGCCGCTGTACCCGAACTTGGCCTCTAGATCGGGCCACTTCTCGGGCAGAATGTGGGTATGGACGTCGATCTTCATGGCGCTCTTCTCCCCATCCGCGGCACGCTTGCGATGTCCGATCCGACTGTGCGCGACCCGGCTTCAAGACCGGCTTTTATTTCAGCGGGCGGTGATTCGCAAGCGGGACGCCAGAATCGCGGAAATGGCGCACACGACGCAAAACACCAGCAGCACGACGCAGAACGCGACAACGTCATCATTACGGCCGAAGTGAATCTGTGCGAGCAGGGTTTGTCCAACAATCGGCGCGCCCGGCGGCGCCAGCACGCTCGTTACAGCGACTTCGCCGATCGATAGCGCAAACACGGCGACGGCCCCCGCAAGCGTCGCCGGCAGAACCAGCGGCAGGCCGATCCGCGCGAAACGCGTCAATGGCGTCATCGCTTCGAGCCGGCTCATCGCCTCGACCGAACCCGGCATCAGGCGGGCGGCGATGCGCGTCGCGACAATCGGCACAATCGCGAAGCGCGTCGTAGTGGCGATGCTGAGAATCAGCCACCAGTCGAAGACGCGCGATGGGCGTATTGGCAAGCCGGCTTCAATCCAGACGAGGCCGTTACGCAGGACGAGATACGCTTCTGCGATGACCGCCGCCGGGGCGATGGCGCCGATTAGTGCGAGCAGGGCGATGGTTGTCGCGACGCCGCGAATCGCGCGGGTACCCGACTTTCGGGCGCATTCCGCGACGAGCGCGAGCGTGGCGGAGAACAGCGCCGCCGTCGCGCCCATCGCGAGCGCGCGGGGCCATGCGCCGGCGTACGCGATGAATGAGATCTGGACTGAGTCAAAGTCGCGCATCCAGAAACACAGAATCACGCCGCTGGAGAGGCATGCAGCGCATGCGACGATTGCGGCGAAGCGCGCAAATCCGCGTCCCCAACGCGCGTCGCCCGCGACTTCCTCGCTGTCGCGAATGCGGTCGATCGCCTCGCGCCAGCGGCGGCGCATCGGGAGTATGACAAGAATCGCGATTAGCGCGATGGCGATCAGCGGCCAACTCAACGCGACCGTCGGCCCGGCGCTCTGCGCGACGGCGAGCAGTTCGGTGCTCCACGTCTGTATCAGGCAGACGTGACAGATGGCGTACTCCGACAATCCGACGCCGAAACAAATCACCCATGTCGCGAGCAGCCACGGCGCCATTACGCCGGGAACGGCGCGGGTCATGGCCTTGGCGGGGCGCGCGTCCTGCAACGCGAGCGCCATCGCCTGTCGCCCGGCGCCGCGCCAGGCGATCACGAGCATCCCGGCGGCAATCGGCGACAGTCGCACCCCGGTCAGCGCGACCGCGCGACCGCGCGTCATCAGCCATTCGACAATCGGCCCGTGTGTATTGGCGACAAAAAGGCCGTTCGGCAGCAGCGGCAAACTCCACGCGTAGGCGAGCATCGCCGGCGGCGTGAGCAGCGTGAGCATCGCGACGATAACGCACACGCCGCTCATGACGCGACCGCTGTTGATGCCGGCCGCAAACCCGCTGCCGAGAATCAGCGCGATAAGCGATCCGCCGGCGGCGATGCCGATACCGGTCAGCAACAAGCCGATGCGGCGCTGCCCGAGTCCGAGATCGTTCAGGTCGGGAGTTTCGAAAATCGCGGAGTAAATCGCGGCGGCGAGTGGAGCGACGAACGCGGCGAAAAAAAAGAAAACACCGACCGCAAGCGTGAGGGAGATCAAGGCTCGTCGCATTGGCGGAGTTTATACGGGAGCGAATCGAGGGGCGTCGTTGATTGGGCGGCCTTTAGACGCTGCTTTCGGCGTATCGTTGTCGTTGCCGCGACCTGATGAGACGGTTTCGAGGCGTCGTTGTTGTCGGAGCGGCACGGCTGAAAGCCGACACGCGGCGCCATCGGCGATGTCCGCTCCGGCGATCTCCGCTCCGTCGATCTCCGCTCCGTCGATGTCCGCTCCATCGATGTCCGCTCCGTCGATGTCCGCTCCGTCGATGTCTGCTCCGTCGGCGATGGAGCGCGCCGAATGCGCATTCTCATGGCGCTGTCGCCCCGAAGGGGCGCACGTTCCTTGCCGGGGGTTTCCACCCCCGGACACGGGTCTTCATTCGCGGCGCCCGGAGGGCGCACGAGCCGTCGGCCGCGCGAAAGCCAGCACATGCCCATCCGGGTCGAGACAATACGCGACATCTTCTCCCCAATCGCGCGGCGTCACCGGGCTGAGCATCGTTGCGCCGGCCTGGATCGCGCGGTCAAGGCTCGAAGTCGGATCATCGACGCGCAGATACAATTCCGCGCGCGGCGCGCCGTTCGCGGCGGTGGGATCGATCGCGGGGATAAGTCGCGAAATGCCGGCTTCCGGCATAAGGCCCAGAGCCGCTCCGCCGGGAAGTGTGAACTCGCTCATGCCGGGGACATGCAGTGTTGGCTGCGCGTTTAGCGTGGCGGCGTAGAACGCCATCGATCGCTCTTGATCTCGCACGTATAGGATGAAGATCGGGCCACTGGCCATTCAACCCCCGCAATCAAACCGATCGCGACATCAATTCTCGAATCGCTCAATCACAAGTTCGCGCGAGACGCGCGATGTCTTTGTGCCATCCGGCTGCTTGACACGTTCGCGGCTCAGGACGGTTGTCTCACGGGCGGCGCTGGCGCCGAACAGGTCAACAAGTCCATCCATGTAAGTCCGTTCGGCGCTGACGTCGAAGAACTCGTCATACTTCGGGCCCCGCAGCCGAATCACCCATGTGCGGGCGGCATCGCCAGCGGCGATCGCCTCGATCTGTGGCGCAAACAGCGGCAATCCGTGAATCACGCGCGCCAGGTTGAACAGCACCACAGCGCCATCGCCGCGATACTCCCACGCGGGCGGCGCGCCTTCTGCGGCGGGATATTCCGCCCGCATGGTCGGCGGCGATTTCTCTGGGTCGAGCGCCATGTACACGATCGTGCGATCGCCGGGGCGCCACTTTTCGGCGAATTCGCGCATCGTGTCGCGCACTTCCTGGTCGGCGGACGTTTTGAACGGCGATCGCAGGTCATTGACGATGCTGCCGACGCCGATGAAACCGAGAATCAGCGCCGCGATTCGGATTTCGGTGTTGTGTTCGTTGCGCAACGGTCGAGCGGGGCGCCCGAGGAGTTCCCAGAACGCGGACCACGGCAGCCGCCAGATGGCGACATACACGCCCAGCCCGGCCAGCAGACAGAACGCCGGCCCCATGAAGATCATCGTTCGCACGGTCCCGCCGTATGGATATTTTTCCATCGCGGCCGCGGCGAGCGCGAACAGTAGCGGTCCGAGTAACAGCAACAGCAGATCGCGCCGGCCGGATCGCCACAGCGAGACCGCGCCGATGATGACCAGCAGCAGCGTCAGCGAACTGCCGCCGCTCTCGGCGCCGATGGGATACGCCATCATCCGGCCGGCGTGTATCACGACCAGCCACAATGGCAGCTTCCAACCCTGGCGGAGCGGAAAGGCCATCGTCCACATGCCGAGTTCCTTGATCTCCGGCACGGCCCGCGCGTGTGGCTCGGCGTAGGTGACGACCATGACCGCGGCGCTGACGCCGACGATCGCGACAAAGGCCGCGCCGCCGATCAGAGTATGCGGCGCACGGCGCTTGAGGATCATCGACAGCAGTAATAATCCGATTCCGCCGATGACGAACATCGCTGGGAGAGATAGCCAGATGGCAACGGCGCCGAATGCGATCAGCGCGATCCACCGCGCGACGCTCGTTTGATTGCGATACACATTCCAGGCCAGCGTCGACAGCGCGACGGAAACCAGCAGGTCGGTCCCGTAGTTCTTGACCTCCGCGCCGTGACGGATGACGTAATACGCGGCGGCCATGAAACCGAGCGCCAGCACTGCCGCCCGCTTTGGGATTGTCGTCCATGCGAACCGCCAGAAGATGAACAATGCGGCGATGCCACCGACCAGTGCGACCGAGCGCAGCGCGTACTCCGAGGTTCCAAACACCTTCGCGACGGCCAGCGTGATCCACATGTAGCCGAGCGACACGATCTGGTGATAGATCAGTGGCTGCCACATGTCGGAGAAGTCGTTCAGCAGGAAATTGACGGCGACGAAGGCCTCATCGCCCCAGATCGGGAAGTCGAGCAGGTATCGCGTCAGCCGGGCGGCGAGCCCGATGAACAGCAGCATGCCGACCAGACGGGCGATGGAGAGCGGGCGGCGTCGGCGAGGCTGGAGATCAGGACTCACGTCAGCTCCGCGAATGTGGCACAAAAAAGACGGCGTACAGACTCAGCGCCGGCGCGCCAAGCGCGCCCGCCCTGCGATCTGACGCCGCGATGATAACTGCCCGTGTAGGGTCGAGCAGCTATGCGGGCTACTACTTTCGACCGCCCTTGATGCGGTCCACTTCGGTGATGACGTCGATCATGGTCCGCTTCCTCAGGTAATCTGGTCGATAAAGGCCAACAGCAGGTTCGCGAGCCGTGAAATGGGCTCCCACACGTCGATCAGCATCATTGCTTGGTCCTCCGTACGTGGGACAACGGCTCTGACGTGGACATAAGACCAGCGTCGGAATAGACTTGCGGGCGCGCGAACAAGACGCCCCAAGAACTGGGCGCGCCGCCGCGGAACCGTTCGCCTTTTGGTGAGGTTGCCCCACAACCTCGCTCGATAGCTGCGCACGGTACCGATAACACGTGGGTTGTCAAGCGTTTTTTGCGCTTGAGGGGAGCGGGATGGCCGAAACGGCGAAAATGCCGGTCAGCGCGGACCCCACCCCTTCCTGCCCCGTCTGCGGGCCGGCGGCGGTCAGGCGGCCTTTGTCCCCCCGATTAGCGATTTGCGACGTCTGCGGCTGGCTGATCCCCTTCGCCGACCGCGGCCAGCCGCCGGCGACTGATGACCCTTTCCCCGTCGGCGCGTTGGTGCGCGATCGGTACCGTATTGAAGCCGTGTTGGGTCGTGGCGCCCACGGCGTGACTATGCTCGCCCGGCACGAATATCTGAATCACCCGTGTGTCGTAAAGGCCCTTCACGGGGCGGCCTCGGCTGAGGGGCCGGAGGCGATTCGCCTGCGGGCGGAGGCGTCGGCTGGGTTTCGCGTGTCGAACCCCGCCGTCGTTCGAACTCTGGATTGCGATTGCGAAGCTGGCCGCTGGTACTTCGTCACTGAGCACATTGCCGGCCAATCGCTCGCCGCGATTGTCGAGTGCGGGCTTCGGGTCAGCTGGCGGCAGGTGGGGCGCTTGGGGGTCGAGATCGCGAGCGGCTTGCGCGCGATTCACGACGCCGGGCTGGTCCATCGTGACATCAAACCCGGCAACGTCCTGCTCGGCGTTGATAACCGCGCCCGCGTTGCCGATCTCGGCGTCGCTTCCCTGACGACCGAAGCCGCTCATCCCGCCGGGACGGCCGGATATGTGTCGCCGGAAGCCCTGCGTGGCGCCGGACCGACAGCGGGGGATGACCTTTATGCGTTGGGGGTGGTACTAGCGGAACTCCTAAGCGGCATATCCGTGACGGCGGCGGGCCCGTATCAGGCCATGCTGGCTTCACCGATCGCTGGTTGGCGCGAAAGCCTGGAGCCGGGCGCCCCTGCCTGGCTGATTTCCTGCGTAGAAAGGCTGCTGGCCGCGCGCGAAGAGCGTTATGTCCGGGCCGTCGACCTGATCGCAGATCTGAGCCGCCTCGGTGAACAGCCGATGCGGGCGCCGGTGGTTCCGCCGGATCGCGTCGAGGCACGGGGCCTCGTGCTATTGCCGTTCGACAATCTGGGGGAGAAAGGCGACGACTGGCTCGGGCACGCGCTGGCGGATCATGTTGGAAGGTCGTTGGCGACGACGCGCGCCGCGCGAATTGTGGATCGCTCGCAATTTGCGACGACGATGGAGCGCCTCAGCGGGATTCGGCCGGGTTATGCCGAGCGACTACGAGTTGCGGGGCGCCTGGTTGGAGCGGCGCATGTGGTCAGCGGGCAGTTCACCCGGCGAGAGGATTCGATTCAGGTTGAAGCGGCGATTGAGACGGCGCAGAGCGGCGCGCGGCGCACACTGCGCGGTGTCGCCGGCTCGCTGTCGGATCTCGCTCGGCTGGAGGCGATGATCTGCGAACAAGTGGCGGACGCCTTGCGACTTGACGCGGCGCAAGAGGCGGATGCCGAGCCGCGCCGGATCTCAGTGGCCGCGACGCAGCGGTTCTTTGAGGCGAAGCGCGCATTCCTGCGCGGCGACTACGAAAAGGCGCTGGCCCTGGGCGAGAAGGCGGTGGAGGAAGACGCCCAGTTCGGCGAGGCGATCGGGTTCATGGGCGTGTGCTGCACGCGCATGGGGCGATACGAAGAGGCGACCCGCCACAATGACCGGCAGCGGGCGCTGGCGGAAGTCGCCGGCGATACGCGTTTGCGCGTCGAATCGCTCGCGAACCTCGGCTCGATGCACTATTTCCGCGGCGATCACGAAGCCGCCGCCGCGGCGCTGCAACAGGCGGCCCGCATCGCGGAGGCGGAAGGGTTGGAATCGGAATTGGCGCTGATCCGCAACAATCTCGGCTTCGCGCTGATGCAGATCGGGCGGCGCGACGAGGCGAAGCAGGCGTTCATGGCGGCGATTGACACGCACAAGGCGCATGGCGCCGTCGTATCGTTGATCGGGCCGTATAACGGAGTAGGTCACGTATTGCAGGCGCAGGGGCGATATGACGAGGCGCGGATGTATTTTCGCAAGGCACTGGCGTTGGCGCAGGAGAGCGAGGACGTGGTCAACACCGGGGTGGCCTTCATGAACCTCGGGCAGTGTGCCTTGATGCGGGATCGGCTTGCCGACGCCAAGCATGAACTGGCGGTGGCGCTAAACCTGCTCGAGGGAACGACCTTCTGGAACGGCTTGGCGCGTGTATACGAATACATGGCTGATTTGAATCTGAAGCTGGAAAATGACCGCGAGGCGGCGCGGTGCGCGCAGCGGCGCATCGAACTCGCCGAACGCCATGCGAATCGCTCGATGCTGTCCGAAGCGTGGCGGCAAAAGGCGGAGGCCCTCCGGCGGATGGGCGAGGAGCAGGCGGCGCAGGAAGCGGAGCAGTGCGCGGATGTGTCTAATCCGGGCAGTTCGTTGCGGGGCGGAAATCAGGGCGGTTGAAACGGAGCGCGACCGTGGAGTGGGCGTTAGTTGATCGAAAAGGCGAGGGCGTCGGCGCCGAGGGTGTGGGCGCTTCGGGCGTGATTGCGCGGCTGCCGCGCTCCGCGCGGACGGAGTTCTTCGAACTCGTGGCCGAGGCCTGCGACAGCGGAGAGCGGAAGCGACTGAGTGTTTCGCGAGTTTCTCAACCGCTGCTGTTTGTCGACATCGTCCCTTTGGCTGGTGACGGGACATCGAACGGCCCGGCGTTGGTCGTACTGACAGAGAACGCCGTTGACAGTCAGCGCGAACGCGCGCATCGCCTCGCGCGTCGTAACGAGGCGATCCTCGCCAGTTCGATGGACGGCTTCTTCGTCGTCGACGCGGAATGCCGCTTTGTCGAAGTCAATGACGCGTTCTGCCGCATGACCGGATACGCGGCGGATGAATTACGGCGCATGCGCATCACCGATCTCGAGGCGCCCGATGCCCGCGATACGGTGCCGGCTCACACGCGCACCGGGTTGCATCAGTTTCCCGTCGCTCACCGCCATAAGGACGGCCGCCTGCTGCACCTGGAAGTCTGCTTGAACGTGTTGCACGACGAAGATCAGAAAATTCTCGTCGGTTTCGCGCGGGACATCAGCGAGCGGTTGCGGGCGCAGGATGAGATCGCTCGTTTGATGCGGCAGCGCCAGTTGATACTCGACTCCACCGCTGAAGGCATCGCCGAGATCGACAGCGAAGGGCGGTTTGTGTTTCTCAATGTCGCCGGACAGCGCCTGCTCGGCGCGACGGCTGGCGAAGCGATGCGGCGATCGGCGCATGCGTTGTTGCGCGGCCAGGACGCGGCCAAGCCGGATTGCGGCGCGGCGGATTGTCCGATTTGCGGTGTCTTGTGTCGCGGTCGGTCGATCGCGCGGGGGGTGTGCGCGACGAGACGAGGTGGTGAATCGGTTGAACTCGCCTTTACGCTGACCCCCATGGGCGCAGGCCATGCCGCGTCGGGCGCCGTTCTCGTCATGGAGGATATCTCGGAGCGCCGGCGAATCGAGCGCGAGCGATCGGAGATGGAGGAACGCCAGCGTCAGGCCGAACGCATCGAGAGCATGGGGCTGCTCGCGGGCGGACTCGCGCACGACTTGAACAACACGCTTGTTGGCGTAATGGGAAACGCGTCGCTCGGCGAAGGTGAGGCGGAGGACGCGAAGGGATGCGCCGAATCATCAAAGCGTGCGAACGCGCGTCGGGCATGATTCAGAAAGTGCTGGCGTATTCCGGTCGCGCCATCACCCAGCCCGAACGTGTATCGCTGCATGAACTCGTTACCGAGGTAGCCGAGTTCATGAGAGCGGGAACGCCCGAGTGGATTGATCTGACTATAGAGAGCGGTCCAAAAGACGTCGCGATTCAAGCCGACGCCGGTCAGATCGAGCAGGTGCTGTCGAACCTGATTTCAAATGCGGTTGAGGCCATTGGCGAGACGCCGGGGCGGATCGCGATCCGCGTGGATCGGCGTGACGAGATCGCGGAAGTGATCGCGCGCGAGTTCCGGGACGCTGAATTGCCGTCCGGCGCGTATGCGGAGATCACGGTGCGCGACACCGGCTGCGGCATGCCGCCGGAGGTGGCGCAGCGGATTTTCGAGCCATTCTATTCCCACAAGGGCACTGGTCGCGGGCTCGGACTGGCGGCCATGTACGGCATCATCAAGTCGCTCGGCGGCGCGGTGCGCGTCGAAACAGCGCAGAGCCGCGGTACGCGATTCGTGATTCTGTTGCCGCTCAACGCGCCCGGCGTATCCGAAGGCGCGCCCGCCGAGGCGGGGCCGGCGGAGGCCCGCCGTCCGACTGTCCTCGTGATCGACGACGAGGACGAGGTGCGCGAAGTGATTCGCGACATCCTCCGCTCGCGCGGGCTGAACGTATTGACGGCGGAGAACGGTACGCGCGGCGTGGAGTTGTTCTGCCGCCAGCGCGACCTGATCGATGTTGTTCTGCTCGACATGACCATGCCGGACAAGAGCGGCGGCGAAGTGATGCGAGAAATCTTCGCGGATACGCCAGCGGCGCAGATTGTCGTCATCAGCGGCTACAGCGAAGAGCTGCTCTCATCACGGTTCGACGCGCTGAAACCGGCCGGTTTTGTGCACAAGCCCTTTACCGCCGATGCGCTGGTCGAGACGATCAACGACGTGCTCGCCGCGCGCGGCGTCTGAGCGGCGCTCGGCGCATCGACGCCATCGCCAGCATGAGCAGCGGCGTCATGCCGACGAATCCGGCGCCGCAGAGTCCGAGTGAAACCGCGACGGGCGTGTCATCCAAGAACACTGACACATCTCGGCTTGCGGAAGCGCCGTTGCTGTCGGTCACGGTCACCGTATACGTCGTCGACTCGCTTGGCTTCGCGGTCGTCTGGGCGGATTGCGGGTCGCCCACGCTGGCCGTCGGGCTCCATTTGAACGAATAAGGCGCGACGCCGCCGACCGCGGACGCGCTAAGGGTCGTGGTTTCGCCAAGACTGAGGGTATCGGGCGTCGCGCTGGCGCTGATCGTCAGCTTTGCGGGCACGCTGACGTTTACGGAGTCGGTGGCCTGCTGGCCCACGCCGTCGCGTACGACAACGTCATACATGCCGCTTGTCTTTGGGGTTAGTGTGATGCTTGACGCGGCGCCAACGACTTCGTTGTTGCGCGTCCAGGTGATGTCAAACGGGGGCGCGCCGCCCTGCACGTCAACGCTCAGCGTCACATCATCACCATTGGACACCGACTGGTCCTTGCCCGCGTCGATGCTCAGCTTTCCTGCGATTTTCACTTGAATCGTGTCAGAGTCGACACGACCCTCGGCATCGGTCACCTCGAGCGTGTATTCGCGCGGCTGGTTGAGCGAGCCGCTGACCAGCGCGTTCGCCGTCGTGTTGAGCCCTTCCGCAGGCGACCACTTGAACACGTACGGGGGATCGCCGCCGGTCGCCTTTCCGGAGAGCAGAAATGTCGCGCCGGGCAGGGTGTATAGCGTGGCGCCGGCGTCCGCTTCCAGGCCCGGCAACGCCGTGACCGTCACCGCGTCCGTTGCCGTGTCGCCGGCGTAGTCGGTGACGGTGACGGTATAGGTGATCGTGCCGGTCGGCGTTGCGTCGGTCGTCGCGCTGAGATAGGCGTCGATTGTCGCGGCGGGCTTCCAGCGGAACGCGTATGGCGGCGTGCCACCCATGGCGGATGCTGACAGCGTGACGGATTCGCCGAGGACGAAGCTTAGATCTTCGCCGGCGTCCGCGCGGAGGGCGCCGGAGTAGACGGGCTCGGCGACGTGGTTAGCACTCATAGTGATGACGACAGTGTGCTCGCCGTCCGCCTGCGCTGCATCATCGACTATCCAGTGATCGAATAGCAGGTCATCGACGGCGTCGGGTGCGGTGAGCATGACCGTTTCGCCGTCCTCGTAGAACAAGGTCGTCGGAGCATTCGGCTCGTCGACGGCGACCACATCCGGCGGATTGGCGCTGACGACAACGGAGCCGACTGAAGTCGCGGTCAGCGTCAGTTCGCGAATCGTCGCCGACGTTTGCGAGAACGTGAGCTTATAGCGCTGCGGAGAGTTCTCGATGCCCTCGGTGTGAACCTTCACGATGAAGCCGCTGTCGCCGCCGGGAACCGGAACGGGAACCGTCGTGACGGACTGCCCCGGGACGGAGGCCGCCGCCTGGCGCAGCGTTTCGGCGCCGGTTTCGTCGAGGATCGTCACGGTCAGGGCGTGGATCGCGCGCGTATCGACCGGTTGTGGTGTGCCGGGATCGCCGCTGACGGAATACGCGGCGCCGACCGGCGTCACAGTAACGGATACGCCCGTGCCTGCGGCGGCCGTGAGTTCGTAGAAGTCGACATCAAACGCCGTGTGCAGGCACAGATCTTCAACGAGTTTGCCGTTGGAAAACGCGCCAAGGCTGGCGGCGGTTCCAACCGTGTTGTTCTTTTCGTAGTCGTCGCCGTAAAAGAACTGCGCGCCGCGGACGTCGTCGTCCTGCGGGCCGTCGAAGGCCGTCGCGAGGATCGCTTCCATCAGCTTGGTTTCGTCGCGCGGGTTGACGTGGTTCAGACCGATGCCATGGCCGAGTTCGTGCGCGAGCACGTTGCGCATGAACCGATAGCTGTTGGCGGCATTCGCCCAGTTCTCGCCACTGTCTAGCGCCATGTCGCCGTTATTCGGGAAGTAATTGAATGCCAGCACACCGAATGCGCCGTCTTGCGCCGCCGCGATGATGCGCACATCGCCGCGCACGCCCAGTACGCCGATGCTCTGTGCCCACGCCGCGCCGTCATCGTTGGTTTCTTCGACGAAGGTAATGCCGGTCATGTCTGACCACGCGTCAAACACGTCGCGGAAAACGTTTTTCCACGCCGCGGTAGAGCCGAATTGCCCGTCGAGCGTAGCGTGCAGCGTATTGTTTACCGTGGTAATGCCGGCGCCGAAGCTCCCGTTCGGAACGCCGATCACGCCGTCAGGTACAAATGAGTAGGTGATGATAATGGGAGTGCCGTTTCCGGTGGCTGAGCCGTTCGCCGCGGTCGTCCAGCGCGAGGCGGCGGAGAAGTTCGCGAACTGCTCGTTGGCAAACATCAGGGCTTCGACGCGCTCGATGTAGTCCTCGGGCGTGCCGGGAGCGAAGCAGGCGCAGCCGCGCAGCGTCTGCGCGTCTGAAGTCGGCGCCGGCGCGCATGGAACATCCGCGGTGCGCCACGCGCCGACAATAGCGGCACAGCCCAAGACCGAAAGCAACCTGGCTCGTAGGTGATGCGGCACGAGGATACCCCCATCGTTCGTTGTGTGTATGAAGGGTTCCAATCGGGCGCGTCTCGGGCGCGTGGACCGACCTTGGTTTTCAGGGGGATTCACGAGGGCGAAGGCCTGATAAACGGTGGGGTTCGGAGGTCTCCGGGGGTGTTGGGTTGGTTTGTCGGCGTGGGTGAAGCCGCGCGCCGATTCGCCCTTTGAGAGTCTGTGTCGCCAGCGGTCTGGCGCTACAAAGCGAGTCGGCCAGGGTCCGAGAAATGAACGACACCGCCAAACCGGAAGTCGCGGCGGCGCCGGCGTCGCCTGCGCCGACCGATGCGGGATCGCTGCGCTCGGACGTGTCGTCGGGCTCCACTGAGGACGATTTGGCGGCGGCGCTCGCCGAGGTGGCTAACTCATCACCCGAATCGAAATCGGCGCAGCCCGTCGCGTCGTCGGCTGCGGCTGAAAACGATTTGGAGACGGCGCCGTCGGAGGCGGGCACTTCGATTGAGGCGGGATCGCAGAGATACGACGCATCGTCGATTGTCGGCGAAGACGAGTTGGCAGCAGCACTGGCGGAGGTCGGGGGCGCCCCAAGTCTCGACGACTCCCTAGAACCGGATCCGCCGCCCGGGCCGGATCCGGAGGCGCAGGATGACCTGTCTGGCGCCTTGGCCGAGATCGCGTCGGCGGGGGACGAAGGCGCCGAGGACGCTCCCGCCCCGGACGCCGGGCGCAAGCTGCGGTTTCAGGTCGGTAAGAAGGCCCCGCCGGTTGTGTCGTCGGCGGATGGGGCGACGGCGGCATCCGGCGAAGTGGCCAACGGCGGTGGGACCACGCGACTCCGAGCGCCGAGAATCTCGATCTTCAAGCGGGCGTATCGCGCCTTGGACCGGGGGCTTGAGTGCCTCGCCCGCCCGCTGGCCAACGCGCCGGAGTCAGTGCGCCGTGTGATCGGCCGCGCGGCGCTGGCGTGGTTGGCGCTGGCGGCGCTGGTGATATTGAGCGCACCGTTCATCGTCGGCGGCCGCGACGCCGTTTCGTTCTTGAATGACAAAGTGGCGGAGTTGAAGAAGCCGGTTCCGCAAGATGACGCAGCGAAGTAGGGTGCTGCGAGCCGCTCCCTACATTATGCGCCCAACGCATTCCCCCAAATCCAACCGATACGCCGGCCCCTCGCAATACGCCCGCATGATCACCGTGTCCCCGTCCTGGATGAACTTCCGCTCTTCACCGCTTGGCAGTTGGATCGGGCGCTCGCCGCGCCAGGCGAGTTCCAGCATCGAGCCGTACGAATCCGGTGTCGGGCCGCTGATTGTGCCGCTGGCGAGCAGGTCGCCGGGGCGCAGGTTGCAGCCGTTGACGGTGTGATGCGCGAGCTGCTGCGCCATTGTCCAATACAGGTGCTTGAAGTTGCTGCGGCTGATCACGAACGGCTCGCGTTGTTTCTCGGTCTGCAGCGCGACTTCGAGCTTGATGTCATATGTCCAGCCGGCGGCTGGGGCGCCGTCGCGTTTCGACTCGGGAATGCGCAGATACTCAAGCGGCTGCGGATCCTGCTCGGGGCCGGTCGTGCGGAACGGCTCCAGCGCGGCCCGCGGCGTTACCCATGGCGATACGGTCGTCGCGAAGTTCTTCGCCAGGAACGGCCCGAGCGGCACATATTCCCACTTCTGAATATCCCGCGCCGACCAGTCGTTTACGAGGGTGACGCCGAAGATCTGGCGCTCGGCGGATTCGATCGTGATCGGCTCGCCGAGCGTGTTGCCGGGACCGGTGAAAAAGCCCATTTCGAGCTCAAAGTCCAGCAATCGCGACGGACCGAACGTCGGCGCCTCGGCGTCGTCGGCCTTTGTTTGCCCGCGCGGGCGGCGTACCGGCGTGCCGCTGGGGACGATACTGCTGGCGCGGCCGTGATAGCCGACTGGAATCCACAGCCAGTTGGGCAAGAGTGCGTTTTTCGGGTCGCGAAACATGCACCCGACGTTGTACGCGTGCTGTTTGGACGAGTAGAAGTCGGTGTAGTCGCCGATCTCAGCGGGGAGCAGCATGTGTGCGGCTTCGAGCGGGACCAGCGCCTGCTCGCGCAGCGCGGCGTTGTCACGCAGTGTGCCGTTGTCGGCGCGCAGCAGTTCGCTGATTCGCTGCCGCGCGTTGGTCCACGCCTCGGCGCCGAGTGACATGAACCGATTCAAACCCCACTTGCAGAAGACGTGCGTGTCGCCGAACAGGTCTTCAAAGTGTCCGGCGTGTTCCAGAACCTTCAGGTCGAGCACATGCTCGCCGATGCGCACGCCGACGCGCGGCTTGTCGTCGGCAGGGGTGCGAAACACGCCGTACGGCAGGTTTTGAATCGGAAAGCCGGAATCGTCGGCGCCGGGAACGAACGACTTCAGAGCGGGGTCGTTTGGGTGCATGGCGGTCTCATCGTTTTAGCGCCACCCGAGGGTGGCCAGATCATCGCGGGGCTCGTCGAAGCTGCACGAGCCGTACGAAGTTACAAGCGATCGAAGCGCGGCGATGTCCTTCGTCGTGACGGACAAGTCGGCGAACCGCAGCGCGGCGTCGGAAAACTCAAACGCCCTCGCGTCACGCGATTCGAGGATCGATACAAGCGTATCGCGGCCACGACCATGCTGAAACGCCATCAGCGCCGCGGTGAAAACGTTGATAAAGCCGTGCATGTCGCAGCCGACGCCGTCGTTGAAATGGCGCAGCGGATGGTGCAGGCCGGCGGTGAACTTGATTGGGACGTTCGCGTGTGCGCACGCGTCAATCGCGATGGCGATTTGCTCGGAAGTCGGAAACGCGTCGGGTGTCACGCCGCCGCAACGCAGCTTGAAACCCAATGTGGCCTGGTCGCCGGCTTTCGCGTCGGCGATTTCGCTGACGATGAGCGCGCATGTGTCTACCCATTGCTCATCGCGCGCGATTTCGACGAAGATCGGCGCGTTGGCCAGCGGACCGGCGGAGCGGGCGGCGAGCACTTCGCGCAGCGCCTCGCGAATCGCGAATCGCGGCCCCATCGGCATGCGTGTTTCGACGGCGTCGATGCTCGCGTTGTGGCCGCTCACAAACTCGCCGGCGGAACGCATCGCGCTAACGACCTGCGCGCTCCACTCGGAGGGAGTGTCGGCCTGTCCACATAATGCGGAAAGCGATACCCGCGGCCCGCTTGCGATCAGCGGGGCCAGCGCCTCAAACCGCGCCACCGGACAAATCAGCCGACCCAGCATCCAGGCGTCGGCGCTGGCGGTGTATTCGACGAAGTTCTGAACGGTGGTTTCAAGGTCAAGGCTGGCGGGGGGGAAAAGGCCCGCGTAGTCAATCAGTCGCGCCATCAGCGCCCGGAGACTGCCCGTCATCCACGCCTCTCCCTGCCCGGAACCACGCCATCGGCAAACCGGGAAGTGACCAAAGCCCGATTGCCGGAACGACGAGGTTAGCCGATACTGACGCTCTGGGCCAAGCGGCGCGCCATCAGCCGATGGGCGTCGCGTTGGCGGACCGCCTTGTCCGGCGGCAAGTTCGAGATCATTCCGAGAACGCAAGGTGACGCATGTTGAAGCTCGCCAGTTGGCTGGTTGGGGCGTGTGTGGCATTGTCCGTGGCGGCGCAGGCCTTTCCGCCGTTGCAGACGCCGATCGCGATCCAGAACGTGACGGTGACGACGGAACCCGGCAAACAGATTGAAAACGCCACGATCCTGATTCGGGATGGCGCGATTGTCGCGGTGGGGCAGACTTTGACCCTGCCGCCCGGCACGCGCCTGATCGACGGCAAGGGGGAGTGGGCGTACCCGGGCTTTATCGACCCGTATTCGCGGATCGGCGTAGCAGACCCGCGCGTGTCGGAGGACGACGAGCTGCGATTGGAGAGCCGATTTCCCGAAGTGCCCGATGGGCCGGTCACGCGCATGTGGGAGGCGAACCGCAAGGGCGTGGCGCCGCATTGCCGCGCGGAAGAACTTGTGACCGTCGTTGATGACACGTTTGAGAAGGCGCGCGAAGCCGGGTTCACGACTGCGCTGCTGGCGCCGCCGACGAACATCTTGGGTGGATCGGCGGCACTGATGGAACTGCACGACGGGCCGACACGCGACGCGATTGTCGTTACGGACGTTATGCAAACGGGGCGACTGGCGCCGCCACCGGCGCGGGCGATTGAAGATCGCGGGATGTACCCCGGGACGCTGTTGGGCGCGATCGCGCAGGCGCGGCAGGCGCTGCTGGACACGAAATGGCAGATGGACATGCAGGCGTATGTCCGCAAGTTCCCCGAGGCCTCGGCGATGTTCAAGTACGACGCCGACTTGGACGCGCTGGCGCCGCTGGTGAAAGGCGAGCGGCGGATCGCGTTTGAGGCGGACAGCGCGGATGAGATCGGCCGCGTGCTGAACCTCGTCGATGAGTTCGGGTTGAAAGCGGTGATCGTCGGCGGCGCCAACGCGTGGGAAACGACGGATCGACTGAAGAAAACGGATACATGGGTGCTCGTTTCGCTCGACTTCGGCGAGAAGATCAAGGAATACGAGTTCGAGCCGGAGGACTACGCCAAGGCGGCGGACGATGAATCGCTGTATGGCGAGGAGTGGGAGGATCGTCCGTTCTTGCCAAGCGCCGCCTATGAAGAAGCGGAGCGAAAGCGGCAGGAGCGCGTTGACAATGCGGCGAAGCTGGAAGCGGCGGGCGTGCGTTGGGCGTTCACGACGTTCGGAACGAAAGAACCATCTGTCGCGCTGAAGTCGGCGGAGGAACTGGTTGAGGGCGGGGTGGACGCGGGGCTCGTGCTGCGTGGATTGACGGTTGCGCCTGCCGCGCTGACAGGAACAGAGCGCATACTCGGGAGGCTCGCGCCGGGAATGCGTGGCAACGTGACGCTGCTAACTGAGCCCCTTGGCGAGGAGCACGCCCGTGTTTCGCGCGTCGTGATCGACGGGCGGGAGTTCGAGTTTGATGTCGAGAAACACGGCAAACCCGACGAGCCGAACGATGTCGACAACGATGATGACGATGACATTGATGACGCCGGCGGCGACGATGACGCGGCCGAAGAAATGAGCGGCGACGAGACCGAGCAAGTCGAGGATCCGCTGCTCGATGTTCGCGGCCATGAACCGCAATGGGCGGTCGAAACCGACGAAGACCGCAAACCGCGCGTGCAGACCGGCGGAAACGTGCTGCTGAAGAACGCGTACGTGATTCCCGTCGTCGGCGATGACATGCCGAACGCCGACATTCTGATTCGCGACGGCAAGATCAAGCAGATCGGGCAGGACATCGCGGCGCCATCGGGTGTCGCGGTGATCGATGTCCGCGGTCGCGTGGCGATGCCGGGGATCGTCGATCCGCACTCGCACATTGCCATCGCCGCCGTCAATGAGGGGTCGATGAGCGTCGTGCCCGAAGTGCGCGTCGGCGACGTGATCGTGCATGACGACATCAGCATCTATCACGCCCTCGCGGGTGGCGTAACGACAATCCACACGATGCACGGATCGGCGAACCCGATCGGTGGTCAGAACGCGATCTTGAAGATGCGCTATGGCCGGCCGGCGTCGGAATTGTTCTTCGATGGCGCGCACAAAACCGTCAAGTTTGCGCTAGGCGAAAACGTCATCAACCCCGGCAAGCCGAATCCGCGGCCGTGGAGTTGTGATTGTGACACGCCGCGACGTTTCCCCGCGACGCGTCTGGGTGTCGAGGCGACTCTGCGTCGCGCGCTGATGGCGGGGCGCGTCTACGCGCGACAATGCGAAGGGGCGAAGGCGCCTGGCGCGGCGCCGGTGCGGCGCGATCTGCGCCTTGAAGCACTGGCCGGCATTCTGTCAGGCGATATCTGGATCAACTGCCATTGCTATCGCGCCGACGAGATTCTGCGCCTGCTCGCCGTCGCTGAGGATTTCGGCGTGCGCGTCGCCGTCCTGCACCACTGTCTGGAGGCCTATCGCATCATGCCGGAGATCCTGCGACATGGCTGCGGCACGGCCACGTTCGCGGACTGGTGGGCGTACAAGGTCGAGGCGTATGACGCCGTCCCGCACAACGCGGCGATGCTGCTGAGAGCCGGCGTCAACTCGACGGTCAAGTCAGACTCAGCCGACCTGATGCGGCATATGAACGTCGAAGCCGCCAAGAGTATGCGTTACGGCGGGCTGACGCCGAACGAGGCGCTGCGCCTGATCACGATTAATGCGGCGCGGCTGTTCGGCTTGCAGGATCGCGTTGGCAGTCTGGAGGTCGGCAAAGATGGCGATGTCGCGATTTTCAGCGGGCACCCGCTGGACACGTTTGCGCGATGTGAGATGACGCTCGTCGATGGCGAAGTGTATTTCCAGCACGAATCGTTTGATGTCGATCATCCGGAACAAGGGCGAACGATCAAGCGGTTTGACGCGTACGACAACGGCAAGGCCGGGTTGTGGCTGCCGGAGGACGAGGCCGCCGCTTATGACAACATGCTGCGCGAACTGACCAAGCCCGGCGTTCAGCCCTTTGAGATTCCGAACGCGATCGCCCTGCGCGGCGCGACACTGCACCCGATCAGCGGGCCGGCGATCGAAAACGGCGTGCTGGTCATGCGCGACGGCGAGATCGCGGCGATGGGCGCTGAGGGTGATGTGCCGTTGAACTCCGCGATGCAGATCATCGACGTGCGCGGGATGCACGTCTGGCCCGGACTGATCAACGCCGCCACCCAACTCGGCCTGAACGAAATCGGGCAGGTCGAAGTTACCAAGGACGCCTTCGAATCCGGTGAGTTTCAGCCTGATCTGCTCGGCGTGTCTGGTTTCAATCCGCACAGCGCCATGATCGGCGTGGCGCGGGCGGACGGCATTTTGTCCGCGGTCATTGCCGCTTCGCAGCCGATGGTCCCGGGGCGCGCAGGATTTGTGGAACTCAGCGGCTGGACGATGAATGAGATGTTGCGCGCGAGCGACGTCGGCCTCATCGTGAATCTGCCGTCGAAACCGCCGAAGCCATTGACCGAAAAGGTCAAGTCGCCGTTCGAGGAGGAAGAGGAAGATAAGCCGGACGAGAACGAGCCTTTGGAGCAGGTTGTCGAATTGGAGCGGCTTTTCCGGGACGCCCGCTTGTACGCGGATATGCTGGACGCGAGCGCGGACACGATCGAGCCTGATTTGCGCTACGAAGCGTTGCGGCCGTATGTCCGCGGCCAGAAGCCGGTGCTGTTCCGCGCGGGCAGCTACAAGGCGATTCTGGAGGCGCTGCAGTTCGCGCAGGAACTCGAACTCAAGCCGATCATCCTCGGCGGTCGCGACGCCTGGAAACTCGCGGACCTGCTCGTCGAGCGTGATGTGCCGGTGATTTACCAGGGCGTGTTTGATTTGCCCGGACGGATCGACACATGGGATTGCAACTATCGCGCGATGTCGGTCATGGCGGACGCCGGTGCGCGGTTCTGCCTGTCCTTCGGTGACTCCGAATTGGTCAAGCAAATGCCGATCGACGCCGGGTTCGCTGTCGCGCACGGGCTTGATCCGGACGCCGCCGTTCGGGCGATGACGCTGTCGGCGGCGGAGATCCTCGGTGTCGACGATCAGTATGGCTCGCTCGCAGTCGGCAAGCGGGCGGATGTGATCGTCACGACAGATCACGTTTGTCAGGCGACGAGCCGCGTGACGCACGCGTACATCGGCGGCAAGCCTGTGTCGCTGGAAAGCAAGCACGTGCTGGATGCGCGGAAGTTCTCGCATCGCCCGGCGCCGAAGCTGCCGGCGGAACGGACGGACCTGATCGGGCCGAAGTCACTCTCGATGCCGCCGAGATAGCGACTGGCGTATGGATTGAAGCGGCTAGTTCGCGCCGGGTTTTCGCGCCGCGCGGGATTGTTCGAAGAACTTTTCGCGGCGGCGCTGGATCGCCTCGGGCGAATACAGTCGGCGGGCCAGTTCGACGAGGCCCCATTGCAGTTCGTCCGGCG
>JAGQOO010000079.1 GCA_020427345.1 Phycisphaerales bacterium | reverse complement strand
CTGGTGACGAATACGTGCGGGGAAACACCTGATCCCATTCCGAACTCAGTAGTAAAGTCCGCACGGCCGATGGTAGTCCTGATCGGGCAAGAGTAGGTGATCGCCAGCTTTTGAGGCCGCTCAGCCGGGAAACCGGCGAGCGGCCTTCTTTTTTTCGCAGCGAGCCGACAAAGGGGTGAGCGCGGAGCCGTTTCGCCTAGCGGTGCTTTTTCAGAAACTCCGCCAGGCCGCGACCCAGCCCGCGAATAATCTCCTGTTTCGACGTGTCGCGTAGAGCGCCCCGGTCATCGAAGGCCTCGTGGGCGGAATTGATCGCCATCTGGTCCGGTAGCACGATCACGCGGATGTTCCCGAGGATCGCCCGGACATGGACCAGCCCGCGCAAGCCCCCAAGCGCTCCAGGGGAGGCGCTCATCAGCGCCGCCGCCTTGCCGGCGAAACCCGCCAGCGGCGGCTCATTCGGAGCCGGCCGCGAAACCCAGTCGATCGTGTTCTTCAGCGCCGCGCTGATCGAACTGTTGTATTCCGGCGAGGAGATGAGAAAGCCGTCGGATTCAATGAAGAGTTTCTTCAGCTTGACTGCGTTGGCCGGCAGGCCGTCCCGCTCCTCGTCGTCCCCGTTGTATACCGCTAGCGGATAGTCGCTCAGGCGCAACAGCGTCACTTCCGCCCCGGCTTCCCGCGCCGCGCCCGCCGCGATGCTGACCAGTTTCTGGTTGAAAGAGTCGGCTCGCAGGCTGCCGCCGAAGGCGAGGATTTTGGGGGCTGACACGGGGGAGGCTCCTGTTGCGGTTGATGGATCGCGGTCGTGGGACTCGGCGGGAGTATATCGCGGCCGGGCAGCGCGGATGCCGGAAACCGGACGCGAGGCTCCCGATCCGGGCACGATAGCGGCCTTGCGTTCCTGTGGCGGGGTTTGTTCGCAATGGGAGGCGCCGGCGGGTATGCTCTGCAATAGTGGCCCAACCGCTTGGCTGGCCAGTGGATACGGTCGGCGTCGGCACCCGGCGTACAGGGTCCGATTGTTCACCATCAAGCGGGAACCCGTTCACGGCCCGGGGCCCAAGGAACCGAATGGAAGCGCTGCGTTTTGAACAACGCGAGGATGTCGACTTCACGAGGCTGACGCCGGACGTGACCGAGGCGGATCAGCGCGTGTGGGAGCGCATTACGGCTGTCGACCTGACCGCCCAGCAGGTGGAGCGGTTGCGAACGCCGCCATTCGTCGACACGCGGCAGCGAGAGGTGATCGCTGTCCACTGGCACCCGGAATTCGTTCCCATGGACCTGGTCATGGATCGGGTGCGGGCGATGTTTCCCAACGCCGAGAGTGAACTGATCATCCCGACGCAGCACAATGTGCTGATGTCGCTCAACGGCTACGCCGGCGTCGAGATTGACTGCTATTCGCCTGAATTCAATACGAAAGTACAGCTTCTGGCGCACTTTGCGGAAGACAAGGTGCGCGACGCCGATGTGCTAAGAAAGATGTTGGCGCACACGTTCCGCTATCGCAACAGCCAGCTGACCGAGTTCATCGATACGGTGCTGGAGCCTGCGTACCAGGAGCGGGTGGATGACGCGGCGGAAGTAACTGGCGCATCGGACGATCTGGTGCGATTTGTCCAGATACACGTCGAGAAAGTAAGGCGGCTGATCGAGGCGAATGAGGACACGACGCCGCCTGACGCGCTCAAGAACAAGCTGTTGCGCAACTTCCTGAACGAGCAGCGGACTCGCTTTGATGATGAGTTGATCAGCCACGCGCAGATATTTCTGACGGCGATCAAGCGGATTGTTAAGGCGAATTTCTCGATGAAGCATTTCTATCTCACGAATGAGATCATCGAGGAAGTGCGTGGGCTGGGCGGGCGGCTGGTGATTCCGCATCCGGAACAATTCTGGCCGATATTACTGGCGGATTATGACGTCGATGGGATCGAGGTCTGGAATCCGCAATCGCAGCAGTACACGGAGTTTCTGATTCAATGGGTCAACCGGCATAACAAATCGGCGCGGCAGGGCGAGCCGCTGTTGATTTTCATGGGAGACGACACACATTTCGGTGAAAAGACGATCGACCCGGCGTTGCAGGCGGCGGAGAAAGCCGGACGGGAATTGGGCGTCCAACCGGCCTGGGACAATCTCCTGATCCGCAAGAGCCTGATCGTCGGCGGCGCGGATCGCGCGCGGTTGATCGAGGACTACAAGTCCCGTCTGGGGTAGGGCCCGGGCGGGCGGCAAAGGAACGGTGGAAAATGCCGAGCGACAACCGTGAGTTCAAGTACGAGTCGCTGCAGGAACCCAAGGCGATCGCGCGGTATCTGCGCGCCGTGGCGGACGGGCTCGCCCAGGGTTCGCTGGAAATGTCGGTCGATGGGCGCGCGATCACGCTTGAGCCGCGCGGGCTGCTGCGGATGCGTCTCGAGGCGCGGCACAGCGGCGACCGCGCGCGGATCGAGCTGAAAGTGTCGTGGCGGGACGAGCAAGGGGCGCAGGCTGAAGCCGGCCCGCTGGTCGTGAAGCCTGCCTCCTGAGACCGACGCCGCGGAGCCCATGAAGCGACTGGACGCGATATTCCGCAATTTCCGACTGTTGCTGGCGCAGGTCAGCAAGCAGTTGGAGACGACGCGCCGACTGCTGGGCGAGCGCTCCGATGAGCTGACGCGCGGCCTGCAATCCAGCGAAAACTATATCGACACGCAACGGGCGATGATCGAGAACGACTGTTACTCGCTCATCGCACGAAACCAGGAAGCCGACGACGAAACGATTTCGGTATTGCGCGCCGTGATCATCGTTGTCGGAAATCTCGAGCGTATCAGCGATTATTCCATCAATACCGTTCGCCAGGCCCGGCAGCTGCAGGATGCGCAGCGGCTGCGGCGATACGAGTACGGCGAGTATTTTGAACTCCTCGCCACAGGCGTGTCTCTCGTGGAAGAGGCGCTGATCGGCCGCGATTCCGAAATGGCAATGCGGATTTGCCGGATCGAGGAAAAGCTCGACGATTTGTATCGCAACGACTACCTGGAGATTCTGCATGAGCTGCGCGATTCAAGCGAACCGGAGCCGCTCGTGCTGTCGATGTTCTGCCTGCATTACCTTGAGCGCATGGGCGACGCGCTGCTGAACATCGGCGAAGCGATCCTGTCGGCGGCGGTGGGCGAGCGACTGAAGGTGCAGCAATACGGCATGCTGGACAAAGCGCTGTCATCGGGCGGCGGATTGGCCCGCCCGATTGATGACGTGGACGTGTCGTCGATCTGGGGCACGAAGTCGGGTGTGCGGGTCGGCGCTGCGCAAGCGACAACGCCGGAGGGGCCTCGCCGCGTTTTGTTCAAGGAAGGCGATCCGGAGAAGCTGCGGAAGGAACTCGCCAGCCTGGAGCGATGGGAGGAGATCGCTCCGGGCCTGGCGCCGCGTGTCGTCGAGTATCAGCAAAAGGAAACCGAAGCGGCGTTGCTGCTGCAATTCCTGGAGGGGCGCACATTCCAGGATGTGCTGATGAACTCGGAACCGCCGATGTGCGAGCAGGCGAGGACGCGCATCGAGCAGACAGTCGAGGGGATTTGGGACCGCACGCGCGAGAGCGAGCTGATCAACGCGCACTACGCGCGACAGATGTCGGATCGGCTGGAAGACGTCTTCCGGCTTCATCCGCGTTTCCGCGGTAGTGACGTGCAGATCGGGGCGGTGAAGGCGCCGTCCTTCGCGTCACTGCTTTCGCAGGCGCGCGGGCTGGACGAGGAATTGCCGGCGCCGTTCTCCGTGTTCATTCACGGCGACTTTAACATCGACAATATTCTCTATGACAGCCTGACGGATCGCCTGCACTTCATTGACGTGTATCGCTCGCGGCGGCAGGACTACGTACAGGACGTGTCCGTTTTCTTGGTTTCGATATTCCGTTTGCCGGTGGCGGAGCCGCGTATTCGGGCGAATCTGAATCGGGCGGCGCGCGGTTTCATGTCGTTCGCCCGCCGGTTCGCCCGCGAGCGTGACGACGCGACGTTCGAGGCCCGGCTCGGGCTGGGCCTGGCGCGCTCGTTCACGACATCGACACGATTCGAGACAGACTCCGACTTTGCCAATGTGATGCGCCAGCGGGCGACGCTGCTGCTGGAAACGCTGCTGGAGCATCACGGCTCGCCGTGGGCCGACTATCATGTGCCCGATGATGTGCTGATCTACTGACCTGACGGGCAATATGAGGCATTCTGAAAAGAGTATCGGCGTCGTCGGCGTTCCCGGCGCGTGGTCGACGCAGCGCCTGTTCGAGGCCGTGGCCGGGCGCGTCGATCAGGCTGTGTTGATCGACCTCGGCGCGGTCCGGCTTGATCTGACAACGGGTGAAGCGCTATCCCCGACGGGCGACGGCGCCCTGATCGACCTGACGACGCTCGACGCGATCATGGTCAAAAAGCTCGGATTGCGCTACACGCCGCACTTGCTCGATCGGCTTGAAGTGCTGCGATATGTGGAGCAGCGTGGCGTGCGCGTTTTCTCACGGCCCGACAGTATCGGGCGATTACTCGATCGGATGGCCTGCACCGTCGCCCTGCGCGCAGGCGATGTTCCGATGCCCGATACCATTCTGACCGAGGATATCACCGCGGCGGCAGAGATTGTGCGCGAGTTCAAGACAGCTGTGCTGAAGCCGCTGTACACGACAAAGGCGCGCGGCATGCGAGTCGTTCGCGCGGAAGAGGACGTGACGGCGGTCCTGGAGGACTATCGCGCCGCCGGCAACCAGGTGTTCTACATTCAGCGCAAAGTGGCGCTCCCGGGGCGCGATCTCGGCGTTTCGTTCGTCGGCGGCGAGTACCTGGCGAGTTACGCGCGGGTGGGGGGCGGCGGCTCGTGGAATACGACGATTCGCGCCGGCGGGAAGTATGAGCCAGCCGATCCGCCTTCCGACATCATCGACCTTGCCCATCGCGCGCAGGCCCTGTTCGACCTCGATTTCACCTGCGTCGATATCGCCGAAACAGAGCATGGGCCGCTCGTTTTTGAGGTGTCGGCGTTCGGCGGATTTCGCGGCCTGCGTGAAGCGCACGGTATCGACGCGGCCGATGCGTTTACGAACCATGTGTTGCGTCAACTCGCATGAGGCTGCGCGGGGCAACGATTGCTGAACTCGCCGCGCAGTTGCGCGAGACGCGCCCCTCACAGGCCCGCGTTGTGCTGCGACTGGAAGACTGCGAAGCCATCATTGACACGAACTCGGACGAACTCGCGCAACGGTTGAGCGATTACTGGCGCGCATTTGTTGTTCCTGCGCCGACTGATCGGCCGAGTATTCAGATTGCGGCGATCGAGACCGGCGATGTGGGATGCGACCTGGCGTTTCGTCCGTTTCCCGCTTCACCGGGCAAGACCCGCGTGAAGGACGCGTATTGCGATCTCGCAGATGGGCGCGTGACGCGCAAGCCGGCGACAGGAATGATGGGGCTGCTGAGCGCAGATGAGAGCGTCGTGTTCGGGCCGTGCGCCGCGAACCTCAACCAGGTCATCAACTTCGTCAACAACCGCTACATGCAGCGCCTGGTGGACGCCGGCGGGCTGGTTTGCCATGCGGCCGCTTTCACACGTTCTGGAACGGGCGCGATGCTCGCCGGGTTGTCCGGGCGCGGCAAGTCCACACTGACGCTGCGCATGCTGGCGCGCGGCTTTGATTTCGTCAGCAATGACCGCGTCATCATTCGCCGCGACGGCGAACTCACACTGCACGGCATTCCCAAATCGCCGCGCGTGAATCCCGGAACGCTGTTGAATGAGCCCGGCCTGCGCGGCATGCTGCCAGGCGCGGAGATCGCGCGGCTGCAAGCACTGGCGCCCGACGAATTGTGGCGCTTGGAAGAAAAGAATGACGTCGACGTGACAGCGGCGTTCCCCGGCTGCGCCTTTCAACTCGGCGCGGCAGGGCGGGCGGTGTTTCTGCTGGCATGGGAACGAGGGGACGCCGCGCCGCCGCGGGCGGAGCGCGTCGATCTGGCCGAATCACCCGAATTGCTGGCCGCGCTGACCAAGTCGGTTGGTCCACATTACTACACGAAACCGGGCGATATGCCGCCGCCGATCGACGATGACGCTTATTTGGCAATGCTTGCCGGCTGCCCCGTCTACGCGATTCGTGGGGGCGTGGGGTTCGACACGGCCGCCGCCATCATCGTCGGCCTCATGGGCTAGGGGGCATTCCCTCTCAACACGGGGGGAAGCAGGGCGTACAATATTGAGGAACGATCGCCGGGGATCAGGGCGCGGCGGTCGGGTTTTTTTCTGAACGGAGGAACAAGATGGCGTCTGATGAACTGCGCGTTCGCAGCGCGATGGACCCGGTCCGGGCGGCTCAGTATCTGCAGGCGATCGTCAACGGCCTGCGGAGCGGACAATTACGCGTCGAGCATGGCGATGAGGAGATTACACTCGCGCCGCACGGTGAACTCCGCGTCAGTGTGAAGGCGCGCCGCAAGCGCGAGAAGGAAAGCGTCTCCGTCAAAATGTCCTGGGAAGCCGTCGCCGAAGAGACGCACGAAGAGGAGGCGCCGGAGAACGACGGGGAGTTGCGGATCATGGCGGGCGCGCCGACGGCTTAGCGCGCGCCGCGCGGCAGCCAGATCACGCCGTAGCGCAGCACTTCGATGTCGGACTTGCGCGGCGGAATCCGAACTTCTTCAAGCGCGATCTCGTCCACGATGATCTGGTCGCGCAGTTCGTCGACCCGTTCACGCAACTCGGCTTCGAGACTCGCCAGGTCTTCGCGAATCGCCGCTTCGTTTTCCTTCGCGCGGGCGACGTCGCCGCGTTCTCGCGCGATGCGCCCCGCGCCGCGGGCGGTTGTCGCCGCCCGGCCGACATTTCCGGCTGAGAACTTCTTGCGACCGAATAGGGCGCCGAGCAGCGTCGACCCGAACGACACCGCCGTTTGATATCCCTGCTGGCTCACCTGCGCCTGCTCGCGCTCGACGCGTTCCTCCGCCGTTTCGAGGCGGCGCTGCAGGCGTTCGATCTTCGGCGCGTATTTCTGGCGCAGCTTTTCCATTTCGGCGTCGCGCAGCTCGTGCAGGCGATGGCGCAGTCGAGCGCGGAAGTCGCCCTCGGTTTCGTTGAGACTTGAGAATTCCCGCAGCGCCGGCGCCTTCCAAACGACACCGACGCAAGAGCGATAGACGTGGCCGACCAGACCCTTGCGCCAGCGAACGTGCGCGGCCTCCTTATGGGCTTCCGCAGGCAGTTCGCCGTACCGTCCGGCAGCTGGCGTCGATTCCAGATTCGGCAACTCTGCGGGTGTTCGCGCGAATGACCACGGATCCAGCGCGGATTCGTCGTCGAGCGGGCTCGTGAAGATCAACTCGACGGACTCGTGCAGGTTCAGTGACGAGCGCGCGTAATGTGCGCGAGCTACGCCCAGCAGCACCGGCTCATAACGCGCGCTCTCGCCCGCGCCGCGCACGAACCACTGCGGCGCCTCGGGCGGCAGGGGAGGCGGGCCGGATGCGACTTGGACCACTTCGGCGGGCTGAACCTGCGATGGCGGCGGTGTTGGCGATGTCGCGGGTTGCGGCGCCGGCGGAGCGGCTTTCGCGGGCTGAAGCGCCTGGATCTGCGCGCGGGTCAACGGGCCGCACAGGTATGACATCGCCCAGCGCGTTTGAAACAGCGTCAGGCCGTCCTCGTGCGCGTTGCTCATCAGGAATCGCCGGCTTTCCAGCCCGGAAATTAGCCGGTCAACCTCCGCGCGGTTCAAGCCGCCGCCCGCCGCGCCTTCGAGACCGTCGAGCACGCGCATTTTGTCGCGCTCGGTCTGCAACCGCCCGATGAACCAGATGCCGGCGTTCGAAAGGCCCTTGTAGTCGAGGTCAACGGGGTTTTGCGTGGCGAGAACAACGCCGACGCCATACGCGCGGGCCTGTTTGAGCAGCGTCAACATCGGCCGCTTTGAAGGCGGGTTCGCCGTTGGCGGGAAAAAGCCCATGATCTCGTCCATGTAGATCAGGGCCCGCAGACTACCGGCGCCGGATTGAGCGCGCATCCAAGTGACGATTTCGTTCAGGAGCAGCGTGACGAAGAACATGCGCTCGGCGTCGGATAGATGCGCGATCGAGAACACCGAGACGCGCGGCTTGCCCTCGGGCGTGTACAGCAGTCGTTGCGGATCGAGTGGCTCGCCCTCCATCCAACCCGCGAAGCCGGGTGACGCGAGCAGGTTGTTCAGCGTCATCGCCAATTTGAAGCGTTCCTTGCCGGGATAGAACGACTCCAGATCGAACACGCCGACTTGCTCGAAGCCGGGCGTCTGAACAGCGGCGATCAAAGAAGCAAGATCGAGATTTCGGCCTTCGCGCCACGCGCGTTCAACGATTGTCGAAAGCAGAATGTGGTCACGGCTTTGCAGCGGATCAGCGTCTGCCCCAATTAGCGTCAGCAGGCTGGACACGAGTGCGAGTACGCGGTCGCGCAGCGTTTCTTCATCCCGCATGACCGACGGCGGCGGCGCGGCCAACGTCCCAAGTGCCCGGACCTGCGCCCCGGCGGGGCTGCCCGGCGTGAAAATCGTGACCGGCGCGCTGTCGCGCAAACGCTGGATGCGCTCGGGCGGCTGCCCCCAATCGGCCAGACCCTTGCGCCACTTGTCGGCTTCCTTCGCGGCGAACTCATCGGGCGACATCCCCGCGCGGGCCGGCGCCGCTGGATCGATCCAAGGCCGGAAGTCGTCGGGCCGCAGGTCGGGAAACGTCAGAGCCAGATTGGCGAGGTCGCCTTTGGGGTCGATGGCGATGACCGGAATGCCGTCGATGGCCGCCTCTTCGAGCAGTGTGACGCACAAGCCGGTCTTGCCGCTTCCGGTCATGCCGACGCAGACGGCGTGGGTCGTGAAATCGCGCGAGTCGAGTAGGACGAGTTCGCCGGGCTCATCGCCGCGGGTTTCCCGCCCGATATAGAAAACGCCGAGTTTCTCGTAGTCCTGCACGGCAAGCTCTCCGAATCGGCGCGAAGTCGATCAGCCTTTGACGGCGCCGAGGCTCAGACCGCCAACAAAATGCCGCTGCGCGACGAAGAACAGCGCCACGCATGGGATGATCGTCACGATACTGGCGGCCATCAACTGGTGCACTTCGTTTACGCCGCCGTACTGATTGCGGAAGGAATTCAACGCGACGGCGAGTGTGTATTTCTCCTCGCTCTGTAGATAAATCAGCGGGCCGAGGAAGTCGTTCCAGAAGAACATGAACGTGAAAATCGCCGTAATCGCGATGACCGGGCGGCACAGCGGCAGCATGATGCGGGCCCACACGCCGAGATAGCCACAGCCGTCGATCCGCGCCGCCTCGACCAGCGCTTCGGGAATCTGCGCGAAGAACTGGCGGAACATGAAGATGTAGAACGCATTGCCGAAGAACGTCGGCACAATCAGCGGGGCGAGCGAATTGATCCAGCCGAGCGTACGGAAAAGGATGAAGAGCGGAATCATCGTGACCTGCGCGGGCAACATCATCGTCGCCAGCATCAGGATGAACAGCGGCTCGCGCCCGCGAAAACGCAGTCGGGCAAAGGCGTAACCGCACAGGCTGCATGACAGCACCTGGCCGATGACGGTCAGCGTGCAGAGCACGATCGTGTTCGCCAAAGCGTCGTAGAAGCTCTCCCACTTCCGCGCGCCCATCGCTTCCAGCGCCGCCGGGTAGTTCCCCCAATGCGGATCGGTCGGGATCAGCGAAAAGCCCTCCGCGCTGACGGCGGCGCGGGCGGCGTCGAGCGGCGAGGACAGGCTGACGACGATCATCCACCAAAGCGGGAACAACAACAGCGCCGCCCCGATCGTGAGCGCCGCGTAAATGAAGAACTGTGATGTCGCGCTCGGCGCCTGCCCGGCGCGGGCGCGCCGCGCCACCGCCGCTTGTGCGCGTGTGTATCCGGTCGGCTGTCTGGTCATGCCTTCAGCGCCTCGTAGTACACAAATCGGCGACTGCCGCGCATCACGATCAGCGTCAGCAGCAGGATCAGGATCATCAGCAACCACGCCATCGCCGATGCGTAGCCCATTTCATGGAACTCGAACGCCTGGTTGTACAGATAAATGACGTAGAACCGGGTTGTGTCACCGGGCCCGCCGCCGGTCATGATGTACGCCTGCGTGAACACTTGAAACGACGCGATGATTGCCATGATGAAGTTGAAGAAAATCACCGGGCTGAGCATGGGCAGTGTGATCGTGCGCATGCGGCGACTCCACGTTGCGCCGTCAATCGCGGCGGCTTCGTACAGATCGACCGGCACGCCTTTGAGCCCGGCGAGGTAGATCACCATTACACCGCCGATCGACCAGAAACTCATGATCGCGAACGCCGGCGGGCCAAACCAGTCGGCGTCGGCGTCAAGCCACTCAGGCGGCTTGATGTGGAAGAGGCTCATGATCGGGCCGAGCAGCACCTTGTTCAGCAGGCCGAAATCGCCATCGAACACCCAGCGCCACAAAATCGCGACGCCGACGCCGGCGACGACGCTCGGCAAGTACCAGGCGCTGCGGAAAAACCCGGAGAAACGGACATCATTGTTCAGCAGCATCGCCGCGAGCAGGGCGAGAATCTGCCCGCCCGGGACGGCGAACACGGCGAACCACGCCGTCACGCGCAGGCTCGTCCAGAATTTCGGATCGTGAAAGACGAGCTCGCGGAGATTCGCGAGACCGACCCAGCGGGCGGCGTCGAGTGTTGACAACCCGCTCCACTTCGAAAACGCCAGCAACAGCGACAGCACGATCGGAAACGCCATGAAGATGGCGAAGCCGATCACCCACGGGCTGACCAGCGCGTAGCCGGCGAGTTCCTCGCTGACGGCGAGTCTGCCGGGGCGACGGCGTCGCCACATCACTGCGATGATTACTCCGGCAATGATCAACGTCGTGGCGATCACGCCGATGATGAGATTCCAGCGCACGCGCGGAAAATCGTCGCGATTCAGCGGCGATTCGCGATCATTGGCCCATTCCGCCTCCATCTGCGCAATGGCCTCTTTCAACGGCGGTTCGCCGACGCGGAGGGCGCCTTCGCACAGGCGGTTATTCAGGCGCTGCTCAAACCGGGAGTCCGTTGGCCAGCGCATCACATTGCAATACTGCACCTGATCGATAAACGCGCGGTTGTTCGCGGGCGGCAGGGTCGGATCGAGAAACGCGTCGGATTCGGCGACCGCGCGAATCGTCGGTACAGCGAGACCCAGTCGCGCGGCGCGGGCCTGGCCATCGGCGCTGCACAGGCTCTTGATGAGTTCCCACGCGGCTTCGGGGTGCGGCGACGTCTTGGCGATCGACCACGACACCGTGGCGATCACGTTGCCGCGCGCCTTGCCGCGCGGCATCGGGGCGAAGTCCCACTCGAAACCTTCTATCTTGCGATAGCTCGGCGTCACCCAGCGCCCGAATGGACCGGCCATGCCGACTTTGCCGGTTAGGAACACGCTTTCGCCGGTCGCGACTTTGCTTTTTCCGCTCGTGAGCGTCTGGTCCTCGTCAAAACGCCAGTCCATGAAGCGCTGCAGCGCGCCATAGACTTCGGGTTCGGTAGCGCGTGAGCGAAACGCGTCGTCGCAAATGTCGACGCCCTCTGTCAGCAGATATCCGCGAACGATCCACGGCCAGCTGACGAACTCCGACCCCCAGCACCCCTCAAGTTTGCCGATTTTCCGGCACGCGTCGATGTAGTCGTCCCACGTCCAGTCATCGCGCGGGTACGGCACGCCCGCCTGATCGAAGAGCGACTTGTTGTAGTAGAACCCGATTGTCGTGAAGTCTTTGGGAATGCCGTACAGCTCGCCCTTGCCTACGCCGTCCGGGCCGAAGCGAAAGATATCGAGCGTAATCGGGTAAAACGCGCTGAGATCCAGCGCTTCGGATGATCCCCTGTCCCGCTCAATCAGCGGCTCAAGGTCGAGCATCAGTTCCTTGGATACAAACGCCGGGAAGCGCTCCCAGCCCATATAGAACACGTCCGGCGGTTTCCCGGCGGCGAACATGGTCTGCAGTTTGTTGTAGTATGAATTAGTGTCGCCAGGGTTGATGCGGTTGACACGGATTTCGGGATGCTTCTTTTCAAAATCGGCGATCAGATCGGCGACAATACGGTCCTCTTCCTGACCGCCGCCGCCTGCCCAGTGCATGACCGTGATTTCGGTTCGGGTATCGCCGGCCAGCACGTCGCGCACTGTGCGGGCGCCGACGCGCGCGAAAGCCCAGATCACGAATCCGGCGGCAATTCCGGCCAGAACCCAGCGGGCGATCAGCGCGAGTTGGCTTAGCAGCCGGTTCTGCATACGCTTAGCAATCTACTTGGTCGAAAGGGCCGCGCAGGGCGACGACGCCGTTTGCGTCCTGCGGGAAAAAGTATAGGCGAAACGGAATGCGCGGCAATCAAAGGAACGCGATGTGGTCGAATTGAAGCGGGGCGGCGCGAAATGGAGTGTCAACGGTCGACGACTCGCGGCGATCGCCGTGATGCTGATCGGCGCGACGGTGGGCACGGTCGGGGCGGGGTTCCCGCCGGATAGTCCGCCGCTGAAGGCCGGGATGGACGATAGCGCGGGGCTCCTGCCGCCGTCGATCAGCGCGGACAGGGGCGACGACGGCCAGTGGCTGTGCGTTTTCCACTTTGCGCCCGGCCGGGAAGTAAAGCGGGTTACGCTCGCGGGCACTTTCAACGGCTGGAACGCCGGCGCGACTGAAATGACCGACGAGGACAGCGACGGGACGTACACCGCAACTGTTTCACTTCCGGCGGGAAGGCACGAATACAAGTTCGTCGTCAACGGCGGGGAGTGGACGCAGGATCCGCGGAATGTCTTCGGCGCTCCTGATGGCCACAGCGGCGAGAACTCGCTCCTGAAACTCGGACGGCTGGCGAACCTGACGCGATCGCCGGCGGAGTTGGGTGATGGGCAGGTGGACGCATCCGGGGTCGAGCACGATTCCGCCCGCTCGGTATATTTTCAGGCGCTTGGCGAGGATCGGGCGCTGGTCCGCGTGCAGACGCTGAGCCATGACGTGGAACAAGTTCACGTGGTGTGGGAGGGCGGATCCGCTGCGCTGTGGCCGGTGCTCGATGACGGCCTGTTTACGCTGTGGGAGGGCGACCTGCCGATCGGGGAGAATTCGCATTCGAACCGCACACCCGGGCTCGTGCGGGTGGCGTACACGTTTACATTCGCGGATGGCGACGCGACATTCAGGTATCCAGAGGTCATTTACAAGAGCTACATGACTCGCAACGTATTTACAACGCCCGATTGGGCCAAGAACGCGGTCTGGTACCAGATCATGGTCGAGCGCTTCCGTGATGGTGATCCGAGCAATAATCCGGACCACTCCAATCGCTGGACCAGCGACTGG
>JAGQOO010000078.1 GCA_020427345.1 Phycisphaerales bacterium | reverse complement strand
CATCACAGCCCGACCCGCGTTACGGGCAAGGCAGGCCGAACAGCGACAGCAGCAACGCCAGGTCGCTCAGGTCGACCGTGCCGCTGTTGTCGAAGTCGGGCGCCGGGTCGTAGCCCGGATCGCCGACCGAGCGGCCGAACGCCGCGATCAGACGCGCCAAGTCGGACAGGTCAACTAGACCGCTGTTGTCCATGTCCGGACACGGCGCCTGATCGTCGCACGGATTCATGGCCATCATCGGCTCAATGCGGAAGCACGAGCCGTTGGTGATGGACGAACCGGGCACCGAGAAGCCCTGCGTGCCATCGCCGTTTTCGATGCCGATCGTGTAGTCGCCCGCCGGCGTCTCAGGAGCAACGTTCGAGTAGCGGAACTCGATCGCGTTCGAGCCCTCGAACAGGATACCCTCAAACGTGAACAGCGGGCTGGTGGTGTTGAACTGCGGCACTGCGTTCCACTGCACGATGAACCGCCGATTCGGCGCCGTGCCAAGCGTCTGGACGAAGACGTCACCACTCGTCCCAGGGTTGAAGTCATCCCACAACGGGGCGATGAACAGATTGGGAATCGCCGCGTTCGGGATCGGATCATTCGAGAAGTCGTCCGCGTCCGCCTCGGTGGTCGGCGGCAACGCAATCAGGCCGTTCGAACTGACCCAGACCGAGCTGTAGCTGACGCCGTAGAACGTAAAGTTGAACGGAAGCGAGATCTCCTCGGCCTGGTCGTCGCCCGAGCTCGCGAACGCCGCCAATGTGCCCGTTCCGCTGATGTTCTCAAACGGATTGTCGCAGGTCACAAAGCCCGTGTAGCCGCCGTCGCCGCAATCGGTGCCGTCACCGAGGTAGCTGCCACCCAGGTTGCCGCAACCGATTTCAGTTGTGACCGTGCAATCGCCTTCGACACAGCAGGCGCCCGTCGGCAGACACTCGATCGTCGCCGCGCACGAACCACCGGAACTGATGTGCATCGTGTAGAAGCCGGTGGCGCCGGCAAAGCCGTCGACGAGGATGTAGTACGTGGCGCCGGCCTGGGCACAGAAAGTAACCTCGGAGGTCAATCCACTGCCATTCGTGCAATTGAAGTTGTCATCGTTGCCGGTGATGCAGGTCAGCGCGTTGCACGTGCCGCAGTAAACCTGCAGCTTGGTGTCATACGTCGTGTTCGGATCGCAGGTGTCAACGGTGACTTGCGTGCCGGTGCCGACCAGCGAGTACCACACGCCCACGTTGCCCGTTGTCGTGCCACAGGTGCCGAGATTGTCGGTCTGGGCGTTGACATTCGTGCCCGAAACGGTGGTGTTCAGCGAACTGAGCTCGATCGCATTAACGCAGGTGTCATTCTCCGGCGCGATCGGGCAGGTGACCGAAGCGCAGGTCGTGCCCGGACCCTGGTAGGTGCCGCCACGCCCCTGGCAATCATCGCGCGTCGTCGCGTCACACGAGCCGTCGAAGAAGCAGCAGGCGCCTTCGCAACTAATGCCCGCACATGTCGAACCTTCGCCGCCGAAGTCGCCGCCGGCCGCCAGACAGTCGGCTTCCGCCTGACCGCCAAGGCAGGTTCCGTCGCCCATGCAGCAGGCGCCGGTGCAATTCACGCCGGTGTCCTCAACGCTGAGCAGGAACTCGCCGACCGCGCCGCCGAAGCCCTGGACGAAGATGTAATAGGTCTCGCCATCCGACGTGCAGATCGACACGGTCGACGGGAGGCCGATGCCGCGCGGGAAGTTGCAATCCGGATTGCCGAAGTCATCGTCATTGCCCGCCACGCACAGCAGACTGCCGCATGAGCCGCTATAGACGTTCAGCTTCGTGTCGTAGGCCGTGTCTTCAAAGCAGGTCGTGATGTTCACGCGATGGCCGTTGCCGACGATCGAATACCACACGCCCGGCGCGCTGATCGTCGTGCCGCATGTGAAAGCGGTCGGATCGGCCTGCGCCAGTGTTGTGTCGCCGTATACCTGGCCGTTCAGGCTGGAGAGCGCGATCGCGTCGTCGCAGTCGTCATTGTCCGGACGAACCGGGCAGCTGACCGAACCGCACGACGTGCCGAAGCCCTGGAACGTCCCACCCGCGGTGTCGCACTCATCGCGCGTGCCGTCGGTGCAACTTCCGTCATTGAAGCAGCAGGCGCCTTCGCAAGTGGCCGCGCCGCAGTCCGTGCCATCACCGCTGTAATGGCCGCCGGCCGTCGCGCACGCGGATCGCGACAATACTTCGCACGTGCCATCGCCCATGCAACAGGCGCCTTCACAACTGATGGCCCCGCAGGAAACGCCGCCATTGAAGGAGCCGCCCTGCGCCGTGCAGTTGGCCTGTGAAACACCATCGAGGCACGTGCCGTTACCCAGACAGCAGGCGCCGACACACGCGACGCCCGAATCGATGATTTCCAAATGGAACTCGCCGACCGCTCCGCTAAAACCCTGAACCAGAATCAAGTAGTCCGTGCCGGTTTCGGCACAGAACGAGACCGTCGAAGGGAAGCCTATGCCGCGCGGGAAATTGCAGTCGGGGTTGCCGAAGTCGTCATCGTTGCCGCCGACGCACACCAGATTGTCACAATCGCCCGAGTACACGTTCAGCTTCGTGTCGTAGTTGGTGTCATCAAAACATGTGGTAACCGTGACGTTCGTCCCGGTGCCGTTCATGATGTACCACACGCCCGGCGCGCTGACGGTGGTGCCGCATGTCGGCGCAATGTCGTCGGTCGCCGACGTGGTGTCGCCGATGGCGGTCGTGGACGAGAGCCCGAGGGCGTCCGCACAGTCGTCATTGGACGGGAACCCCGCATACCCGGTCGCGACGCAACACGCGATCAGGCAGCTACACAAAATCCGATTCCTCATTTTTCGCTTCCCCTTGTCGATTCCCCAAAGCGCGGACAATAGGCTCGCCTGCCTTTTAATGTCAGCCGCGTTCGAGTCGCCAGAAATGTCCGTTCAAGTGTAGTCGAGCGAAACCGCGTGGGTCAATGCAAACCGGCGTTCCCCACGAACTTATGGCGAATTCGTGGCCCGTGGACTCGCTCAGAGGTTCTGAAACCTGCCGATAACTTCGGCGCAACTTCAAAAAAAGACGGGCGCCGCGAAAGCAAGCCTTCGCGACGCCCGGATTCACCTTACATCTCGATCCCGAATCGGGATCGGTCCGATCAGGCTACCCGATTACGGGCAGGTCTGACCGAAGCGGGCCAGCAGACCGGCCAGGTCGGACAGGTCGATATCGCCGTCCTGATCCAGGTCAGCCTTGCTGCTGTACAGCGCGTCACCGGCGAACGTGCCGAAGCCTGACAGGAGGCCGGCGAGGTCCGACAGGTCCACGCTGCCGTTGCCGTTGACATCCGGGCAGCACGGGTTCGAGTAGCAGATCGGGAGGATGCAGTAGCAATCACCCGACGCCAGCAACGCCGTGTTGACCGCCAGGCCGGCCGTGCCGGTCTGGTTCTCAACGCCGACCGTGTAGTCGTTGGCGGTGACCTGCGGATCGACCTGCAGGTAACGCAGTTCGACCTTGTTCGAACCTTCGCTCAGGATCGCCTCGAACGTGTTCGGCACGATAGCGCCGGACAGCTCAGGCACGTTCGTCCACTGCACGATCAGGCGACGATTCGGAGCCACGCCCTGCGTCTCGTAGTGGACGGTGGCGGTGGCGGCCGAGGTCGTCAGGTCATCCCACAACGGCGCGATCAGGTTGTTCGGCAGGGTCGCGCTCGGGATCACGTCGTTCGAGAAGTCATCCGCGTCCGTTTCCGAGGACGGCGGGAAGACCATCAGACCGTTCGAACTGATCCAGACACTGTTGTGATCATCGTTGAAGAACGTGAACGTGAAGCCAACCGGGATTTCCTCAGCGTTGTCGTCACCGCTGCTGGCGAAGGCCGCCAACGTGCCGGTGCCGCTGATGTCCTCGAACGCGTTGTTGCAGTCGTCGATGGTCGAGTAAACCTGGCCACCGCAGTTGGTGCCGTCACCCGAGTACAGACCGCCCAGGTTGGCGCACTCGAACTGGGTCGTGATGCTGCAAACCAGACCCACACAGCAGGCGCCGGTCGGCAGGCACTGCACCGTCGCGGCGCACGGCGTGCCGAGATCGGTCGCATGCAGCTCGAAGTCGCCCGACGCGCTGCTGAACCCGAAGACGGCGATGTGATACACAGCGCCGAACTGCGAGCAGAACGTGAACGTCGAAGCGCGGTTCGACGTGCTGCCGGTCTCCGGAATCACGCAGTTCGGATCCGGGCTGGCGCCGGACGGCGAACCATCGTCATTACCGCCGATGCAGGTCAGCGCGCCGCAATCGCCGCACCACACCTGGATCTTCGTGTCGAAGTTGGTGCCCGGCGCACAGGTCGTCAGACGGATCTGGTTGCCCGTGCCGACCACCGTGTACCACACATCGCCAACCGTCCCGACCGACGTCCCGCACGTGCCGGGACTGTCAACCGTCGCGAAACGGTTGGACCCGAACACCGCCCCTGGAAGCGACAGGGGCTCGGCGTTTTGGCAGTCATCATTGGGCGGCGCCACGCAACTCACGCCGTTGCAATCTGTCCCATCTCCAAGGTAGATGCCGCCCAACGTGGCGCAATCGTCGCCGGTGAGCGATCCAAAACAAGCGCCGCTCAGGCAGCATGCGCCGCGGCACGGCAAGCCGTTATCCGTGACGGTTAGCAGATAGTTGCCCGTTGCGCCGCCGAATCCCTGCACCAGAATCAAGTATGGCTGACCCGGATTGGAGCAGAACGTGACCGTCGAATGCAGGGCGGAGTTGCAGTCGGTGTCGTCGTCATTGCCCGCTACGCACACCAGCGCATTGCAATCGCCTGTGTACACGTTCAGCTTCGTGTCATAGTCGGTGCCACCGATGGCGTTGCATGTCGTTGCTGTAATCGTGGTCCCCGTGCCAATGATCACGTGCCATAGCCCCGGCGCCGAGATCGCGGTCCCGCATGTCGGCAAGTCGGATTCCTCTGAAGCAAACAGCGTGCTTCCGCTTGCGGTCCCCGGAACGGGGATCGGGTCGGCGGAAACGCAATCGTCGTTGACGGGTTTCACCTGCAGCTTCTCGGAGTAGGTCGCCTTGATGCGATTGTTCGTGCCAAAGCCGCTGAACCGCATGTATCCGACGCCATTGATCGTGTTTTCGATCGTCACCTGATGCGCGAGGTTCGTGCGCAGGCCGCCGTTTGCGGGCGGGATCGGCGGTCCGTTCGGATCGTTGGGGTCGGTGACTTTGGTAGCCTGATTGGCGTCGTCGTTCGTCCAGACAAACATCTTGTTGCCGAAGCGAAGAGCGCCCACCACGGTGGCCACGTGACCACCTGTCTTGACGCGCGCCTGTCCGCGGGCGCCCCCGGCCTGCGAATAGTACAGGGCCCCTACCGGGACGCATCGCATGTTCGTTACGCCGTCCTCGTCCATCGCGCAGTAGTACGCGCGCCCGTTGGGGTCAGGCGGACAGTTGTTACCGTCAACGCAATTGGGACCGACCGCCGGGATGTCCGCCAGCCAGTCGATGCTGATTTCGACATCGGCTTCGTTCTGCAGCTCGGAAAGCAGCCAGGCAAACGTCGGTGGCGCGCCGCCGCCGACACGATGCGCGGTCTGCCCATTGACCGTGACGCGGGCGCCAAGATCAGTCAGCCCCTTGTCGGCTTCATACTTGACATTTAACCCGGGCAGAAAGACCTTGTTGGGATCGGTCGCCATTTTCAGCTTGCCGACAATCGCGTCTCGCTGACCGATACCCGTCGCGGCGGCCCAATTCGTGTAGGTCTTGAACTTGAAGAGCGTATCGTTCCAGGACTGACCAAACAGGAACACCTGGGCGGGGAAACGCGCCGCCATCCAGTGAATGCTGTTGGTTAGCGCGGCGGGACCGCATTGGTTTGTCCCCTGCTCGCCGTTCGGCATACCGAAATTCCACGCAGCCTTGGACATGGTGTTGCCGTCCCACAGCGGTTTGTTTGGCGGGAGGGGAGCGCCCAACAGCCCGGCGAGGACCGGGCCTACTAATCGTTCCGCTCCAAAGTTGAACAGCCGACGCCCGATCGTGAGGACGTTGGCGAGGGGAATGTTTGGTTCGGTGTTCAGCGGCGTGGTTGTTAGCGTGGCGGCCCAATTCAGCGAGGATCCGGTGATGTCACTCCCGCGCGAAATGCCCAATCCGGTCAAGTCGATGACGCGCGAGCATTCCGAGTTTGGGAGCCCCAGGCGCGAGATCGGAAGGAATGGCAGGTTCTGAATCAGCCACGCGCGCGGCCCGGCCCCGACTGATCCGACAACATTCAGATAGGCGACAAGGTTCGGGTCAGCAGTGAATGTGATCTCAACGTGTCCGTACTCGCTGTTGGAAACAACGCCGCTTGCGGTCGAGTTCCAATCCACCTGGTCGATCGTGAGGGAGTTGAGCGATGGGGTGGCGAGGGCGGAGCCGCTTAGGCCGACCAACAGGCCGACAACGATGGCGCTCCGACGCCAAGAGTCTCTTGGGGCCATGGACATGGGAGTCCTCCAGATGTGCCCGGAAATGAAAGAAAGGCGGGGATCGCCCCCGCCTCTCTTCAAACTAGCGATCCGAATTACCGGACGCAATGTGATTTTGGGTTTTTCTATATCAGCGTATCGCCCTGACCGTCGCCGAGGCCGCCGCGGAGCTTCTTGCGCGGCTCGGGCTCGCTCGCGCTCTCTTCGACATCGCCCGACCAGTCGGCTCGCTTCTTCGACAGGCCGATCTTTCGTTCGAGCGTATCCACGCGCAGGATCTTAACGTCGACTTCTTCGCCGACCTTCACGACCTTCTCGGGATCGTCAATCTGCTCGTCGGCCAACTCGGAGATGTGAAGCAGGCCTTCGAGTTCCGGCTCAAGCTCCACGAACACGCCGAAGTTGGCGATCTTCGTCACCTTGCCGCGAATGACCATGCCCGGCTGGTAGCGCTCGGGAATCGCGCGCTCCCACGGATCCTCCGTCAGCTGCTTGAGGCCGAGCGCGACGCGCGCCTTCTCACGATCCACGCTGAGGATCACACACTTGATCTGATCGCTGACCTTCACCTCTTCCGACGGGTGGCTGACCTTGCGACTCCACGAGAAGTCGTTTACGTGCAGCAGACCGTCGATACCCGGCTCGATCTCGACGAACGCGCCGTAGTTCGTCAGGCTGCGGACAGTGCCTTCGATCAGCGTGCCCGGCGGGTACTTCTCTACGATCGTGTCCCACGGGTTCGATTCGGTCTGCTTCAGGCCAAGCGAGATTTCCTGCTTTTCCGGATTGATGTCGAGGACGATCACCTCGATTTCCTGGCCGACGGTCAGCATGTCGGACGGGTGCGCGACGCGCTTCGTCCAGCTCATCTCGGAAATGTGCACCAGACCCTCGACGCCCGGCTCCAGCTTTACAAACGCGCCGTAGTTGGCGAGCTTCGTCACCTCGCCCTTGACGCGGTTGCCGACCGGGTAGCGCTGTGCGACCGACTCCCACGGGTTGGCGGTCTTCTGTTTGAGGCCCAGCGCGATGCGCTCTTTCTCGAGGTCGATGTTCAACACCATGACCTCGATTTCCTGATCGACCTTCACAACTTCGCTCGGGTGATCGACGCGGTCCCAGGCCATGTCGGTGATGTGCAGCAAGCCGTCGATGCCGCCCAGATCGATGAACGCGCCGAACGACGTGATGTTCTTGACCATACCCTTGCGCGTCTGGCCGACTTCGATGTTGCTCAGCAGCTTTTCCTTCGACGCCGCGCGCTGCTCTTCCAGCAGTTTGCGGCGTGAAATCACGATGTTGCGGCGGTCGGTGTCGACGCGCAGGATCTTCGCTTCGATCTTCTTGCCGATGTACGAATCCAGCTTCGCCGGCCGGCGGATATCAAGCTGGCTGGCGGGCATGAAGACGGGCACGCCGATGTCGACGAGCAAACCGCCTTTGATCTCGCGCGTGATGCGGCCTTCGACGATGTCGCCTTCCTGGGCGCTCTCGGCGATGCGGTTCCACGCCCGCATACGATCCGCCTTACGTTTCGAGACGATGACCAGTCCGGTCTCCGGCTCGATTTCGTCAAAGATCACTTCGACCTCGTCGCCGGCGGAAACCGACTCGTCCTCGTCCCATTCGTGACGGGAAAGCAGGGCCTCGCTCTTGAGCCCGACGTCGAGCAGCACATCGCCGCCGCGCAGGCCGATGACGCGGGCCTTGATCAGGTCCGACGTTCCACGCTCCAGCACCTGCGTGTTATTGAGCTGATCGTCGAGGCTGCTGAGGTCGAGCCCCGCCATCTGCGCGTCGAGCTCGGCGTCCGAAATGTCAAAATCACGAATGAGATGCGCGTCTACCATGAAGTGTCACCCATTCCCACCGCCGGCGCAAGAAACGCGCCCGCCGTGAATCCGGCTTTCGCCTTCAACGTCTCCCGACTCGCCTCGCGGTTTAAGGGGGACGCCGGAAAGGAGTTGAGGCCACCCGGCGACCGACCGGCGGACACCCGCCGACACTGACCGGAACGCTTCACTCTACTACCGGACCGGCGCATCCGTCAAATAGCGTGCGGTAGCACTGGTCCGGGTGGTTTGGCATCTCGGGGATGGTGTACTCAAGATCGCCGCTCTCGACCATCGGACGGAGATGATCGCGGACGAGGGGGTGTTGCTGGCGTCCTAGGAGTTCAGCCAGCTGGGCGGACGTGAGTGGCTGCCAGGCGCAGAGTTGAAGGATCAATTTTCTGAATTCCGCCTGCTTTGGGCGTTTCGGGACGGACCCAATGCGATCATGCAGCTCCGATGGGAGCCCGAATCGGTTGCAGCGGGGCGGGGGGGCGCCTCGCTTCCGGGCCGATAGCTCCTGACTCTGGCGGGAAGGCTCCTGACTTTGGCCGGGGGGCTCCTGACTTTGGCCGGGAGGCTCCTGACTTTGGCCGGGAGGCTCCTGACTTTGGCTTCCGGGTCCCTGAGGCTCCGTTTCAGGGCTCCTTGAGAACCGGGGGCCCGGCGCATAGTAGGTCCTATTGCCAGCACCCTTCTTGTCGAGCAGGTTCAGGTCACGTAGTCGACGCAAGTGTGACGAAGCGTCCAGCGTCTCTACGCCATTTATCTCTCGGTATGCGGCATTATCGATTGCTCCAACCTCCCGAACGAAGATCAAAGCGCGGGCTTCCTCGTCTGAGAGCTTCTCAGTCATTAGCCCCGACAGCCAGACAACGTCGTCAGGTCCTAAGAAGTGGTGGAACAAGAATGTGGCAACGAATTGATCGGGCTGCCGCATCGACTCGAGCGTGGGCGGCAGTAGGTTGTTCCGCTGCATCAGATCCCGCATTACACGAATTCCAGACCCTTTGGTCTCGGCGATGTTCACGTCGTGAAGCACTGCAGCGATGTACGGGTTTCGTGTACGCGACCCCGGCTCCCCAAGTTCGTCTTCTGATTTGAGAGAATGTCCCGGGTTCCGAATCTCGATTCGGTTTGCATACCTGATAATCTGGATAGGGCCCTGAATACGATAGCTTCGGTGCATTACCGCATTTACTACGGCCTCACGGATTACTCGTGTGGGCAGGATAGGCGACTCTGTGCTTTGAATATCGTTGCCAGGAAGTGAAAACGACTTTGGAATGTCGTCCAAGGCCGCATTTGTCGCACGCCGAATGGCAGGAATCAACGGAGCTCGAATCTCGATCGTGTCAAAGCGGTGCTCCGGATCCTGCACCCACTCGCGGCCCGGGACCCGGATGTAGTCAATCCGCATCATTGGAAAGACCCGCCGAAGCGCAATGCCCGTCCCGAACAAGAGGATGCCCGCCGCCGTCGGAGTCAATCCACGGCTCCCCCGCACAAGGCATCCAAGCGCTCGCAGCAAGTCCTCATCTGGCCAATCCAATTCCTCGGCAGCATCATTGGCTCGTTCACGCATCTGGCGGTATTCGGCAACATTGGCTGCATCAATGTCTGACAACTCCGTATCGTGAATCGGTGTGCTGTCATATGACTCGGTCTGATGCCCCGCATAGAGGGCTATTAGATCATCTTCGGTTCCTTGGTGGTCGGTCGAACCTACTCGTCGAAATGCCCCGCGTGGCAGCCCAAGTTTGGGGAGGTAGATTGGTTTTTCGGCCGCGGCCGCCTCAGGCACAAACGCGACCACAACCACTTTTCCATCAATGGTCTCAGCCTTAACCTGGGGTCGGATCGGCCGATTTAGCATTTCGCGACATTGCGTAACCAAGTCAGCCTGGACCTTATCCGGATTCGATAGTCCGACTGCCAAGTACCCCGTGTCAAAAAGCCCTCCCGCCTGTCGCTCAACCCCCAACAGCAGATAGCCGCCTCCAAGGCCCGGTTCGTTGGCAAATGCGCAGACGGTCTCGATGATTGAGCGGCCTATGTCGGACCCCGCCTTGGCCTCGATAGTCGTCGACTCATCGACCGCATTAAGCTCACTGATTAGCTCTGTGGCGGACCTCATGGAGTGACCTTTGAAAACGCGAGCGGCCTCAAGGGCATGCCAACACTCAGCCCCTATAATCCCGACGTGAGTCCATCAATGCAAATCCACATCAACGGCGAACCGCAGACCCTCGACGGCGCTCTCACCGTCGCCGACCTCCTCGCGCGGTTTGAGCTCGCCCCGCAGCGGGTCGCCGTTGAAATTAACGAAGAATTGGCCCCCCGCGCCTCGTTTGCCGAACGCCGGCTCGCGGACGGGGATCGCGTCGAGATTGTCACGTTTGTCGGAGGTGGATGATGCCGCATGGTTGGAAACCGCCACAGTCCCCTGCTCAGCCGGCTGCCGAGCCTTCTGGGTTGGTGGAGCCGCTGCGCATCGGCGGGTTTTCGTTTCGGTCGCGCCTGCTCGCGGGAACGGGGAAGTTCCTGCACGCCGATGGAAAGCCGAACTATGAACTGATGCGCGACGCGCTCGACGCGTCCGGCTGCGAGGTGGTGACGGTCGCCGTCCGCCGCGAGCGGCTCTTTGACGCCGACGGGCGGAACTTGCTCGATTTCCTCGATCTCGATCGCTACACGATTCTGCCCAACACGGCGGGTTGCTTTTCCGCCAATGACGCGATTCGCGCGGCGCGGCTAGGGCGTGAACTGCTCGAAGGAATGGGTAACGCCGGCGCCAAGTGGGTGAAGCTGGAGGCGCTCGGTGATCGCCAGACGCTGCTGCCCGACCCGTTCGCCACACTCGAAGCCACGCGCGAACTCGTCGCCGACGGTTTCACCGTGCTCGCCTACACGAACGACGATCCAATTCTGGCGACGAAACTGCGCGAAGCCGGCGCCGCCAGCGTGATGCCGCTTGGCTCGCCGATCGGCAGCGGCCAGGGCATCCTGAACGCGAACAATATTCGCATCATTCTGGAGCAGTCGCGCGCAGCCGACCCGGATTACCCGATCATCGTTGACGCCGGCGTCGGAACCGCTTCGGATGTCACGATCGCCATGGAACTCGGCGCCGACGGCGTACTGCTGAACACCGGCATCGCCTCGGCGGCTGACCCGGTGCGCATGGCCCACGCGATGCGTCTCGCCTGTGAAGCCGGCTGGCTGGCGGCGCGTGCCGGACGCATTCCGAAGAAGCTGTATGCCAACGCGTCATCACCGATGGAAGGGCTGATCGCGCCGGCGATTGCCGGTCGTCGGCCGGGCACGCTAGAAACCGCCAAGTGACATGTCGGAAACGCCGCGCCTGACACCCGCTGAGAGCGAACGCGCCGGAGGGTTCTGCCCAGGCGCCCGCCTTCGGCGCAACCGGTGGCGGATGTGGATCATGGCGATCGGCGGCCTGAATCTCGCCGCCTACCCGATCGTCTACGGGATTCTCGGCGGCGACGCGCACAACGGCCATCGACATGTCGAGCGCGCGCAGACGGGAGAGATCGTCAGCACATACTTCATTCGGGGCCATCATCTGCGCTCGCTTGCGGGGCGCGAACGCGAAGTGAGCCGCACGGTCTGGGTACTCAGCTACGCCCATTCGATCTCGCTTTTGCTCACATCCGGCGCGATGGTGCTCGCCATGCTCAGCTTCGCAAGCCCCCATATTCTCGCGACGATGCGCGGGCCGCGCGTGCGCGGGCAGATATTTGTCGGCGGGCTGGCGGTGGTCGTCGCCGTGTTGTCGGTCGGCGTCGCGGCATTCATGATCTGGGACATGACTGTCCAACTCATGGCGACGCCGAAGTGACGATGAAACGCGACTGGCTGGCCCCGGATGGCCCGATCGCGCGAAAGCTGACCGGGTTCGAACTGCGCCAGCAGCAGATCGAGATGGCCGACGCCGTCGCGAACGCGTTTGAAACAGGACGCCATGTCGCGATCGAAGCCGGCACCGGCGTCGGTAAGACGTTCGCGTATCTACTGCCGGCGATTGACGTCGTTGTATCGAAGCAACAGCGCGTCGTCATCAGCACGCACACGATCGCCCTCCAAGAGCAGTTGATCGACAAGGACATTCCGCTGCTGCGCGAGGCGCTGGGCGTTGAGTTCTCCGCCGAACTCGTAAAGGGCCGGCAGAATTACCTGAGCCTGCGTCGATTGAAAAACGCCAGCCAGCGGCAGAAGTCGATCTTCCCATATCGCGAATCGCTACAGGCGTTGCAGGGAATCGAAAACTGGGCGTATGAAACCGACGACGGCTCGCTCAGCGACCTGCCGGTAGCGCCGCCGATCGACGTCTGGGAGAAAGTCCGCAGCGAACACAACAACTGCCTGGGCCGGCGTTGCCCGACGTACGACATGTGCTTCTATCAACAGGCGCGGCGGCGGGCGGAGCGGGCGCAGATTCTTGTCGTTAACCACGCGCTGTTGATGGCGGACCTGGCGCTGCGCGCCGAAGGCGTCAGCGTACTGCCCGATTACGACCGCCTCGTCATTGACGAAGCCCACACGCTCGCCGATGTCGCCACCGAGCATTTCGGCGTGCGCGTGCTCAACAGCCAGGCGCAGTCCCTGCTCGGCGCTCTGTTCAATTCGCGATCCGGCAAAGGGTTGCTCGCGACGCTCGGCGACGATTCGCAGCGCAAGGCCGTGGTTGACGCAGCCGGGGAAGCCGCCGACTATTTCGATGCGCTTCGCATGTGGCAACTCGACAATGGCCGTTCGAACGGGCGGTTGACGCGGGATTGCCCGATTGAAAACCGCCTGTCGCCGGCGCTGCGCCACGTGGCGACGACTCTGACGCCACTAAAGCAGAGTCTTCCACGTCTTGAGGATCAGTATGAACTCGGCGCGCAGATTGATCGCGCCGGGGCGCTGGCGGCCGCGGTCGACACGCTGATGTCGCGCTCGCTTGAAGATCATGTGTATTGGATCGATGTGGAGGGGTCGCGGCGGGTTGCGCTGGCGGCGGCTCCGTTGGACGTCGGTCCGCTGCTCAAACAGCGCTTGTTCGCCGCGACGCGCGGCGTTGTCCTCACCAGCGCGACACTCGTCGCGTCGAATCAGAACGACTTCTCG
>JAGQOO010000077.1:3736-13535 GCA_020427345.1 Phycisphaerales bacterium | reverse complement strand
GGTTCCGGCGTGAGGCCGCGACATCAGGGAAGTGGCTTCCGCCCCGTAATTGTTGCAACAAGCCGAGCCGCATCGGCCAAACGGCCGCCACATTTCGGCGCTTGATGCGCAGCTAGCTTCAATCCACGCATTCCCCGAACCACTGCCGAGACGGCAGTGGCACACTCGCGCTGCCTCTGGGTCTCGCGCAAATCTGGTCAGTCCCCCACCCTCCGCTGTCGCTCAGGATGGGGCACCCGCGCGGAGATTTCAAAAGCCACCCGCTCGCAGGGCCCGCCAAGCCGCTCCGCTTAGTCCTCTTCGTCCTGCGGCTTGTGCGCGGCCATGATCTGCTGCTGCACGTTCGGCGGCACGACGTCATAGTGGCTGAGTTCCATCGTGTAGCTGCCCTGGCCGCCGGTCACGCTCTTTAGCTGCGAGCTGTACGACGCGACTTCCGCCAGCGGCACGGTGCCCTTGATGATCACCATGTTGCCGGGCAGCATATCTTGGCCTTCGATGTGGCCGCGTTTGCCCGCGATGTCGCGCGTGATGTCGCCGACGTTGTCGGCCGGCGCCGTCACTTCGATATGCACGACAGGCTCCAGCAGAATCGCCTTCGCCGCCGCAAACGCCTTTTTGAACGCCTGCCGGCCGGCGATCTGAAATGCGATGTCCTTGCTGTCGACCGGGTGGGTTTTGCCGTCGACCAGCGACACCTTCACGTCGACCACCGGATAGCCGGCAATAACGCCCTTGGTCATCTGCTGGCGAATGCCCTTGTCCACGCTGGGGCGGAACTGCTGATCGATCGCGCCGCCGAAGATCTTGTCGACGAACTCGTAACCGGCGCCGCGCTCGTTCGGCTCCACGTTGATGAACACACGGGCAAACTGGCCCGCGCCGCCGGACTGTTTCTTGTGGGTGTATTCGACGTTTTCGGCCCGACCGGCGATGGTTTCGCGGTAGGGGATTTTCGGGGCGTGCGTGTCAACTTCCAGCTTGAAATACCGCTTCATCTTGCTCTGAATCACCGTCAGATGCATGTCGCCCATGCCTTCCATGAGCAGTTCATGCGTCTCGGGATCGCGGTGATAGTTGAAGCACGGATCCTCATCCGAGAAGCGATGCAGCGCGGCGGAAACCTTCTCAATATCACCGCGCGACTTCGGCTCGAGCGCGAGCGCGAACATCGGCGTCGGGAAACGCGGCATCGGAATCGTCGCCTCGTGCGCATGCGACATGACGACATCGCCGATCTTCAGATCGAGCTTGGCGACGGCGATGATGTCACCCGCGCTGGCCTCTTCCACCTCCGTGTGCTTGTCAGCGCAAATGCGCAAGAAGTGGCCCGGGCGCTGCCCCTTGCGGTCACTCACGGTATAGATCGACGCGTCCGCCTTAGCGTGACCACTGTGCACGCGCATCAGCGCATAGCGGATGTTGCTCTTCGGGTCGAACATCACCTTAATCACCTGCGCGATGAACTCGCCTTCCGCGCTTGGCTTGATTGGCGCGCCTTCCGGATTGTCCGGCGTGATCAGCTTGCGCGGCGTTCCGATTTCCGGGGAGGGGGCAAACGTGGTCAGCGCGTCCATCAACTCCGTGACGCCGACATCGCCCTTTGAACTCACGAACACAACCGGAACCACATGGCCGGACAGCACGGCCTTGCCGATCGCCGGCCGCAGGCGATCGAGCGTGATGGCGCCGGTTTCCATGTATTCGGTCATCAGCGCGTCGTCGGTCTCGACAATCGCCTCGACCAGCGCTTTGTGGCACTCCGCGACATCGAGCAGATCCGCGGCGCCCTCTTCACTCTCCAGCACGTCGATCACGCGCTTGCCGCCATCAGCCGGCAAGTTGATCGGCAGGCACTCGCTTCCAAACGTCTCCTGGACGGCTTCGAGCGCTTCGCGAACCGCGTCGCCGCCCGCGTCGATGCGCGTAATCGCAACAATCTGCGCCAGCCCGTTCTTGCGGGCGGCGTTGAACACCCGCCGCGTGTTCACGCCGATGCCCGCGGCCGCGGAAACGACGACCACCGCGGTCCCGACGCCGGCCAAAGCGGCGAGGGTCTGGCCCGTGAAGTCCGGCGCGCCGGGCGTATCAATCACATTGATGACTTTTCCGGCATGCTCGACGAAAAAGGCGGAGGACTCGACGCTTGTCTTGCGCTCCTTCGATTCGTCGTTGTTGTCGAGCACGCTCGTTCCGTCATCCACGCTGCCCAGACGCGTTGTGACGCCCGCCTTCAGCAGGATCGCCTCTCCGAGCGTCGTCTTGCCCGCGTGTGCGTGCCCGACCAGTGCCACATTCCGAAAGTCGCCAATGGGTCTATGCATGTATTAACTCCGTGAAGACAGCGCAATGCCGAGATTAGAACCCGGCAGTATAGGGGCCCCCCTGCGCGCCCGCCAACTCATTACCGGTCCCCGGCGCCGGCCGATAATCGGTGCACCGCAACGGGTTCCGGCGTTTTGAATACTCGGTTGTCTGGCAGAAGTGACGCCCCCAAGGACACGCACCATGGATCAACCGGAAGCCGTGCCCGCCATTCCACGGTCTCCCCGCGCTTGGACGATGCTCGCATGGGGTTTTCGTCTCGTCGTCTATCTCGCGATCGCTACGGCGTTTGCGTACGGCGGGCCGGTGCTGCGTATTGCCGCGGGGCTGGGACTCGTGTTTTCGCTGTGGGCGGACATCGAGGGCGCCGCGCGCCACATTCTGCGCCTGGCGCTCGCGACGGGCGCGATCGTCGCTTTGCCGTGGGTGACGCCGAAGATGTCATCCCTGGTGGCCGGCCAACTCGGCGGTTCCGCCATGAGCCCGTGGAACCTCGTCGGCGGATTCGTCGCCTCGATGCTGCTGATTACGTTGGCCGGCGCGATCGTCGGCTGGGTCGGACGCCGCTTCAGCCGCTGGATCAACCGCGTGGCCCCATTAGCGCAGGCCAATCGAGCGATCGGGTCATTGCTCGGCGCTTGTGAAGGCGGACTGGTTGTGGCGGCGGCGATCTGGGCGATCGGCCTCGTCGATGCGCCGCTGAGCGCTTTCGCGTCGACAAACGAGGAGCGCCCCGCGGTGATCGACACGCTGCTGACAGTGCGCGACGCAATCGCCAACGATCCCGCCGGCCGGTACATCCAGCAGATGAACCCGCTGCCGGACATCCCAATGTTGGGCACGATTCAAAACATGGCCGAAGTCGCCTCTAACCCGGAAGCGATGGCCGAGTTCATCGACGGGCCGGCCATGCGGTCGGTGCTCGAAAGTCCGGCGTTACAGCGCCATTTGGAACGCTTCCGGAACGACCCGAAGCTGCGCAAGGCGGTAGAGGAGCGCGACTTCGCCGCGATCACGAGTTCACCGGCATTCGCCGAACTCATGAGCGACCAGGCGGTTTTCACCGCGCTCACCGAACGCTGGGAAGACCTGCGGAAAGAGCTGGCGGCTCGCAAGACGGCCGCGATGCCGTAGCCGGAAGGCGGCGCCGGAGTCGCCGAATGCGGTATGCTCTATTACGTGACGCGGGAGGCGTCGCGCAAGCGGGGCATCCGATTCGGAGTCGCAGGCATGGAGGCTCGACCCACGGCCAGCCGTATCGTCAACACGCTCAAAGCCGTTTTTCGCGCGCGCATCACGACCGGCCTGCTGGTCGTGCTCCCGGTCTACGTCACCTACCTGCTGGTTCGGTTCATTTTCGAACTGATGCGCGACGCGTCGCAGTGGCTCGTCGAGGCGTATATCACAACCGAATTCGGCGCCAGCGTTCGACGCTTCTTCCAGATCGATCTCGACTCGCTCAAGGCCTCCCTCGGCCACAACCCGACCCCCGCCGAAATGGTCGCGGCCCTGCCGGCGTGGATGCAGTGGGTGATCTCGATCTTCTCGGTGCTCGTAACGATCTTCCTGCTCTACGCGATCGGCCTGTTCGCGGCCAACGTATTTGGCAAGCGGCTGCTGCTGCGCATGGAGCGCATGGTCGATCACCTGCCGTTCGTGAAAACCGTGTATCGCAGCAGCAAGCAGATTCTCGAGACGCTCGCCGGCGATCAGACCAAGAACTTCCAGCGCGTAGCGCTCATCCCGTTTCCGCAGGAACGCATGCGCTGCGTCGGGTTCATTACTTCCACGTTCCACGATTCCGTCAGCGGCGAGGAACTCGCCACCGTGTTCATACCGACCACGCCTAACCCGACTACCGGCTATCTGCAGATCCTCCGCCGGGTGGAGTTAGTCGAAGTCGATTGGAGCGTCGAGGAAGCGGTGCGGACCATCATGTCCGGCGGCATCCTGCGACCGGAACACCTGACGATCGTGCCGAGCGGGCGGCCGGAACTGCCCCAACGGCCCCTCGGAAGGTAGATCGGGGACAACCCAGACCGCCTAAAGCGGTCGGCCTGCGCTTGCGCGGCCAATGGCCCGCGGCTCCCCCGTCGCCCGCAGGGCGCACGACCTTTGCCGGGGGCTTTAAGCCCCCGGAGCGGATCACAGAGTAACGAACGGCCCGGAGGGCCGACGAAGCGCCATCTCGCGAGCATTTCCGGGGGCTGAATGCCCCCGGCAATCAACCTCGGCCCGCTGGGCCATTCGCGAGATGCAAAACCCACCTCAATCATACCCCCGCCCCAATCGCCCCCATCACATTCCACGCCAATCCCCGCCATTTCCCTGTCCCTCGCCGCCTGCCCGCCACATCCCGCCGACAGTTCCTAGATTTCCTCCATTTCTGAGACCACACTTCCTCCGTCCGCCCCCTACAGCCGGGGCCGCTCTTTCGGAGGCTCGCCCATCGTGATCACCGCCGCCCGAAACCGTGTCACATCGATCCTCCGCGGCCTCGGCTCTCTTCTGCCCCGTGCATCCGCCGCCGCGCCGACCGGCCTCGTCACCCGCCAATGGCGCGACGACTATGACCGCGCCTGGCCGACGGTCGGGCTCACGCCGTCGCGGCTGCTCACGATTCTGCAGGCCGCCGATCACGGCTATCCGCGCGATCAGTTCGAACTCTTCGACGAAATGCTGCAGAAGTGGCCGCGCCTCGCCGCCGTCGAGGCCACGCGCCGACTCGCGCTCACCGGCCTGAACTGGGAAATCGCCCCGGCGCCGGTTTCAAACTCGCAAAACGCCGCGCTCGCCGACGAAGCCGCCGCGTTCTGCCGCGAGACAATCGCGTCCGTCCCCGGCTTTCGCGACGCGCTCAACCACATGGCCCGCGCGATCGCGTTCGGCGTATCAATCGTCGAACTCGTCTGGGAAGACGGCGCCCTGCGCGACCTCATTCCCGTTCCGCACACGCGCCTCACCGCTGATCCGAATGAGCCTTGGCGGATGCGCTTGCTCACCGAAAATGACCCAACCCGCGGCGTCGCCCTTGATGCGCTGCCGAACAAGTGGATCCGCCATTGCCCCAACGCGGCGACCGGGCGCATGTTTGATCGCGGCCTGCTGCGGGCCAGCGCGCCGATGTACGTCGCGCAGAATCTCAGCTTCAAAGACTGGCTGATCTACTCGCAGATCGCCGGCATGCCGGTGCGCGTCGCGCGTTTCGAACCCGGCACGCCCGAAGCCGACCAGCGCGCGTTGCTGAAGATGCTCGAATCACTCGGCACTGACGCGGTCGCCGCGTTTTCCAAGACGGTGGATCTGTCACTGCTGGAAGCCGCGCGCTCCGGGGATAAGCCTTATCTCCCGCTTCAAGACTACTGCAATACCGAAATCACGATTCTCTGGCTTGGCCAGCACCTGACGACCGACGTCCGCGCCAGTGGCTCGCGCGCGGCGGCCGAGATTCACGACCGCGTGCGCGAAGACCTGCTGGTCGACGACATTGCCGACGAATCCGACACGATTCAGCGTGATTTGCTGACGCCGCTCGTCCGAACGCGCTTCGGTCCCGACGCGCCGGTTCCGCGTTTCCGGCGCTCGCTCTCGCAATCCGCCGACACGCGCACATTCGCGGACATTCTGGGCGTCGCCGTACGCGAACTCGGCATGCGCGTGCCCGCCAAATGGGCGCATGCCGCGCTGGGCATTCCCGAACCGCGCGCCGACGAAGCGACATTGTCGGACGCGTTCGCGACCGGAGACGCCGAATGAGCGCCACTTCAAAGCCCGCGCCGCCGACATCGCTGACAGTGCGCGACGCGAGCCTGACAGACATTGCCCCGTTGACGTTCTTCTTCGACACCGTGCTGCGCAACGACTACTTCCTGCGCCGCGGACAGATGGAAGACATGATTCGTGATCGCTCGCACCGCGTGCTGATCGCCGAGTTTGATCACGTCCTCGTCGGCGTCGCTGTGCTCACTGCGGGCTCGCGCCTCGTGAACGCGCTCGTTCATCCCGCGTACCGGGCGCTCGGAGTAGGCCGCGCGATCGTCGAAGCCAGCGGCGCCGACGAGGTGCGCGCCAAGATCGACATGTCCACCGGCGACCCAAGGCCGTTCTATCGAAGGCTCGGCTTCCGCGCCACCGGCCGGCGCAACGCCAAAGGCAACATCGAGCTGATGCGAAAGCCGAACCATCGCACAGCCGCCAAACGCTCGACCCGCGCGGGATCGACGATTCCCCCCATCAAAAAGGGAGACGCCTGACAATGTGCACGACAACGGATACCAAGCTGCGCGATCCCGTCGACGGGGCGCCGCTGACGCGGATTGACGCCGCGCCGACGAGCGCGGCGCGCGGCGTCTTTCAGACAATCGCCCGCGAACGTGTGGCGAGTCGGCTGCGCGAGGCGATCGCCGCCTGCAGCGAAAACTCCAATCTCACTCAAGTAGTCGACTTGATTCATGAAGCGCTCGACAACGCCGAAGCGGCGCGTTTGACCGCCGACCTCGATCGCGCGTCGATCGCCACACGCGGCGCTCCACGCACGATGGCGCGCACGTGCGGTGAACCCGTGAGCGAGTTCCTGCTGATTCCGTTCGGCCGCGTCGAGCTCGATCGCCCGCTCGCCGGCGGCGATTTCGAGTTCACGTCCGATCACGCCGAAACGCTTCGCGCGTGGTTCGCCGGCATTGATCGTCGGCTGGCCATCGACTACGAGCATCAGAGCTTCGATCACCTGAACCCGCGTCCCGACGGGCTGCGTCCTGCTGCCGGCTGGATCGGCCAGCTCGAGATTCGCGACGACGGGTTGTGGGCGACCGACGTCGAATGGACGGATCGCGGCACGGCCCTGCTGCGTTCTTGCGAGTACCAATACTTCTCGCCGGTGATCTACTGGGCCGACGAGGAGTTCACGCAAATCGTCAGCCTCGGCCCGGTCGCGCTCACGAACGACCCCGCCATGCGCGGCGTTCGGCCGCTGACGACTGATTCGGCAGAGGGAGAAGCCGACGACGAGCCTGTCGTCGCCATCGCCGCGTCGCGAGCCAATGACGACGATGTAAGCGAGATCACGATGCTGCGGCGCCAACTCCGCGCACAGGAGGCGGATACGTTCGTTGAGCGCGGCATGCGACAAGGGCGCATCGTCGAGGCCACGAGCTTGGACTGGCGCGACGACTACTTGCGCAACCCGGACGAAGCCGTCGCGCGCTTGTCCCGAGCGCCGATCGTGTTGCCGCCGGGACGCGTAACGCGCCCGGAAACTCCCACCACACCGATCGCGCCGACATTCAGCAGCGCGGGCGCCTCTGACATCGACCCGGCCGACCTGCGCGCGTTTGACTTAGCGGTGAGCGCCGGTCGCGTCCGCGGCGTGTGAAACAACGGTCTTTCAGCCAACGGAGAACACAGCATGGCATTGAGTGACAATCGAGAGTTGAAGCAGTTCGCGTCGCAGGCGCTGGTCGACCTGCCTGTCGAGGGCGGCAAGGTGATCTATAAGGGCGCCTTCATCGGCCTCGACGGCACAACCGGCTATGCCCAGCCGCTCACCGCCGGCGACACGTTTGTCGGCGTGGCCTACGCGAAAGCGGACAACAGCGCCGGCAGCAGCGGCGACATCACAGTTCGCGCACACCAGGCGATCGACATCGTGCACACACTCAGCGGCGTGACGCAAGCCGATGTCGGCGCGCTCGTTTACGCGAGCGCCGATGACACGCTGACGCTGACCGCGACGAGCAATAGCCGAGTCGGACGCGTCGTGGCGGTCGAAGGATCGAACCTGGCCCGCGTACGCATTCAACCGACGTTCTCGATCTAGACGGCGACTGTTCAGCTCACAGTTTACAAGCACGAACTAACGACGAATTCACCTCAACAGGGAGTACGACATGGGTGTTGTTGTTAACACAGGCCTGACCTCGCAGGCGATCATCGGCCGCTTCTTTCGGCGATTGGAAGAGTTCGCGGACGCCGCGTGGTGGACGCGACTGGCGATGCGTTTCGCCAGCACGCAGGAATCGGAGACGTACCGCTGGCTCGGCATGGTGCCGCAGGTGCGCGAGTGGGTTGGCGGGCGACAGATTCGTCCGCTGCGCAGTCAGGGTGTCACGATCGCCAACAAAGTGTGGGAATCGACGATTCGCGTCGACGCCGACGAGCGCCGTCGCGACAAATCCGGGCAGATTCTGATCCGCGTGAACGAAATGGCGCGCCGCGTCGCGACGCACCCGAATCGTCTGCTGACCGATTTGTTGCTGACCGGCGCCACCGAGACCGCCTACGACGGTCAGGCGTACTTCTCCTCGTCGCACAGCGAAGGCGACTCCGGAACGCAGAGCAACAGCATCACATTTGACGCGTCGACGACAACGGCGCCGACCGCCGACGAGATGCACGAAGCGATCATCGCCGGCATGTCGCAGATTTTGCGATTCCTCGACGATCAAGGCGAGCCGATGAACGAGTCAGCGCGCGAGTTCATGGTCATGGTTCCGCTGCCGTTCCTGTCGGCGACGCTGACGGCGCTGTCGAGCCAGCAGATCGATTCCTCCAGCAACCCGCTCGCCGGCGAAGGGCCATTCCGCCTTACGTGGATTGCCAATCCCCGCCTGACCTGGACCGATCGTTTCGCCGTGTTCCGCATCGACGGCGAGTCGCGCCCGTTCATCTTCCAGGAAGAGCTGCCCGTTCAGGTGCAGGCGCTCGCCGAGGGTAGCGAACTCGAAGTCAACGAGAACCAGCACCAGTACGGCGTCAAAGCGGTTCACGCGGCGGGTTACGGGTTCTGGCAGGACGCCTGCCTGGTGACGTTCAACTAGTCGTCGCGCGGGAGTGACCGATGGCATACGCCGAGATTGATGATCTGAAGGACCGGCTCGGGCTGACGGTTTATGCGCGGCTCACCGATCGTGATGACGGCGCCGTCGCCGACAACGGCGTGGCGAGCGACATCATCGCCGAAGCGGAAACGCTGCTCGACAGCTATCTCGCGCAGCGCTATGCCACGCCGGTTGACTTGGTCGCGCATCCGGAGCTCGCGATCACGCTGAAGGCGCGCACGCTTGATCTGTCCGAATGGATCGCCTGGCGCACATCGCCGTTTGTCACCGACATTCCCGCGCGGGTTCAAATGCTGGGCGAGGCCGCGATGGGCTGGCTGCGCGACGTCGCGACGGCGCGCGTCACGCTCCCCGCGGCCTCGGCCCCGGCGGCGCCGACTTCGCACGATGAAGGACCACGGTACTCGGCCGAACCGCGCCAATTCACGGCTGACGAGTTGGATGGACTATAGGAGACTTGCTGATGGCCGTTTTCTTCGACACATACGCAAGCGCCGCGTCAGCGGCTGTCGCGCCGGCCGTCGCCGGGAAGATCGTGCGCATTCACCGCGTTGTTTTCACAACTGCCACCAACGGCAAACTCGTATTGCTGCAGGATCCCGGTGGCGGCAGCGAAGCGAAGATCACGCCGGACCTGC
>JAGQOO010000077.1:0-3715 GCA_020427345.1 Phycisphaerales bacterium | reverse complement strand
TGCCGTTTAGTCGCGAATTCCCCGCCGCGGCGCGCGGATTGTCCGTCGGACTGACGACCGACATCGCCGACGCGCACGGGGTTTGGATCGAATACGAGTACGTCGACTAAGTGGAGGGCGGCGTGGAAGAGGTGCTGCGACAGGCGTTTTCGCTCGGCGTTTCCGGCTTGCTGTTCGTGATGTGGTGGCACGAACGCCGCGAACGCGCGGAGGCGCAGGCAGGCGAACGCGGGGCCGCTTCTCACGCCGCCCAGATGTCCGAAACAACTGCGCGCGTGCTGAGCGTGATTCAGGCGAATACGGAATCGATGACGGCCCTGCGTGAGGAATTGCGATCGCAATGGCGGCTTGACCTGGAGTATCGCGAGCGGATCGCGCGACAACTGGAACGATTCAGCGATGACGCACATTCCGCTGAAAAGGAGTAATGCATGAACCTGGAGGAACTGCTTGGTCGGATCAACACGAGCACGGCGCAGGCGTTTGTGAAAGCGGCGCGACATGTGATCGATGCGCTGCTGATCGAATCTGAACGCGTTCGCGAAGCGCAGGGGCCGACCCAGCGCGACTATACGACGGCGACGCTGTCTCGCGAATCGCCGCCGGGCGGCTGGCTGTCGCGTGACGAGTTGCGCGCGACGGCGCAGCGCATGTCGGAAGCGATGGCGGCGGAGAAGTGGGTCGACGGCGCGATGATGGCGATTCGCGTTTTGGCAATGATTTGAGTGAGGGAACGACAATGAAACGACGAGTCAGAGCGCTCGGACGCGCCGGCGTGCCATTGATCGTGGCGATCATCGCGATCGGCGGCTGCACAGCGGAATCAACGCGGATCGCGCTGGAGACGCAGCGTCGGGCGGACGACACACAACGCGCTGTTCAGGAGCGGCAGCACGACGCACTCAAAGTGCTGTTGTTTCGCGAATTGACCGGGCGAATGGAGTCGGAAGGCGTCACGCTCAGCACGCTGCAACGCGCCGCTCTGAACGACGCCTGGAACGAGCGCGACCTGATCGAGTTCTGGAACGAACAGTATCAGCGCGCCGAAGCGCTGCGGATGATCGGCGTCGATGCCAAGCTGTTCGGCGATCAAGGACCGCTCGATTTGATCACCAGGCAGATCGCGCTGCGGGTCGATCGCGTCGAGCAAGGACTCGTGAATGCCGCCGCCGAGGAAGCTGCCGCGTCGGTCGCCGCCGAGCCAGCGGAACAAAGGAGTGGCGATGAACAATAGGTGGCTTTGGCCGTTGCGCAGCCGCAAAGCGCAAGTCGCGCTGGCGACGCTGATCGCGGCATACGCGCTGCAGTTTGGCTTTCAGGTGTCGGAGGAAACGGTGCTTGGCGTCGTCGGCGTGGGCGTCGCGCTGATCCTCGGGATCGCCCATGAAGACGCGGGAATGGCGAAGTGAGCGCGGCTTCAGGGGCAGCTTGTGCCGAATCCTGAGAGCAGACCGGCAAGGTCGGCGAGGTCGACGCTTCCGCTGCCGTCAATATCGGCGGCAGCGATGTAGCCGGGGTCAGACTCCATCGTTCCGAAAGCGGACAGCAAACCCGCCAGGTCGGACAGGTCGATGACGCGGTCGCCGTTGAGGTCGCCCGGGCAAGCGGCATCGGGCGTCAGCGAGATCTCGATGATTCCACTACCCATGTGGCCCAGGTAGCCGCCGACGCGAATCAGGTAGGTGTCTGTGGCGAGGCCGTGGAAAGTCGTCTTGGCTCCAAGGCCGTTGGAGCCGCAGGCGTCATCGACGCAGGCGATGGTCTGCCCCGAGGCAGTCGGGCAGTCCGCGTAGATCGCCATTTTGGTGTCATAGTTCCGGTTACACACGTCTACCGTAATCATTCCATTCGCGCCGGGCGAGTACGCGAACCAGACATCCGCATCGATCTGGCTGTAGCTGGCGAAGAAGCACGCGTTTGGCTCATCGGGGCCGTCCGTTGTCGCCCCGACGTTCGTGAACGGCGTTTGCCCCTCGGCGATCCAAGTGGCATTCTCGCAGTCGTCATTTGCGAGCAATATCGGCGTTTCGTCGATGATCTCCAGATGGTAGGCGCCCTCGGCGCCGTTCCATCCATCAATCACGACGTAGTACGTGCTCCAAGCCTCGAGCGACACATCGTTCAGGAACGACCTGTACTGTGCGGGCGGCGCGGCGCCACACGTCAGCGAATCGTCGTTGCACGCGTAAGGTGAACCGGGCGTTACGGCGTCTTCGTAGATAAAGACCTTCGTGTCATAGCTGGAGCCGCACAGCCTGACATCGATCGTCATGTCCGCCGTTGGGCGCAGCTTGTACACGACATCGCCCGCGTCGGACGCGCCAATGCCGCAATCTTCGTCGTAGTTGTTGCCACATGTGTCGGTTGACCCATCGATGACAACGGGCAGGCTGAAAATCGGGATCGCCGTCGCGACGGTTTCCCCGGCGCAGCTTTCGGCCGCGCAGGTCACGGTAATCGTTCCCGATCCGGTCGCGCCATTGAATCCTCCGACGCGAACGAGGTAGTAGCCGCCAAGGAACACCGGCCATGTAATGCGCGAGACGAAGCCGTCATCCGACACCCCACCATCGCCGTCGCAATCAAAGTCGTCGTTACACGCGAGTAGTTCGCCCGACCCTGCCGGACATGCAGTGTAGATCGCCAACTTCGTGTCAAACAGGGAGCCGCACACATCGACGGTTGCGGCGCCGTCACATTCGGCTACGAATTCGAACCACACGTCATTACGCACGTGGGTATCGCCGGCATTGCTGCACAGTCCGGGCTCGTCGGGGCCGTCGGTCGTCGCGCCCAACGTGTTGAAGGGCGTGGCCACGCCCATCGTCAGCATGATCGCGCTGGGACAGTTGTCGTTCACCGGCTCTGTCGACTCAAACGACAGACAAGGCGCCTCGGTGCGGCGCACGATGATCTCCGTGACGCTCTGCGCGCCGAAGTTATTCGAACAGGTCAGCGTGGCGTTCATCGTCGAAGGGGGATCGTCGCACAGGCAATGTGTCGCGCCCCACAAATGTCCGATCACGTGGGCAGCCAGGTCCACCGCGCAGCCGAGCGAGCCGCAGCAATCGGACAGCGAGTAGCAGTAGGCGTCATCGGTGCAAATGCCGCCGATGGATGCGGCGCCGCCGATCAATCCATCCGACATGTTACGGCCGGCAAACAGCTTGACCATATCCCGATCAAGATAGGCGAGCTCGGTTTCCCATTCGTTGCGGACTTCGGCGAGCAACTGCGCGAACGACGTCGCGTCGTATGCGTCAGACTCGTAAGGCCGAATCACGATCACGCTGATGCGATGGGAGATGTCGACATCGCGCTCAAATTGCAGGTTCATCACATTGACGACGGACTCTATGCGATTGACGCAGCCATTAACCGACCCGTGGTCCTCGTAGTATTCGTGATCAGTATCGCACGCGAGTTCGGCCACCCATGGGCCCTCGCCGCGCGGCGCTATCGGCGGGGATTGGGCAGGCGCGCTGCCCCCGTTCCCGCAGGCGCCGCCGGATGGGGCAATGAGCCGCGACACGCGATGTGCGCGCGGATCCGCGCCGGGCTCCGGTTCAAGCCACAAATCGCCCGCGACATCAAGGATTCGCAGCGTGAGGCCATTGTCCAGCCAAGCGCCGGCGACACGCGAATCGGGACTCCCGCGCACGCTGCCGCGATACGTTCGAACCGGCGGCGCCTTTTCGCGTTCGTACTTTCCGTC
>JAGQOO010000076.1 GCA_020427345.1 Phycisphaerales bacterium | reverse complement strand
CCCGTGCGTTCCTCGACCACGCGCCAGCCGGCGTAGAAATACCGCTCCTCGCGGTCGCCGGCCTGCACGCCTTCGTCATCGATCAGCGAGTCCATCACGATGCCGGTTCCCCAGTTCGTCACGGTCTTGCGAATCCGGCGGTTCAGGCCGTCGTATTCAAACGCCGCGATCGTCGCGATCGGCGAATCCGCGTCCGGCAGCCGGACCTCGACGACCCGATTCCACGCGTCGTAGACATAGTCGAACAGCCCGTCGCTGGTGACGTTCCCGTTCTTGTCATACGTCAGCGCCACATCCGCTGAGTCGAAATCGAGGTCAATCGCGTCATCTTCGTCAGTGTACGACTTGTCCCCGTCGGTATCCACCCGAATCGCTAGATTGTCATACTCGGCGTACTGAGCGCTCGTCCCCGCCTGACGCCAGAACCCGAACGACCCGCCCGACCACGCGTCATCGATCTTGTAGCTCGTCAGGTAGATATCACCCGCGTCAAAGCCGTTCGCGTTCTTGTCAATGTACACGCGTAGCCGCTGCAGGTCCGTATCATTCGGGTCGTCATCGATCTCCACGCGGCACGCGTAAGTCGTGCTGGAGCTTAGGGTTGTGAGGGAGCCGACCGTCTGGGACGTCAGCGCGCCGTTGCCGGTCACCTCGTACAGCGTCGGCCGGCCCGCCTGTGCCACGTGGAAGCGGACCAGCATGTAATTAGACGGGTTCTGCGCATGCAGCACCACGCCCATGTTCGTATTACCGTTCCAGGTCATGTCGAAATCCGCCTGGAACTTACTGCCGCGGAAGCCTTGATATAGCGCCAGATTGCGATTGCCGTCGCCGCCGACGCGGAGGTTATTGGCCGTTCCGCTCTCGTCGACGCGCACGTCGCCGTTCGTGGAGACCCAGCGGCCGTCCACGACGTGCGGCCCGGCTCGATCGTTGACGCTGAACGAGTCGAAACTGACCATCGTGCTGGACGCCACCAACCCGACCATGCCGGCGGGAATCGGACCGCTGGCCCCGAGTGAACCGGTTTCGACGCGATCGGGAAAGACGCGGCAGTCCATCGTGAACGAGCCGCCGGTGGCGTCGAGGCTGTACGTGTTTTCGAGACTCCAGCCGGAGGTTGTGTAGTGATAGACCTTGGCGTTATTGCTTGAGCTTCCGACCGTGACCTTGGTCATCCAGAAGTCATCGGAAGCGACATACCCAAAAACGAAGCCGACAGTCCCGACACTGGCGGTCACGTCTGCCGACAGCTTGATGGACTGGTAGTAGGCTCCGTCAATCAGAGCGATCGCCAGGTCTTCGCTTAGCGGGCCGGTGATACTGGCGCCGCCCGTCAGACTCGTCGGCGCGTAGGCCCCACTTGAAGCTGCCCAAGCCCCTGAAATCTCGGTCCAGCCGTCTTCGTCGTTGTCCGAGAAATCCTCGGCGACGAGGAGCCGTTGCGGCTCGTATACGGCCTGTCGCAGGGTGAGCTCATTTGTGTGATTGTGGGTACGCGCCTCATCGCTCGACGTTCCGTTGACCACGTGCGACAGGGTGTCCCAATTGCCGAGCCGATCCAGCGACCAATCCTGCTGCCGCGGCGAGTCCCATTCGGACAAGGCGACGCCGGCACTGGTGACGAGGTTCTGCTTGTCGCTGGTAACGCGATCCAGGTTGTCATAGGTCAGCACGCGGCTGAGCGCGCGGTTATGCAGTGTGGCGATCTCGGTGATGTTGCTGTTGTAGTCATACGTGTAAGCCAGATCGACCGCCTTGACAGCCGAGGACGAATCGACGGTCGTTCCGCCGTAGTCGATGTGCCGAATCCCCTTGACCCGGCCGAACCGATCGAAGCCGATGTACTTGGCCTCGGCGCCGAGGCCGAGGAGCGTGTTGGCGGTGTCGTTGCCCTTTTTCCCGGAGCCCGAGCCGCTGGAGATATGATCCCGCCGCAGGAAGTGCCCCAGCCCGGAATAGTCGTACTGCGCGTATTCGTCGGCGCCCGCCGTTGAGCCGTCGCCGATGCGTCCGATGCGGCTCAGCGCGTGGTTGAGCGCGCCGCGCGCAGTCGTGCCGTGACCGTAGTCGAGGTGAACGACACGGCCGTTGGGGTACGTGATCTGCGACAGGCGGTCGAAGTAGTTATGGACCGTCGCGTCGTTTGCGTCGTAGTGGGCATATGTGTAAGCGACCTCGCCCTCGCCGGTACCTGCGCTGGCGTCGTTGTGGTCCTGAATGTCGCTTGCGAGCCGGAGATAGTTGTCATACTCGAGACGCACTTCGTTGACTGCGGTGTCGCTGTCCAAGCTTGTGATTTTCGACAGCAAAGCCAGCGCGGTGTCATATGTGAATTCGATTTCGTCAATCCCGGTATCGACGCCGCTCCCAATCGGGTTCGCTTTCATTCCCGTCAGGCGGAGGTTGGAGTCATACTCGAACGTGATCGTCGTCCCGTTCTGGTCCGTCATCGTTTTCGGGAAGCCACCATAATGGTAGGTGTACTCGACCGTATCATCGGCGGAACCGGTGTCCGCCGATCCGTCGCTGGGCTTGGGATAGGCGATCTTCACGACCCGGCTCGACGCCACGCCGTCGCCGTAGACGTATTCGGTAACCTGGCTGTTCTTGGCGGTCCCGTCATCTTCCTTGTTGATGGCTGTGATTTTCGTGACCTGGCTTAGGGCGTTGTACTGATACTGCGTCTCCCGTTCGTCGCTGGTTCCATTCGCTTCGAACGCCTGCACCACGCGGAACTGATCGTCGTACACGAGTCGCTGCACGATCCCGCGCGGGTTGGTCATCTTGAAGATGCGACCGGCCTTGTCGAATTCGAGCTTGCTCACGAGGACCGAACTCGAACTCGAGCCGGGGGCCGAATACGACGGACCGGATCCCGTGTACGTCCAGGAAGATGTGCCGGTTCCGTAAAACGCGGTTTCGTAAAGCCGACTCGCCGCGTCGTAGTGCAGATGCGTGTACGTCGAGACGTAGTTCGACGCGCCGATCCCGGTCGGGTCGTCGTAGTCGAGTTCCTGCGACTCGATGATCTTCGGACGGCCGGAAGTGTCCATCGTGATCAGGTTCTTTTCAACTACGTCGATGTCGCTGTTCGCGTAGTTGAACGCGCCGCTGGAATAGACCTGCGAGTTGTCAAGCTCGACGGCCGAGCATGCCCACGTTTCGATCGGCATCATGTCGGCGTCATACTTCATGATCGTGGCGCCGCCGTTGGGCGCGTCGACCATCACGACCTGTCCGCGGCGATCGTGGTAGATATTCGTGATGAGCGGATTAGCGTCGGTCGCCCCGGTTGACGCGTTGACGCCGTACTTTTCGACCTTGTACAGGCGGCCGCCTGTGCCGTAATAGAGCTTGGAGAGCGACAGGCGTCCGGTCGTACTGGTGGCCGCCGATGTGCTTGCCGAGACCGTTGTGCCTGGCTTGTAGGTTGCGATCGCTGTCGGGCGCCCAAGCAAGTCGTAGTCAATGACCCCGATCTGGTCCCCGTAGTGGCTGACCACTTTCGGCCAACCGCGCGCGTTGTACACCCATGCGGTCGTGTCTTGATTCGAGCCGCTGCCGTCCTTGGCGACCAGCACGGCGCGCAGCGGCCCGCCATCCCCGTACTCATACTCGACCAAGGAGCCCGACGAAAAATCAGGATCGCCATTGGCATCCAGCGTTGTGGTCTGCTGTACTTCGCGCACTTGACCCGTATAGTGACGAGTGACCTTGGTGTAGCCGCCTTCGGGGTCCGTGACGAGCGTAATACGTGGATCGTCAACATAACTGTACGAAGTCTGGGAGTAAGCGTTGGGGTCGCTTGAGGCGATGTTGTGCCATACGCGCGTGCGGGAGATACGATCGTCGCGCTGATAGGTTTCTTCGGCCAGCGCGACGCGTTTGCCGCTGCTCAGCGTCTCGGACCCGTCGGGCGGTCCACTCGACACCGCATTCGGCTCATACACGGTGGTGCGTATCGTCCACTCATCCTCGTCGAAGTCGAGGAGTTTCTGGGTGATCGGAAGGCGCGGCGCGCCGCCGCCGCTGTCCCAGGATGGGTACACGCGCGCCTCGCCCTGCAGATAGCTCGTGTACATGACCTGACCATCTCGATCGGTCATTTTGCGTTCACGGGCGGCAATGTCGAACTCGCGGGTGTATGTGTATTCCAGGGGACTCGTGACCGCGTTCTTGAAATCGCTATGCACATCATTGAAGTCGGCGTTCGACAATCCCACGACGTCAGTGTTGGTGGGCGTCTTGACCTCGGAGGGCAGACCCCCATAGGTCGACGCGTCGATGTCAGTGACAGCCATCGCCCACCGGCCGTTGCGCATGTCGTATGCGCGATAAGAGACGGATCCCTCGGCGTCGCGACTGAAGCGTAATTTGCCCCAGCGATCGAAGTGATACTTGATCGCGGGTTGGACGTTTGAGCCGTTTTCCGAGTTCGGCGTCGCGGGGAATGTGATGGTCAGCGTTTTGATGCGATCCGTCGGCTCGACTGTGTTGGCGTCACCGTCCAGGTCGTTCGCGTCGTTCCAATATTCGAAGCTCTGTTCGCTGACGAGCGTAGCGTTCGGGTTGCTTGTCGGTTCGGTCTCCTCGGAAACGGTCCCGGTGTATTTGTAGAACTTCTTCAGCCAAACACGTGTGTCGCGATAGTCAAAGCCGGCTGGCCGAGTTTCCCAAGTGTAATACGCAAGCATCGTCCCTTCGTTGGGATCAATACGTCCGTTTGGATCGGAGCCACCGTAGCGCTTGACAAGCTTTGGCATGTACCATTCATTGGAACTATAGTACCTGAAGCGCGTCACTTCGCCTGTGTCTTCCAAGGTCACCGTATGCGTCGAAGTATTGTAAAAGCTACAAGCACTTGGATGATAGATCGCGATTAGCTGCCCGTTATTGTTGTCCCACACATATTTCCAGACCCGGAACACCAAATTCGTGATCGGGTTATTCGGATCGTCCAGTGCCATCACCAACGGCTGTCCATACTTGTTGATCGTGATATGCTTGACAGAGCCATCGGGACGGACTTCTTTTGTCTCGATTGCCCATCCTTTTCGATTGGAAGGAGGCGTGGGATTGTCGGTGTAAGAGTATCGGTATTTGCCGGCGGCCCCGCCACCGCAGCAACTCGTGCCGAATTCGACGTTCTCGGATGAAACACGATGGTCGGTCTCGTATTCAAACCAGCAACTGCGATAGTCGTTTGCCGTGGCGTCGTTCGCCGCGATGACCTGTGCGGGTGTCAACGGCGCGGCCGCGGCGGCCAGCATGTCGCGATACCGAAACACGCTCTTGAGTTCGTGGCGGATGCCCGGCTTTGCGCCGGTGTAGCCGCCAGGCCAGTATCGGTAGTGAGTGTGCCAGCTGATGCCGAGCGAAGTCGTATCGCTGGTTTTACGTGTTTTCGATTCAACGAGAATCAAATCGCCAGAGTTGCCCGTATCGGCGTGTCCCGTGCCGCTATCGCGGTACGTGTACTCCACGGAACGAATCAGCGTATTTGGATCGCTCGTGCCGCTGCCTTCCCACACATCGATCTGGGAAATGTAGTAGCGCGAATTGATGGTCGTATACGAATAGCGGGCGTAGTGATTGGACGGGTCGACGACATAGTCGATCCGACCGTCGCTGTGGCGGACGATTTCCAGCGTGTCGCGTCGCTTCTTCGTTCCGTTGTCCGCTACGTCGCCGTAGCGACCGACGACGAACCAGAGCTTGCCGACCTTGTCGCCCCATGAGCCGTCGAAGTCGTGAAAAATCCAAAAATCTCCGGCGGGTTTCTGGAGGCGATAGGTGTGGTTCGGGTCACCGGGCGCGTTGTGATACAGCTTGGAGAGGATCCGCTTGTCCTTTTCCCAGGTCCCGTTGGCCAGCCCGTCGCCCGCGGGGTTGACGAACGTGAAGCGGCGATGCGCGTCCAACTCGTAAACGACCTCATCCGCCCCATTGGGATCGAGATGCAGGTGCGACCAATACGAATAGGTCCAGTTGTACCCCTGTTCGCTCCAGAAATGCGTTTTCAGCATGAGCGCGTTGCTCGCCCCTTCGACAATTGTCGCCGGGGTTTCCTTGAGTTCAAGTGAACTCGTGCTCGAACTCGCTCCGCCCGCCAGTGTCGCAGTCCAGTTGGGATCGCTGTCAATTGCGCTTTGCAATTCTCCCAGCGTGTCATACGCGGCATTCGACAGATTGAAGGTCGCTTTGACACTTGAGTTGACTTTAAGGATTAGGACGGTGTCTGCCACTTCCACTTGGCCAGTGCCAGAGGGCCCATCCCGGTAGACGCGTATGGCGGCCAGACCGACTCGCTGGTTGTAGACGCGCATCTGCTCCCAGCGCACAGCGCCGCAACTGGGGGCCACCGCATCCGTCTGCGTTTCAAGCACGCCGCCGGTGAACATGACCGGCGCGTTTGAGTGATAGGGATTCTCGTTCGCTGACGCGATCAGCCCGATTTCCCATGTCGGAGCAGAGTCGTCGTCCAGACAACTGTTGCCGCTGGCCGAGGCGGGGAACTGATCGTCTGATGTTTCGTTGGGGCGGGACCACGTCATACGACCGCGCCCCCCCTCCATCGCATACATACCGCACACCCAATGATAGGTTGAGCCGCCTCCACCTGAACGGCCCGATCGCCCAACTCCCCCTGAACCGCAACTGCTTGCGAGAGACTTGCCCAGGCCCCCTTCCCAGCCCGGGGCCAGCGGAAACCCGCAGCCATCCCACGGCTGATCATCATCGGAGGGTGGATGATCATCGCCGGTGGCGGGATCGGGCTCTGCTTCAGGGTTGCCCGACGGCTCGCTGTCCGGCGGGGTCTGCTCCATTGACAAGGAACCATCGTCTGGGCACCTCGACGCGTCAGAAAGGTCTCCTGAGGTGAATGCTAGACTCGGCGTCGTCAGAACGAGCGCGAGCGCGGTGATGGCGGCAAGGATGCGAGATGTCATGGCAGTTCCCCATTTCCAATGTGCTTGGATTTCGCCAGGATGAGTTGTTGGCCGGCCCAGTCGCGCCATTCGGGGTTGTTGTCGCCGACGGCGATGGCTTCCAGCCAGGTAAGGGTTTCGGACGAGTAGTCTTTCTGGCGCACGCGTAGGCGGGCCAGGTGTCCCACGATTTCGAGATCGCCCGGGGCGAGGTTCAGCGCCGAACGGAGTTCGTCCTCGGCGTCGGCGTATTTGCCGGCGGTTTCGTAAAGGACGCCGAGGTTCAGGCGGGGCTGCGCGGCCTGCGGCATGAGCTGGCTGGCGTGCGTCAGGGCCCAGCCGGCGTCGTAGAACTTGCCTTGTTGGAGCAGGACCACGCCGAGATTGCTGTGGGCGGGACCGCACCACGGATCGGCGGCAATGGCCCGTCGCAGGGCGCGTTCCGCGTCTTCAAGATGACCGTCACGGGCCAGCGAGAGGCCTTCGTCGTTGAGGCGCAGCGCCGCCGCTCGGTCGCGCGCCGTGTTCTCAAGAACCGCGCGCGTCCGCAATCCGGCGCAACCGCCGGCGCTCAACAGACAGGCGACGCCGACCGCGAAACGCAGTGCAGCACGCATGTGTCGAACTCACTGAAATGTCAGGTAGTGGCGATGTGTCTGGCGCCACTTTCTCTCTCTCAATGTCAATCATTTCCGCGCTTGTGTGGCGGCGCCAATACAAATCCGGAAAATATTTTCGGGCATGAAATTCTCGCGCGGCGCGCACGGCCGACAACAATGATCGGTTCAACAACTTAGGATCAGTGGTCACAAAAGCGCACGGTGATAACACAAAAATCCGACTTGCAACTTTTGCGGCGCGCGCAAATAAAGAAGATTGGTGAGGCGTGCGACACATGATGCTAGGCGGATGTAGGCGCCGAAGTACTAGGTGTTTGCGAGCCGCTCCCTTCCCAGTTTGGTCAAGTTGGTCTCGATAATTTTGTCATTTGAAAACGAGGAGCTATCCCATGAACCGTGCAAGCAGGCGCGCCGGCGTGACGCTGGCGGCGGTCGCAGTCGGATCGGTTGGAGCGATCTCGGCGTTTTTGTGGTTTTGGATGCAGCCGGTGAGTTATGGCGACCTGACGCCCGAGCAGGCTGCGGAAATTCGGCAGTTGCGCAGCGATGTGGGGGCGGACAACGCTACCCTGGCGGCGCTGGACCTGTCGGCGGGCGCGATGGAGACGGCCTTGGCCGATCTGCGGGGCTGGTACACGACCAACGCCGCTACGTGGCGCACCGCCCGCCAGGGGTGGGTCGATACCGAGGCCCGGATTCGGGCGGCGTCGAGTCTTCACGCCCAGGGCGAGGATCAGCGCGCGCGACTGACGACGTTGCGCGCGACGCTCGCGACTCAGAAAGCCGCGTACAACACGCTGTGCGCGACGGCGCGGTTGTCGATGGACAACCTCCCGATCGACGCCCGCGCGCAGATGGCGTTGATGGCGTTGCAGCGCGACGTTGCCTTGCCGTTCCGCGCGCTGGAACTGACCGACCAGCAACGGACCGATCTCAAACGGCTGCGTTCGCGGTATCACCAAAGTCTGACCGGAAAATCGACCGCGGAACGGGCTCAACTGGCGTCGGCGCACGAGCAGGCCCTGACGACGCTGCTGGGAGCGCAACACATGGCGACCCTGGCGGGGATGCGCAGCTATCTGACGGCGGCGTCGGAGCGGGCCGTGACGGCGTCGGCGCTGGTGTTGCCGACGGCGGGGGAGGCGGAGCCGAACGAGCCGGCTGAGCAGGAGTAAAAAGCAGGACGCCGGCCGCGTGACTTGAGAGAGAGACGCGGCCGGCGCGGATTGGATTGCGAATGGCCGTGGCCGCTCGCAAGCGCCAAACACAACAGAACTGATAGCACACATCGCTGTCGAATGCAAAATCGCGTCATCGGACGCGTTGAACTTGCGCGACGGTGAGGCGTGCATGGAGGGGCTCTATGGGCTTGTTACTGGCATTGCTGGTGATGGGCGGCGGCCCCGATGAGCGCGTGCAGTTGGATTTTCCCGAGCAGGTCGAACTGCAGGCGGTCGTCGACTATGTCGCCGCAAGTCTCAGCCTGAACGTGATCTATGACGATGACGCCCTGCGCAAGAAGGTCGCGTTGCGGGTCGCCGAGCCGGTGCCCAAGTCCGCGTTGCTTGGCGTGCTGCGCACAATTCTGCAAAGTCGCGGCCTGGCGCTGGTGGACGCCGATCCCGCAGGCTGGATGCGGATTGTCCCGCTGGAAAAAGCGGCGGCGGAGGCCGGCGAACTGCGGCACGCGCTGGCCGATGACGAGGCGGCGGCGATTGTCACGCTCGTCACGCCGGTGCGGCACACGGATGTGGAGCGCGTGCGCGCGGCGGTAACGCCGTATCTCAGCAAGCCGGGCGGCGCGCTGCTGGCATTGCCGGAGGCGCGACTGCTGGTCATCACCGACCTGACCGCGAACGTGCGACGCGTGTCGGAACTGATCGCGCTGATTGACGCGCCGGGGCGGGCGCCGACAGTGGAGGTAGTCCCGGTACGCCGCGACGATATTGACCAACTGGCGAAGAGTGTCAGCCAGCTCCTGACGGAGCAGGCCAAGCTCGGCGGCGCCGCCGCAGCGCCCCTGACATTGCAGGCGGATGCTGCGCTGGGTGGCGTGATCGCGCTGGGGTTGCCGGAACAGATCGAGGCCGCGCGTGAGTTGATCCAACGCTTCGACGTGCCATTGCAGCGCAACCGCGAGACCTATCAAACGCAGTATGTGACGCCGGCGCGGCTGCAGCCGTTGCTGACGCAGGCGATCGTCGGTCCGCCGTTGAAGATCGTCAGCGATGAGGCCAGCCGCACGTTGCTGATTACGGCGACGGCGGAACAGCATCGTCAGGTGGCGACGTTGATCCGGCGTTTTGACGTGGAGCCGGTAGCCACCGCGACGCGGATTCAGTTCTATCAGTTGCGCGAGCGGCGCGCCGACGACGTGTTCACGACGCTCGGTCAGTTGCTCGGCGCCAAGGACGGACCGGGTCAGGCGCAGACTGCGGGCCCGACGAGCGAGCGCCGCACCGCGGCGGTGCTGCCCAACGATGTGAATCCCAGCGGCGGTTCGAGCGCAGGCGATCGGGACAGCAAGGGAGCGGCCGCGACCAGCGCCATCCGCGGCGAGAATTACTCGATCACGCTCGACACCCACACGAACTCGATCATCGTCATTGGCCCGAGTGACATTCATCAGCAGATCGAGCGACTGCTGGCCCAGATGGACCGGCGTCGTCCGCAGGTGCTGGTGGAAGTGACGCTGGTATCGATCAGCGAGGATGACAGTTTGAATCTGGGTGTCGAGCTGACCGATGTCGACCTGGGCAGTCCGTATGATTATCTGCTGTTTACCTCGTTCGGGCTATCGCGGATCAACCCGATGACGGGCGCGCGGACGGTGAACGCCGCGCCCGGCGCCACCGGCGTGCTGATCGCGCCCGACGAAGTGCCGATCGTCCTGCAGGCGCTGCAGACAGCCGGCAACACCAAAGTGTTTTCCGCGCCGCGCATCCTTGTCGACGACAACGGTTCGGGTCGGCTGGAGAGCGTCGCCGAGTCGCCGTTTACGAGTGTCAATGCGTCTGACACGGTGGCGACCACGTCGTTCGCCGGCTTCGCCAAGGCCGGCACGCAGTTGACGATCGAGCCACATATTGCCGAAGGCGATCACCTGGAGTTGCAGTACACGATCACGGTCAGTTCATTCACAGGCTCGGGCGATGGAACCGTGCCGCCGCCGCGCACGTCCGACACGATCTCGTCGACGGTGCGTGTGCCGGATGGACATACAGTGGTGATCGGCGGACTGCGCACGGAAACCGTCGCAAACTCGACCAGTCAAGTGCCGCTGGTTGGCGACGTGCCGGGTGTCGGTTGGCTGTTTGGCGCCCGCACCAACAGTAGCAGCCGCGCCCGCCTATACGCCTTCATCCGGCCGACGATTTTACGCGATCAACACTTCGCCGATCTGAAGCATGTCAGCCGCGGCGACCTGCAGGAGGCGGAGGTCGGCAATGGGCTGCCACCGAACCGCTACAAGCTGATGCCATGAACGCGAATCTGACAGCCGAGGCGATCGACGTGTCGCGGGCCTGCCCGCGCTTCCTGGCCGAGGTGCCGATCCACTTCGCGCGAAGACACGCGGTGCTCGGTTTGGTCGGCGTGAGGGATGGATGCTGCGACGTGCTGGCGGACTCCACTAGCCGCCAAGGCGTGGTTGACAATCTTGCGCTGACGCTGCGGATGGAGACGCGTCTCATCGTCGCCGCGCGCGAAGCGATCCTGCAGGCGATCGACGCGGCGTATCAGCGCTGCGACCAGCGTACGGCGGAGGTCGCCTACGAAATCGCCGCTCCGCGCGAAGGGGACGTGGAGCAAATGGATCATGGCGACGATCTGCTCGATAACGCGACCCGCGCGCCGGTGATTCGGCTGGTCAACCTGATGCTGTTCGACGCGGCCCAGCGCGGCGGATCGGACGTGCATGTGCAACCGCTCGAAGGCGAAACGATGGTGCGGCTGCGGATCGACGGCGTGCTGCGTGACTACCTGCGACCGGCGCGATCGTTACAGGAGGAGATCATTGCCCGTATCAAAGTAATGGGCGCGATGGACATCGCGGAAAAGCGCTTGCCGCAGGATGGGCGGGCGACCGTTCGAATCGGCGACCGACTGATCGATCTGCGCATCTCGACGATTCCGACGGCGCATGGCGAACGGGCGGTGCTGCGTCTGCTCGACAAGGGCGCGCGACTGTATGACCTGCCGGAGTTGGGCATGGCGCCGGCGATGCTCGCCACGTTCGCCGGGTTGCTGAACCGTTCGCACGGGATGGTGTTGATGACCGGGCCGACCGGCAGCGGCAAAAGCACAACGCTGTACGCCGGCCTGCAACACGTGAATTACCAGCAGCTCAATGTCGTCACATTGGAAGACCCCATCGAGTATCACTTGCCCGGGATCAGCCAGACCCAGATCAGCGATCGCAAGGGGATGACGTTCGCGGCCGGATTGCGGAGTCTGCTGCGGCAGGACCCGGATGTGATCATGATCGGCGAAATCCGTGATGAGCCGACGGCGCGCCTGGCGATCCAGGCGGCGCTGACCGGGCACCTGGTGATCAGCACGTTGCACACCAACGACGCGCCGGGCGCCGTATCGCGGTTGGTCGATCTGGGCATCGAGCCCTATCTGATCGCCGATTCGTTGTTGGCGGCAGGCGCGCAGCGCCTGGTGCGGTTGACTTGCCGCCACTGCGCCGAAACCCGCTCGGTGACCGCGGCGGACGCGGCCCGTCTTGGGATCTCCGGCGCCGCCACGTATCAGCACGGTCACGGCTGCGACGCGTGCGGCGGAATCGGATATCACGGTCGGCGGGCGATCTTTCAGTTGATGATTGTGGATGACGCCGTTCGCGCTTTGATTCACGCGCGCGCCTCGCTAATGGACTTGGCTCAAGCGGCGACAAAGGTGGGCTTGACCACACTGCGGCATGAGGGCGCGCAACTGATTCAGGCCGGATGGACGACTCCCGCGGAAGTGCTGCGCGTCACGCAGGTCGCGTCGAACGAGGAGCAGTGCTGATGCCGGTCTTCGCCTACCGCGCATTCGACGCGACGCAGAACGTCATCGCCGGCGAGGTCACCGCCGACAGCGGGGCGCTCGCCCGCCAGCAATTGCGCGGCCGGGGGCTGACCGTCGCAAGCATGGCGCAGAGCCGTGGGCCGTCTACCGAAACCAAGCGCATCGCCTGGCTGGAGCGCGTGGGCGCCAAACGGCGCGAGGCCGATGTCGCCGAATTGTGGCGGAACCTGGCCACGTTGCTCGACGCGGCCATTCCGCTGACCGAGGCGCTGCAGGTGTGTTTACGTCAACAAACCGGGCGCGTGCAGAGCCTGTTGCGTCAACTGCACGATGAAGTGCGCGGCGGCGTTGCGCTCAGCGACGCGCTGCGCCGGCGACCGGCATGGTTCGACGAGATGACGATTGCGATCGTGCGCATCGGCGAAGAATCGGGCGGTCTCGCCGCCGCGCTGCGCGAGCTGGCCGACTATCTCGCCCGCCGCCGGGCCGGCGCAGGTCGCTTGGCGACGGCGCTGATTTATCCGTGTGTATTGATGGTGGTGGGAATCGCCGTCGCTGTCTTCTTGATGAGTTACGTCATTCCCCAGTTGCTGGATGTGCTCGCGTCGGCCGGACGGCCCTTGCCGCGCCCGACGCTGATCCTGAAATCGCTCAGCGACTTCATCGCGCAGTATGGCCTGTGGCTGGCGTGCGGACTCGCTAGCGCCGCCGCGCTGGCCTGGGGCTGGGCGCGCACCGGCAGTGGGGCGCGGCGCTGCGAAAAGCTGCTGCTCGCCACGCCGCGCCTGGGCGATCTGATGCGCAAGGCGTGGGTGGCCCGCTTCAGTCTGATGCTGGCGACGATGCTCAAAGCCGAGGTGCGCTTCGTGGCGGCGCTGCGCACAACCCGGGCGGGTGTCGCCAGTCGTCTGTTGCGCGACGAGCTGGAACAGTTAGAGACGGCGGTCGAGGCCGGGGCCGGTATCGCCGACC
>JAGQOO010000075.1 GCA_020427345.1 Phycisphaerales bacterium | reverse complement strand
CGCCCATGTCTGCTCGTCGATCCTGCCGCTGCCGTTGGTCGTGCGGTCCACGGTTGCATCGTGGGAAAGTACGAGAACACCGTCCGAACTTCGATGGACGTCCATCTCGAGCACGTCGACACCGACCTGCGCCGCGCGCCGGAATGCGTACATCGTGTTGCCGGGCCAGTGCCCATCGCCGCCCTGATGCGCGATGACCAGTGGCAGCCGCACCTCGGTGAAGTAGCCGGTCGGCTCCGGTCGCGGCGCGCTGGCGACGCGTCCGAGCACGATCAGGATCAGCGATCCCCCGATCAGCAACCAGTTGCGCCGCCGACGGCGCTCGCGACGGTCGTCTTCGTCGGGCGGAGCCTGATCCCTGAAGGCGGCTCGGATGTGATGGAAGTCGCCGGCCTGTCCAAGGCAATGATCGTCGGCCCGCACACCGGGAACTTCGCCGAGCCAGTGGCGCTGCTGAAGTCTCGAAAGGCCTGTATCGTGGTGGAGAACGTCAGGGGTCTAATGAAGGCGGTCGCAGACTTGCTGGCGGATCACGCCGCGCGAAAAAGCATGGGAGAAGAGGCGAGGGCAGCGATCCTCTCCCGGCGGGGGGCGACCGCCGTTACGGCCAGAAGAATTCTGGATCGCTGCTAGCGCCGGGCCGGGCGCGTCCGCTCATGCCCTTGCGACTTACTCTCGCCTTCCTCCCAGCGACCCTGGGAGCCTCACCCGCCCATCGCGTGGTACGATGGCCCTACTGCAGGGGGCCGGGGGTCGTCCGTTTGTTGTGATCCAGGCAGGCCCGAAGCGGGCCGAAAACCGAACTTCCGTAACCGGTTTCGATCCTAGTCAATCGGGAACGGCGATGCAATCGGAAATCACGAGGTTTTCGGGGTCTCAGCAACCATCTTCGGCTCTTCCCGCGCCCCGTTTCGGCGCCGTCGTCCGGACCGCGACGCGGACGCCCGGTTGCGTTATAAAAGGGCATGGCAATTCCGCCCAAATCAGGCGTCCGGCACGGAAAATGGCCGGCTGCGGGCCAACTGGCCTTGAGCGGGATTGGCCTCGCAATCGTCCTGACGATGGCGGGGTGCGGGAATCCACGGGCTGAGCGAGCCATCCAAACACGCGAGCACCGGCTTCTGGAGACGCTTGAAGTAGCCCGTAGCGAGGAGGCCCGCCGCGACCCTCAAATGCGGTACACGCTGAATCTGGCGGCGGACGACATTAGCCGCGACCGCAACGAGGATCTGCCCGCAAACCTGGGACGCCTGCAATACGAATTGGATCGCGATATCGGTCGCTTCCAGGATCGACAGCAGATCTACCGCCGCGACTTTGAAGAGCTGATGCGTCGAAAGCCCGAGACCATCGAAGAAACGGCGATCCTGCTTTTCCTGTAGGACGCCGGGAAAGTGACCGCGTGAAACTGACTGAAGCTAAGCCCGATCAGATCATCCCCGTCCCCCCGCTTAACCTGGCCGCGAACTTCACGCCGCTGCGCGATGAGATCATCGCCGGCGTGACCGAGATCATGGATTCAGGCTATTACGTGCTTGGCCCGCGCGTCGAAGCGTTCGAGGCCGACTTGGCCAAGTATTGCGGCTCGCCGTTCGCGCTCGGCGTCTCGAGCGGCACAGACGCTCTGCTCGTCGCGCTGATGGCGCTCGACATCGGCCCCGGCGACGAAGTGATCTGTCCGGCCTTTACGTTCTTCGGCACCGCCGGCGTCATTGCGCGTCTCGGCGCCAAGCCCGTTTTCTGCGACATCGATCCCGACACATTCAACGTCGACATTGCCGATCTTGAGCGCCGCATCACGCCGAAGACCCGCGCGCTGATGCCTGTGCATTTGTACGGACAACTGGCGGACATGGACGAAATTTTGTCGATCGCGAAGCGACACAAACTCCCGGTCGTGGAGGACGCCGCGCAGGCCGTTGGCGCCACACACAATAACCGCATGGCGGGCGCGATCGGCGACTTCGGGTGCCTGAGTTTCTACCCGACCAAGAACCTCGGCGCAATCGGCGACGCCGGCGCGTTGCTGTGCCAGACCGAGGAGTCGTTTACCAAGGCGCGCAGTCTGCGCCTGCACGGCGAAACGAAGAAATACCATCACCGACTCATCGGCGGCAACTTCCGTATCGACGTGCTGCAGGCGTTTATTCTGCAGGTCAAATTGCGCCACATTGATGCATGGACCGAGCAACGCCGCGCCGTAGCGGATCGCTACACGAAGCTCTTTGCTGAGGCCGGGCTCGCGCCGGAACTTGTGCGACTGCCGATCGCGCGCATCGGCCGGCACGTGTACCACCAATACGTCATTCGCGCCCCACGGCGCGACGAACTGGTCGCATTCCTCACTGAACGCAAAATCGGCAGCGGCGTGTACTACCCGATTCCGCTGCACTTGCAGGAGTGCTTCGCGTATCTGGGCGGCAAGGCCGGCGATCTGCCGGAAAGTGAGCGCGCCGCGAAAGAGGTGCTCGCGTTGCCGATGTATCCGGAACTGACCGAAGCCCAGCAGATCAGCGTCGTCGCGGGCATTCGAGCGTTTTACGGGCGTTGATCGCGCAGCCAGTTTTTCAGACGGACAAGGCCTTCGGCAATTGTCACTCGCGGTTCATAGCCGAGTTCGCGCTTCGCCGCGCTGATGTCGAAAAAGTGCGATGTCGCCAGTTCGCGGGCCACAAAACGCGTCATCGGCGGCTCGCCGGGTAAGCGCAGTAACCTGTAAACGCCTTCCAGTAAGCCACCGATCCGAGTCGCCGCGCTGAACGAGATGGACTTTCGGATCGGCGGCAAATCCGCGCAAGCGATGATCTGGTCGATCAGATTCCAGAGGCGCATCGGCTCGCCATTTGTGATGAAGTACGCCCGCCCCGCCGCCTTGGGGTTCGAGTGTATTGCGCGCAGCGCGCAGATATGCGCCAGAGCGGCGTTTTCGACATAGGTCGTGTCAACGATATTGTCGCCCGGGCCGATACGGCGCAAACGTCCCGATCGCGCCCGGGCGATCAGGCGCGGCACAATGTGCGGATCGCGCGGCCCCCATATCAGGTGCGGACGCAAAGCGGCTACATGCAAACCGGCGCTGTTCGCGGTCAGAACAATCCGCTCGGCTTCGGCCTTTGTCGCGCTGTAGTGCGAGTGGTGATGAGATGGATACGGCAGCGATTCATCACCGTTTTCGACGGAATCTCCAGAAAACACGACGCTCGGCGAGCTTGTAAACACCAGGCGCGCAACGCGATTCGCCACGCACGCGTCAATCACACGCTGTGTGGCGTCGACGTTCGCTCTTCGGTAGTCCGCAAGCCTGCCCCAAACGCCCGCTTTCGCGGCGACGTGGAGCACCGCGTCGCAGCCGCGCGCCGCTTGCTCCGCGATGCCGGCGTCCGCGAGGTCACCGCGCAGTGTCTCGACGCCGATTTCGCGCAACGCAGGGTAGTCGCCGCGCGAAACTGTTCGCACGCGCCAACCCGCGTCGAGCAACTGCCGCACAATCGCCGCGCCCAAAAACCCGCCGCCGCCGGTGACGAGGGCCAGTCCGCACGATTGCTGTGTACTCGCGGAACTCCTCGTCATGCCCGGAGTTTGCCCGCCGCCCAAATCGCGAGATCTTCGCGCCGAATCTTGGCATTGTGGCGCACGTCAACGGGAAACGATGGATGGTAGAGAACGTCGCGAATAACGCGCGTGTGTTCGAACTTCGCGGCGATCGCGAGTAGCTCACGCGTTAACGCGCCTCGATCCCCGCTGGCGGATTTTGCGACTTCCACGCACAGGACGGGCCGCTGGGCCCCGATCGGTCCGACACCAACCAACGCAACGCGAGCGACGCCCGGATGCGACAAAAACACCTGCTCGCACGGCACACTGAACATCACGCCATCGGCGGTCTGCACGCGATGCGCCTTACGGCCGCAGAACCAGACGCGGCCGTTGTCGTCGATCCAGCCGACATCGCCCATCCTGTGCCAGACGCCGCCATCGGACGCCGGGATCTTGGCGCGTTGCGTTGCCACCGGCGCGTCGAAGTACTCACGCGTGGTCGTCGGTCCGTGCGCGACAATCTCGCCAATGGCGCCCGGTCGCGCGAGCGGCATCGCGCTTTCATCGCGGATCGGCTCATCGGAGATGTCGATGACGCGCACTGCCATGCCCGGCAACGGTCGGCCGACGCAGACGCCGCCGCCATTCGCGGTTTTCTTGGCAGTGTCGCGCAGGATCTCATCTGCGGAGATATCCGTGATCGGCAGACATTCCGTGGCGCCGTATGGCGTGTGGATCGACGCGTTCGGCGCGCACTCCGTCAATGACCGCAGCAACCGCGCGGGGGCCGGCGCCCCGCACGTGATGATCCGCCGCAGGCCGCTGATGCGCACGTTGTTCGCCACGCAGTGGCGCGCCAGATTCGTCAGCAACGCGGGCGAACCGAACATGTGCGTGCATTCATGCGTTTCGATCGCGTCGAGGATTTTGCGCGGATCAGCCGTTCCCGGGCGCGAGGCGTCCATGTCGGGAATGACGGCGGTCATTCCAAGGGCCGCGTCGAAAAGCGCAAACAGCGGGAATGTCGCGAGGTCGGTTTCCTCCGGCGCGTATTGATAATGCCGCGCGAGGTAGTCGACCTGCGCGGCGAACATGCCGTGCTCATAGATCACACCTTTGGCCGGGCCCGTGCTGCCGCTGGTGAAGAGAATCGCGGCTGGGTCTGTCGCGCGCGTGTCGGCGGGGATGAACGATTGGCAGTCCGCGTCGCGAATATCGGCCAGCGTGACGCCGGCCCAGAACAGGCGCCGCCCGACGGTTACTTTGACGCGCAGATCGCGAAAGGCGGTGGCGTGCATCAGACGGAACACATGCGCGAGCGGAATGCCGATGAACGCCCGTGCCCGCACACCGGCCAGGCACTGCGCCAGATTCTTGCGGCCCATGCCGGGATCGATCAGCACTGGAATCGCGCCGACCCGGAACAACGCGAACGTCAGCGCGAAGAACTCCGGACCCGGCTTGACCATCACGATCACGCGCATGCCGGCTTGCAGGCCGATGCGGCGCAATCCGGCGGCATAGGCGGTAGCCTCGCGATCGAGTTCCGCGAAGGTCACAACACGCGCGGCGCGCCCACCCCGCGCCGCGAGGATGACGGCCGGTTTGTTCGGATACGTCGCGGCGCTGTCGGCCAATCGCGAGGCGATATTTACGCGCTCGTCGCCGCGCTGGCCTATGCTTGTCTCGCGTCCGATCACGCTTTTCACAATCGCGTCTCCGCTGACACGGCGCTTTGATTCGACAATTCGTGCGGCGCCGGCGACGGCTCCGCCTTCGAAAGCGCGGTGGGCGTTTTCTCCAGGAACGCGCCCATCAGCGGAAGAATCCGCTCATGCGCGTCTTCCAGCGCATAGTGCCCCGCGTCCTCGAACACATGCGTTTCAGCCTGCGGCCAGCGCCGTCGCCATTCAGCCAGAAAGTCGTTATCGAAAACAAAATCATGCCGTCCCCACAGAATCATCGCGGGTCGGTTTGTGAACGTCGTCATATCGCGATCGACCGCGCTCGCGCAAGCCCACGCCGGGTCGGTTGGTTTGAGCGGAATGTCCTGCACGAATCGCAAGGTCGCGATGCGGTTGTTCCACGAATCGTACGGCGCGACAAATGCGCGACGCACTTCGCGCGACAGAGCCCGCTTACATGCCATCCGCGTCGCGAGGCCCGCGAACGCATTGAAACCACGAATCGCGATCGGGCCGAAGCCGGGAACGTTGCGAATCAGCTTCAAGCGCCAGTCAAGTGGCTTGACGCCGGGCAGCGTGAACGCGGCCGTGTTGAGAATGACGAATCGCGCGACGCGGCGCGGGTCGCGCAGCGCCGCCGCCATGCCGATCATGCCGCCCCAATCGTGCAGGACGAACGTCGCGTCGCGCACGCCGAGATGATCGAGCAACGCCGACAGATCATCGACACGGCGATCCAGCGTGTAGGGATAGTCGCGGTCGTCGGGCTTGTCGGAAAAGCCGCAGCCGATGTGATCCGGCGCGATCACGCGATAACGGTCGCGAAACGCCGAAATCACGCGGCGATAGTAGAACGACCAAGTCGGATTGCCGTGCACGCACACGATCGGCGGCCCGGCGCCCTCATCGACGTACGCCAAGTGATGGCCGTTGATCTCTAGTGACTTGCTCTCGAACGGGAACAAGTCGCCGAGTCGGGCCCGAATCGCGGCGGAGTGGCGCGCGTCGGTCATAGGCGCCCCCAGTTCACGCCGAGCATCACACAGTTCAGTCCGCTGCCGATGCCGAGAAACGCGACGGAATGGCCGGTTTCGAGATGGCCGCGCTCGGCCGCGATGGCGGCAGTGATCGGCAATGACACCGTGCCGATATTGCCCAAAAACGGGAACGTTGAGTAGTCGGTTGCGGGATCGACGCGCAGCGCCTTGAGCACCGCGTCGCGATTGGCCGCGCCGACCTGGTGGCACACTACGCGATCAGGATTCGCGGACCACTCCATTTCCGCGAGCAGATCGCGCCACGTTTCAACGCCAAGCCGAACGCCGTTTTCCATGACCGCGACGGCGTGCGTTTCCATGACCATCGGGGCTGACGCGGGGTGGCCGGTGTCCGGCCCCCAGCGGCACAGGCGATGATGCCGTGTTTCCTGCCGGGCAACGCCGCCGAGGATGCGCGAGGCGCCTTCGCGGGCGAGGTCGTCATTCACGAGCAGCATCGCGATCGCGCCGGAGCCGCCCGTCATCGTGGCGAGCGACGTTTTGAATGTCTCCATGTCGCGCCTGGCGAGCATGCGGTCGATTGTGAGATCGACAATCTGGCGCGCGGTTTCTGCGCAAACAACGAGCCCAGCCTGAATCTGGCCGAGTTCGATCGCAGAGGCGATTTGCAGCGCCGCGTTCATCGCGCCAAGGCAGGCATTAGACACGTCATAAACAAATGCCCGCGGCGCCACGCCGATCGCGTCGGCGACGGCGCAGGCGGTGGCCGGCTCAATCTGATCGCGGCAAACGCCGGCGTATACAACTGCGCCGATGCGGGCGGGGTCGAAGTCGAGCCGGTTGATGAGCTGATTCGCCGCGCGGCCGGCCGCTTCGGCCATTGGTTGGCCGGGATTCCAGAAGCGCCGCTCGCGCACGCCGGTGAGCGGCTCAATCTGGCGCGGGCCGAGGCCGAGGGCGGCATAAACCGGCGCAAGCCGATCATCGAGCGCGCTCGATTCGACAACGTTCGGCGGCAACTCGTAGGCGATGCCGGCCAGCGCGACGCGGTTGAAACGCATCAGGCGCCCTCCCGCGGGACGAGTCGCAGTCCGAAGCGCTTCATTTCGTAGATCGCCCGGCCATCGGCGCGCAGGAACCCGTCAGCGATTACCGCCGGCGCGGCGCCATCGCGGCGTTCGACGATCGAAGCGTCGACTTCCACCCGCCGCGCGGTCGGCAGAATCTGGCCGCGATACAACCATTCGTGTCGCTCGTTGAGCAGGATCGGCTCGAACACATGTGTTCGCGCGAGGTTCGGGTAACGGCGCAGCAGGTCATACCGCAACAGTTGCAAAAACGACTCAAGCCCGAGCGAGCCGGGGCACACGGGATCCTGATAGAAATGCGCGGCAAAGAACCACTCGTCGGGGTCAACGCGCTTTGAGCCGCGCAGAAAGCCGAGGGCGTGCGGACCACCTTCGGGGATGTCGATTTCGATCTCGTCAAGCATGCGGAGCGCGCGGGCGGGCATCTGAGCGATTGGTGCTTGAACCGCGCGGCCTTCGCCTTCGGCCGGCGTCAACGGGCTGGTTGTCGGCAGCGCGATCGGCGCCGAGCTGGGCGTTGGCGGTGCGAAGGCCCGCTGCGCCGCGTCCCGGATACCGACCTGATTCGCGAGGGCGGCATCCGTGAAGAAGCCGAAGTACGTATCGCCGTCATACACCACGCCGTCGCGATCCCAGACCTGCATGTCGAACTTCTCGATCAACATACCCGCGGCTTCGGAAACGTCGGTGATGCGAATGCGCGTTGTTAGCAACCCGGTTTCCGGCGTGACCGGGCGGAACAGAATCGCCGAGCCCCCGAGGTTGCGGAAGCGTGTGTCGGTTTCGCTGCGCAGGGCCGAGCCGAGATACGCGGCGAGCCAGCCGCACGGCTGCAGCGCGACTTCGAGCAGAACGGCGAACGGCATGGTCGGCTGATGATTCGCCGAGAAATACCACGCGCCCGGCGGCACGTCGTATTGCGCTTCGATCCAGCCGTCGGCGACAAGCCGCCACGGATCGGCATTCGTGCGCGTCACGCGGTCGAGGAACATATATGGCGGCCCGGGCAGGCGTGCGATGCGGCGTTCACCATCAAACGGGCGATACGGATCGCCGAAGGCCTTTGACGGCGCGCCGATGGCGAACTCAAGGATGGATTGCCGGTCGTACACGGGCGGTTGCGGCGTAGTCGGAACGGGCGCGTCGCCGAGCGGCGTTGTTTGTTCGCTGGCGCGCAGTGATGGCGCCTTTGTCGGCGGCGGCGCGTTCTTTGCCGCCCAAACGCGCTCGATGTCGGCGCGGGTCAGCCCCGTCAGGCGCATCGACATGTCCGTGAAACGCACAATCGGCTTTCCATCGGCGAACATCAGCGCGTCGGCGACCACGTACGGTTCCGGGTCGAAGCCGATCTCCTTCAATTCGACCTCGTATGTGACGATGCGCGTTTTCGCCGTGACCGGGCCGCGGCACTTGAGCTGACACGGCGTATCGAGGCGCGGCTCGTACGCAAAGGCGTCGCGCTCCGCGAGCCAGCCCATTCGCAGCAGCAGCACGCGCAGCGTGTGGGCGCAGCACTCATACATCAGCGTGCCGGGCATGACCATGTCGTCGACGAAGTGGCAGGTCAGATACCAGTCATCGGGTTTGACATCCGCCTCGGCGCGGATGCTGCCGATGCCGCAATGCCCGCCCGCCGGATCGAGATCGACGACGCGGTGGATCAACCGCATTTTTCCGTCGGGAATGCGCGGCGGATCGCGGAGCGGTAAACCGGCAAACGCGGGGCCAAAGCAAGTCGCGAGGTCGCCGGCGCGCAAGGCGTCGAGTTGGGCTCCGGTATAGCTCTCTCGCGCGAGCGGCGTGAAAGTGGCTTCGGTGGGTGTGAGTGATCCCGGCCTTCTTTGCGCCCGGGTGGCGGAGTCATCGCGCAGGCGCGGAATGCCGCGCGATTCCTCGATTTCACGCTCAGTGAAGAACCCGGCACAGCCATTTGTCATTGTGAGGAGCGGCCGACCGTTGATCGTCCCCTCGAACCGGAAGAAAAACAGCCAGGCCGCGCCCTGCCGAACAAATCGATCGATGTGGATGTCGTAGCGGATGACCTCACCCGGGCGAGGCAGGCCGCGATGGAAGCGAATCGTCGCGTCCAATAGCCGGTATGCCCGCTCGCCGCGAACCTGCAGGTCGATACCCAGCCACGAGCACAGGAACAGGTCGGCCTGTCCGGCTTCGACAGTGACGCAAACCGGCGCGCGATCATGATCGAGATACCAGCCGTCGCCGGTGAGGACGTCGTGTTCGGTGACGATCGAGCCGTTTGTCATTGCGGCCTGCTCCGCGTCGACTCTCAGGATGCGATCGACAAGCATCAGCGGCTCATCCGGCAATCGCACGCGCGTGGCATATGTGTCGACCGCGGCGAATTGCGGGCCGAAGATGTCACCGAGTTTGCCGATGGCAAATTGCATGCACTGCTCACGCGTGAAGGCGAGTGCGGACGGCGGCGGAGCAGGTTGCGCGATACTGGCTCTTCGCGCGTACAGCTCGCCAATCGCCGCGATGTTTCGGCTGGACTCGGCGAGGAAGGCTTCGTGCGCCAGCGCGGTGGACTTGGCGAGTTCGACGAGCGCAGCTGGCGTCACTGTCGTGCGCAACGTGGGCGTTGAAAGCGGTGGCGTTGCAAGCCCGGTGACGGCTGGCGGTGGCGCGATTGTCGCGGAGCGTCCGTTTGTGGCTGGGCCGGGCGCCTGCGATGCCACGTTGGTACGTCGTGGCCATCGGGCTCGGGCAATCGGGCCTCTTAGGGGGACGCGAACCGTCGGAACCGCCGGACCGCTCGCGTTTGCGTCCAAACGCCAATCGAACCCAAGCGAAGCGGCCGATGGCGGAATGCGCCGCTCGGCGATGAGGGTCGCGACGACCTGCGCGACGCCCATCGCCTCGTTTTCCGCGTCGTCAGTAGCGAGAACACGGGCCCCGGCGCCGAGAATGTCGCGGATCATCCGCGCGCAGCCGGTTCGCGGACCGACTTCGATGAAGATCCGGACACCGTCGCGCGAAGCCGTTTCGACAAGGGCTGGAAAATCAAATCCGTTAAGGGCCTGGCGCGTGATCGACTCGGCCGCCGTTTCCCGCGATACGTCATACGCGGCCGCCGCCGCGGCGCTGTAGAAACGGATGTCGGCCGGCGGCGTTGTGTTGAGATCGTGCAGCGCGCGGTACGCGTCCGCGACTTCGCCGGCGATCGGACAATGCACCGTTGACGCGCCAATCACCGGTATCGCCTGCCCGCCGCACTCTGCGACGACCTGCGCGATCTGCACGGCGTCGCCGCCAATCACACATTCACGCGCGGTGTTGCGAATCAGCGCATAGACCCGATCGAATCGCGCCAGCAGCGGACGCAGATCTTCGATCGAGCGCGGGATGATAACGACGCGCCAGTCGATCGGCTCGCTCGCCGCAATACCCCAGTGACGCCGGGCGGCATCGTAGCGCCCGACGAGTTCAGTCTGGAATAGTGGCGAACGCGCCAAACGCTCGGTCATGTCGTCGCGATCGGGCCAGGCGCCCAGCGCGAACAGCGATGTTGTTTCCCCGAGGCTGTAGCCGATGGCGGCGCTCGGGCGAACGCCGGAATGGCGCAGGATGCGCGTCATCAGCACACCATGCGCAACTTGCGCCTGAATCAGCCGTGCGGGGTCGCGGTTCATCTCGCGCGACACATCGGCGGACGCGTCATTTGAAAGCGCCGCGCGCCAGCACAGGTCCGGCGCGAGTTGCTCAAATAATCGTGCTGATTCCGCTTCCAGTTCGTCGACGACACTCGGCCACGTGAGCGCGGCTACAGCTCCCATGCCGAGTCGATGCGCGCCGGAGCCGGGATAAACGAACGCGATTTCCGCCTCGGGGCCGAGCGGCGTCGGCGTGTAGCGAACGCCGTCGGCGAAAAGCGGTTGGTTCGGCGTTTCGAGCAGATGTCGCGTGGCGCGGGCGATGGCCTGCTGCGCCGCCGTTGAGTCGCGGGCGATGAGAACGACGGATTGCTGGCGATTGCCGCGGTCGCTCGCGTGCTGCTGTCCAGCAAAAACCGCCGCTCGAAAACTCGAATCGCCCAGCGTTTCGCGCAGCCGCGTGAGTTCGGCGATCAGATCGGTCGCATCATCACCGTAGACCGGAAGGACGGCCGGCGCCGCCGCGCGCGGATTGTTGTCGCGTTCTCTCGCGATCGGCTCCGGCGCTTCCGCCATTGCAGCCGCGGCGGACTCGCCAAGCGCGTCTGAAGCCGCGACAACGGCGCGACGCGGGGCGCCCGCCCTCGAGCGCAGCCAGTGTTGAGGCGCCACGGCGCCGTCGGCGGGCCAAACGCGCTGATGCAGCGCCGCGATCGCACGGCCCACATGCAGCAAGCCGCTGGCCGCGCCATGATTGGCGCGTCTCGCCGCAACGTCGCCAAGTGGGCCGATTTGTTCGAACCACGCGCCCCCGTCGTCCGGACGCCGCACGTTGGAAATCGCCTGATCGGCCGCTTTCGCGATTGCCGCTTCGGTCAGCGCCGACGCTGAAGCCGTAGCGATGTCCCGCACGACGGCGTAGGCCGTTTTGTGATGCGCATCAGTCGCGCGTCGAAGGACCAGCGCGACGGCCCCGTGCGAGGCGCCGGAGTTGTTTGACCTCGCGTCGGTGATCTCGCAATCAAACTCGCCCCCGAGCAGCGAACGCAGCGCGGTCGCCGCGCGCCGCGCGCGGTCGTCATCGGCAATATCCACCGCACCAACCAGGGCCCCGTCGATCTCGCGCCGCCGCAACGCGTCGCATGCGAGTCGCATCGCGCGTAACCCCGACGCCGAGCCGCTGGAAACCGCAAAACTCGGCCCGCCGAACGCGAATTCGCGCGCGATGCGGCTTGCGACCACGCTGCCGAGTGAGCCGAGAACGCGTGTGGCGTCGAGGGGCGGGCCGGAGGCGTCACGCAGTTCATCGATCCAGTCATTGAGTTCGCAGTCGGTTAACGTGACGCCCGCGCGCCGCGCCCATTCGCGGGCCAGTTCGGGCAGTGCCCAGCTGTAGTGGTAGTTTGTCGTGTTGAGATCGAGCGCGATGCCGATATACACGCCGAACCGCGGATCGGGCGTCGGCCGAGCGCCGGGCGTCCACAGGTCCGCGTCGCGCAAAGCGGCGGCGGCGACGCGCAGCATCAATGACTGCTGCGGAAGGATCTCCGCCAGCTCGTTGGGCGGCACGCGGAACTGCGCGGGGATTTCGAGTTCGTCGATCGCGGCGTGCCGGGCAACCGGCGCGTTTACGTCGCCAGTCTCGTCCGTCAGCGATCGCTCCAGCGCGCGGCGACTTGGCCACTCCGGCGTGTAGACTTCCATTCCGACAACGGCGATCGGCTGATCGTCAGCGCCGCGCGCCGCGCAATCGGCAAGATCCCCATGAGGATCGCGCTTCTCATCGACCCACTGCGCCGCTTGTGGCAAGTGCTCCTCCAGCAGCAGGTGCGCGTTGATGCCGCCGAAGCCGAAGGCGTTCACCCCGGCCAGCCGTCCGCGCTCGCGCTCCCACCGAGCAGCGACCTCTATGGTGCGGAGCCGGGTCTCGGCCAGGGCCGGGTTCGGGGCGTCGACACCCAACGTCGGGGGCAGCACGCCGTGGTGCACGGCCAGCACCGCCTTGATCAGCCCGGCGGCGCCGGCGGCCGGCATGGCGTGTCCGATCATCGACTTCACCGAACCCAGCACGCCCTCCCGGTGGGCGGCGTCGGGATCGGCCTTGCCGAACACCCGCCGGAGGGTGTCGAGCTCGGCCCGGTCGCCGGCCACGGTCGCTGTGCCGTGACCCTCCACGAGCTCGACCAGGCCGGGATCGATGCCGGACGCGCGGTAGGCGCGCTCGAGCGCCAGCACCTGGCCGTCTACCCGGGGGCTCATGAGGCTGGCGTCGCGCCCGTCGCTCGACAGGCCGACACCGCCGATGACCGCGTAGGGGCGGTGGCCGTGGCGCTCGGCGTCGGACAGCCGCTCGAGCACCAGGATGCCGGTGCCCTCCCCGATGAGGATCCCGTCGGCGTCCCGCCCGAAGGGCCGTATGCGACCGCTGGGGCTGAGCGCGCCGAGTCGGGCGAACACCGACCACAGCGTGATGTCGTGGCAGTGGTGCACGCCCCCGGCCAGCACCAGGTCGCACCGCCCGGAGCGCAGCTCCCCGACCGCCTGGTCGACTGCCACCAACGCACTGGCGCACGCCGCGTCGACGGTGTACGCCGGGCCACCGAGGTCGAGCCGGTTGGCGATGCGGCTGGCGGCGAGGTTCGGCACCAACCCGATCGCCGCGTCGGGGCGATCGTCGCCGAGCTGAGCCACGAACGCGTCGGCCACCGCAGCGAGCTGATCGGGGCCGAGGTCGGGCACGACCTCCGACAGGGTGGTCACCACCTGGGCCGCGGTGCGCACCCGCTGATCGAGGCGGGCCACACCCGGCGTGAGGTAGCCACCGCGCCCGAGGATCACGCCGACCCGGTCGCGGGCGACGCCGTCGAGGGCACCCA
>JAGQOO010000074.1 GCA_020427345.1 Phycisphaerales bacterium | reverse complement strand
GCAAATCGCCGAGGGCGTTTGCGATTCGTCCGACTTCGCCGGCACGAGCGTGGAGGCGCCCGTGGGGGGCGCCGAGGCGATTCGGGCGGCGATCGAGTCCGGGGCCGTACTGGTGTCGGACGACGCCCTGGGCCTCGACGTGATGCTGGAGGCCGGCCGGATGGGACGCACACCCGGCGCGGATTTTGCGCTGGTCGCCTGTGGGGCGGAGCCGATTGCGGCGGAAACACACCCGCAGCTAACCACGATCTCCCTGAACGGCGAGGAAATCGGCCGGCGTCTGTTCGACACCCTGATCTCCCGTGCCAGCGGCGACCGCCAGGACGCCCCCCGCGTCACCGACGTGGCGCCAACCCTGATCGCCCGCCAGACCTAGAATCTGTTGGCGGGTGGCTTGGGGGTGGCTCGACGGCAGGTTGATATGGCTTTCCGCGTGGCCGAGTGCCCGGCTTGACGTGATATCAGCGGCCCCCTAGAGTCCAAATCTGGCGTTTTTGATCCGGACCGTCGTATTGGGCGCTCGGATTGACCTCTTTTGCCGCCTGGAAGTCGGAGCGATTATGCAGGTCACGGTATCAGGCCGCCATATGGGCGTGGCGGATGACCTTAAGACGTATTGTGTTGACAAAGCCCAGAAGCTCGATCGTTACTACGACCGGATTCAGTCGGTGGAGGTCGTGATCGACGGACATGACGGTCATCATTCGGCCGAAATCATTGTCCACACGGACGGGACGCATCCGTTTGTGGCCAGCGAGGATCACGAGGACGCATTCGCGGCTTTTGATCTGCTGATGGACAAGATCGAGCGTCAAATCCGCCGACATAAGGAGAGGTTGCGCAATCGAAAGCACCCCTCCTGACTAGCGGGAACCGCAACATGAAGCTGCTTGACCTGGTGCGACCCGAGGCGGTCATCCCCAAACTCGCGGCCACCGATCGGAATGGCGTCGTTCGCGAGCTGGTCGACGTGCTGGTCAGCTGTGGCGCGTTGGCATCGGATCGTGCTGACGCCGTGGCAAAGTCCATTATTGCGCGTGAGCGCACGCGCGGCACGACCGGTTTCGGTAAGGGAGTGGCGGCTCCGCACGCGAAGATTCCGGATTTTCCGGGCGTCGTGGCGGCGCTGGGCCGCAGCGAAACGGGAGTGGACTTCGCCTCGCTCGATGGCGAGCCGGTGTTCGGCGTGTTTCTGCTGGTCAGCCCCGAGGATCGCCAGGAAGAGCACCTGCGGGCGATGGACGTGGTGTTTCGCAGCCTGCAGCAGGAGCGGTTTCGCAAGTTCCTGCGTCAGGCGGATTCGGCGGAGAAGATACTCGACCTCCTGTCGGACGTGGACAATCGGCAGTTGGCCAAGTAGTGACCCCTCGGACGGGGGCCGACCAGGATGGGACATGCGGGTGGCGGTCGAACGAACGGTAGTCATCGCAAACAAGGAGGGTCTGCATTTCCGGCCGATCATGCGGCTGGTTGACACCGTCGGGAAGTACTCCGCAACGGTTCGATTGCAGGTCGAGGAGCGCGTCGCCGACGCCTCCAGTGCGATGGAATTGCTGATGTTGGTGGCGACGCAGGGCAGTATGGTTCGCGTGACTGCAGACGGAGATCAGGCCGACGAAGCGGCCGACGCGGTCGTGCAGTTGATCGACAACGGGTTCGGCGAGTAAATCACGGATGTTGGCGAAGTGACGCCGCAAGGCCCTCGCGTTTGAGAGTGGCCGGGGTCGCGACGCCCGTGAGCATATGATTCAGAAAAAAGGTATTGGCGCCTCGCCGGGCGTAGCCATCGCGACGGCGCTCATTCTTGATACAGAAGAATTCCGCATTCCTCGTCGGACGATCGACGCGGCGCAAACGCCGCACGAAATCCGCGTGCTGGAAGCGTCGCTGGCGGCCTCGTGCGAGGAGGTGAAGGCCCTGCGCGTCGCCGCGACCCGCAAGCTCGGCGAAAAGACCGCCGAGATATTCGCGTTTCACCTCGCCATCCTGACTGACAAACGACTGCGCAACAGTGTGGTCGATCTGATCGAGAAATACCGTTACCCGGCGGCGTACGCGTTTGGGCAGGAAATGAACCGCCGGCAGCGTGAGTTCCGCGCCGTCGCCGATGTCTACCTGAAAGAGCGCGTCCGCGATCTTTACGACATCGAAAAGCGAGTGCTGCGTCACATCCTCGGCCGGGCGCGCGAAGACATTCGCAATCTGACGCAGCCGGTCATCATCGTCGCCCACGACGTCACGCCATCGCAGGCGGTCACGTTCGATCGCGAGCACATCCTCGGTTTCGCGATCAATGTCGGCGGCCAGACGTCGCACATGTCGATCATCGCCCGCATGCTCGGCATACCGGCCGTCGTCGGTCTAAACGACATTACCAGCGACATTACGGGCGGCGAAACGATCGTCGTGGACGGCACGAACGGCGTTGTGATTGCGGATCCGGACGGCGGGACGCTGGCTAGGTTCCGACAGCAGCAACTGGCCTACAAGGCGCATGTGGCGGAGCTGGCGCCGTTGCGCGATCAGCCGGCCGTGACACTCGACGGCCAGACGATCACGCTTCAGGCGAACATTGAACTGGCGGAGGAGGCCCGCACGGCGATTGACGGCGGCGCGGAGGGCATCGGGCTGTATCGCACGGAGTTTCTGTTCCTGGCCAACGAGCGGCCACCGACTGAGGAGCAGCAGTACGAGGTGTTTCGCGGCGCGGTGCGGCACGCCCAGGGCCGGCCGCTGACGCTCCGCACAATCGACCTCGGCGCGGACAAGATGATGCGCAGCATGCGGGCGGAAGGGCACGACGCGAATCCGACGCTGGGGCTGCGCTCGCTGCGATACTGCCTTCAGCATCTGGACATGTTCAAGACTCACCTTCGCGCCATGCTGCGGGCGGCGGTGGACGGCGATGTTCGGATCATGTTCCCGATGATTACAACCGTGATCGAACTGCGCCAGGCAATGTCCATCGTCAGTGATGTGAAAGAGGATCTGGAGGAGGAGGGCGTGCCCTTCGGCGCGCATGTTCCGCTTGGCATGATGGTCGAAACACCGGCCGCCGCTCTGCTCATGTCGTCGTTCGCGCGACACGTCGACTTTGTCAGCATCGGCACCAACGACCTGACGCAGTACACGCTGGCGGTGGATCGCGGCAATGAGCGCGTCGCCCACCTCTACGCCTCGCACAGTCCGGCAGTACTGCGACTCATCCGCGAGATCATCAAAGGCTGCAAACGTTTCAAGACCTCTGTGAGTCTTTGCGGCGAAATGGCCGGCGCGCGGATTTACACGCAGTTGCTGCTGGGGCTGGGGCTGCGGCAGTTGTCGATGGCGGCCCCTGAGTTGTTGGAAGTGAAGCAGGTGATCCGCTCGACGCGGATCTCGGATTGTGAAGCGATTGCGCGAAAGGTGCTGCGGTTCGACGCGGATCGACAGGTGCTCAATTACTTGCGTGAGCAACTCGACATGCTGGACGGCAGCGCGGAATGACTGGAATGAACGCGAGATGACCACCGCCATGCGGCCTGAAGCGACAACGCCCCAAACGCCGACGACGCGGCACTTCGTCGCGCTGCGCCTGGCGATTGAGGGTGATCTGCGCTTCCTGTCGCACCATGACGAGTTGCGTCTGCTGAGCCGCGCGCTGCTCAGGGCGGAGTGGCCGCTGGCCTGGTCGGAGGGGTTCAATCCGATTCCGCGCATCACCGCGCCGCTGCCGCGCGGACTGGGCGTCGCCTCGCTGGCCGATCTGTTCGTGATCGAATTGGCGGAGTCGTGGCCTGCCGAGCGGCTGTTCGACTCACTCGCGGTCGCTCTACCGCAGCAATGCCGCCTGATGCGGGTGGATGCGGGCGTGGCGCCAAAGGGCCTTTCGGCCCGGCGCGTTGGTTACTCGATCACGCTGGAGGAGCGACCGGCTGAACTGTCGACGCGTATCGCCGCTTTCTTGAATGAACGCCGCGTCATCGCGCAACGCGACTTTGGCCCGAAGAAGCAGCCCCGGCCCATCGACATCCGGGGCTTTGTTGAGGAACTGACTGAAACTGATGACGGGCTGTGGCTGACCACGAATTTCGATGGTCAGCAGTCGGCCCGCCCGAGCGAGATTCTCGATGCGATCGGCATGGCCGGGCATGACGCCGTGGCCACGCGCGAGCGCATTGAATGGACCAACGAGCCGGAGGGCCGCGACACATGGCCCCCGACGGAAAGGACGATGTCTTGAGCGCCAAGAAGGTCACCAAGAAGAAGGCAACACAGAAAAAGCGCGCCGCGACGCGCGCGAAAACCGCGACAACCGAAGAGCAGACGGACGCCGCGGCCGCAGAAACAACAACGGCCACAGCCGCCACGGCAACAAAAAAAACGACTCGCAAGAAGGCGACGCGGAAGAAAAAGACCGAAACACCGGCGGTTGAGTCCACCGCCTCAGCGGAAAAACCGGCGACCGCCGCGGCCGCCGGCGCCAAGCCGAAGCGGACCCGAAGAAGGTCCTCCGCCAAGAAGGCGGTTGCTGCGCAATCCGTCGCGACAAAGACCGAGGCTGCCGCAAAACCGTCTGACAATGGCGGAGTGATTCGATTCCCGTCGGCGCGTCCACCGGGGGCGGACCGATGGCGCGAGCCCGCGGATTCGACAGCGATTGCGGAAAAGCCAACGTCCTCGGCCGCGCCGCCTCCGGCAGCGCCCGTCGCGAAGGTCGAACCGCAGCGCCCCGTGTCGAACAATCACGAAGGGCGCGCGAAACGCGCCGATGCGGCGCCCCGGTCGGACGCCAAGCCGGCCACCCCCGCTAAGCCGGGCCCGTCGGAAGGCGGAGAGACGGGCGCGCCTCGCAACGAACGATCGCGGCGTGGGCGTCGCGGTCGCGGCGGCAGGGGAAATCGCCCGGAAGTGGCGCCGACTGCTGAGCGCGCGGCTCCGCCGCCGCCGGTGGCGCGCGAGGAACCGGCTCCGAGCGAGGCGGACGACCTAGATGAGCGCGACGAGCGTAAGCTCTCCCCGAGCCAGAAGCGCCGCTTGCGCCGCCGGCGTCGGGCGGAGCGCGAGCGCGCTGAAACCGGCGTGCCCGAGACGCGCATCGAAGTCGCCGCGGCTCCGCTCGTTGAAGAGGACGATCTCGAAGACCTCGGCGATGAGTTGCGCGAGGATGTTGAAGATGCCGTCGCCGACGAAGAGGATGACTTTGAAGAGGCCGTCGCCGAAGTCACGATCGAGGAGCGGCCGCGCGAGCGAGGTCGTCGCCGTCGCCCGCGCTATCGCGACGACGAGGCCGAGGACGATGAGTCGCCGCTCGACGCGCCGTCCGTTCCGCGCCAGATGATCATCAACGTCGTCCCCGGCGAGGAATGCCGCATTGCGATCCTCGCGAACGACCGCCTCGATGAGATCTATCTCGAACGCGCATCCGCCGAGAACCACGTCGGCAATATCTACAAGGGCGTTGTCACGAACGTCGAGCCGAGCATTCAGGCGGCATTCGTCGATTTCGGCTTGGGCAAGAACGGCTTTTTGCACATTTCCGATTTGCATCCGAAGTACTTCCCGCGCGGTTCGCATCCGGCCGAAAAGGTCGGCCGCAAAATGCCGCGCCGCACGCGTCCGCCGATCCAGCAGTGCCTGCGCCGCGGGCAGGAAGTGATCGTGCAGATTTCGAAAGAGGGCATCGGGACGAAGGGCCCCACGCTCAACACGTACCTGAGCATCCCCGGACGCTACCTCGTCATGATGCCGGGCATGCGCAAGCTCGGGGTTTCGCGCCGAATCGAGGACGACGACTCCCGCACCGCATTGAAGGCCGTGCTTGGCGCCCTCGAATTGCCGGAGGATATGGGCTTCATCGCCCGCACCGCCGCGATCGGTCGCAGCCAGCGCGAGTTGCAGGGCGACTTGCGTTACTTGCAGCGCTTGTGGGAGCGCGTTGAGAAACGCCGCGAGAAGCTAAAGGCGCCGGCGGAGTTGTACCGCGAGACAGACCTCGTGATCCGCACGATTCGCGACGTGTTCTCGTCCGACATTACGGAGATCATGGTCGACGATGAAGCGACCGCCGAACGCGCGCGAGATTTCCTATCTGTCTTCAGTCCGAAGTCCGCGGACACGGTCAAAGTGTATGACCAGACCACGCCGATCTTTCACAAGTATCAGATCGAGTCCGAACTCGAGCGGCTGCATTCGCGGCATGTGCCATTGAAGTCCGGCGGTTCGCTCGTGATCGACTCGACCGAAGCGCTCGTCGCGATTGATGTGAACTCCGGCCGCTTCCGCACTGAGGCCGATGCCGAGCAGACGGCATTCAAGATCAATGTCGAAGCCGCTGACGAAATCACGCGCCAATTGCGCCTGCGCGACCTCGGCGGCGTGATCGTGTGCGACTTCATCGACATGCGCGAAGAGCGCCACAAGCGCGAGATCGAGCGGCGTCTGATTCGCAACCTGCGCGCCCACAAGGAGCGCGCGAAGGTCCTGCGGATGAGCAGCTTCGGCATCATCGAGCTTACGCGGCAGCGCCAGCGCGCCAGTCTGACGCGCAGCGTGTATCAGGATTGCCACCATTGCCGCGGTACGGGCCTCGTCAAGACCGCCGAATCGGTCGCGCTCGACGTGATGCGTCTCTTGCAGTTGTCCGTCACACGCGACGCGGTGCAGACGATCGAAGTGACCGTGTCGCCGGAAGTCGCGGAAGGGCTGTTGAACCGCAAGCGCTCGGCGATCTACCAGCTTGAAACAGCGCACGAGCGCACGATCCAAGTGCGGCCGAGCGCCGCTCACAGCCTCGACCAGGTTGTGATCAGTTGCCTCGACGGCCGCGGTCGCCCGGTCGCGCACGCGTGACCACGCGCGCCGATGATGCGTCGCGCCGTCGAGCGACGCTCGCGGCGGAGCTCGTTGCCGAAGCGCCGATCGACGCGGGCTGCGCCGGCGGAGCGGGGCTTAGCGCGCCATTGCGCCAGATAGTCGCCGAAGCCTGCGATCTGCTGCTGGAGCTGACCTTCCCAGCACATTTCGGCCGGCCCGGCTTCGCGACCGAGGCGGCCGAAGATGTCGCGCGGACCGTGCTTGACGAACTTGCGGATCGGCTGGAGCCGGCGCTGTGCGATGGCGCGCGACTGCACGCGGCTTCCGGAGAATCGGCGGCTTCTTCCGACGCGGAAACCCCGTCCGCCGCGGGTTCAATTGAGTCGTCGACCAACACGCGCGACTGGGCGCGCAAGTTCGTCGCTGATTTTCTCGATGTGATTCCGCGCGTGCGGGCGATGATCGCGCTCGACACGCAGGCCACGCTCCATCGCGATCCGGCGGCGTCTTCGCTGGCCGAAGTGATTCTCGCGTATCCTGGCGTTCTGGCGATCGCGATTCAGCGGTATGCGCATGAGCTGTACACGCGCGGCGCGCCGCTGGTTCCGCGCGTAATGACCGAGCACGCCCACCGGCTGACCGGCATCGACATTCACCCCGGCGCCCGCATCGGCCCGCGGTTCTGCATCGATCACGGCCAAGGCGTCGTCATCGGCGAGACCACCGAGATCGGCGCCGGCGTCACGATCTACCAGGGCGTCACCCTCGGCGCCCTCTCCGTTCCAGACGCCGCCAGCGCCCGCGGCGTCAAGCGCCATCCGACCGTCGCCGACAACGTGATCATCTACGCCAACGCGACCATCCTCGGCGGGGACACGCACATCGGCGAAAACGCGATCATCGGCGGTTCGGTGTTTGTCACGCAAAGCGTAGCAGCGGGGATGTTGGTCACGACAAGTTCGCCGGAATTGCGGGTAAGGACGGCCCGGCGGTAGGAATGCGCGCAAAGGGCGATCCAGAGGCTGGCCTTTGTTTTTCGCGCGCATCCGGTCACGACACCGTCACCCCCGCGCACGCGGCACGCAAAATACCCCGAAAGCGACCCGCCCCGTTCCCGCTTTCAGATTCAGCGGCGCATCTTCCCGCTCCGCAGGTCATAATCAGCGAATGAACGCGGCCTCGGCCGCCAGCTCTATCAGTGTGCGCTATGCCCGAAGCCGCCAATCAACGAATCGATCGCGCCCGACGCCTTGCCGGCGAGTTCCTCTCCCGTCGGGCCACCGGCGAGGCCGGGGCGGAGGATGAGTTCCTCTCCAGCAACGCTGACTTGTTACCGGAACTCCGCGTCGAGCTTCGCAAACTCGCCCTGATTCGCGGCGCCCTGAATGTCGCCGACAGCCCCGCCGGCGTGCGGATTCCGATCGACGCGACCCGCGAGATGACCAACCTCGACGCCTCCGACCCCGCCGTCGTAGGCCTGCCCGATCCGGTTCCCGCGCTGCCGGGCTACGAGATCGTCGAGGAGATTCAGCGCGGCGGGCAGGGCGTCGTCTATCGCGCCCGCCAGACCGCCACCAATCGCGACGTCGCCATCAAAGCCCTGCTCACCGGCGCCTTCGCCGGCCCGCGCGACCGCATGCGCTTCGAGCGCGAGGCTCAGATTCTCGCCAATCTGCGCCATCCCAATATCGTCGCCATTCACGACAGCGGCGCCGCGGCGGGCGTTCGCTACATCGTCATGGACTTCATCCCCGGCGTCAGCCTCGACAGCTACTGCGCCGGCATTCAACGTGACATCCCGCGCATTGTCAGCCTGTTCATCGACGTCTGCGACGCCGTGCACGCCGCTCATCAGCGCGGCGTTATTCACCGCGACCTCAAACCCGGCAATATTCGCGTGGATGAGCGCGGCGAGCCGCGCGTGCTCGACTTCGGCCTCGCCAAGCTGCAAACCAACGAAGTCGTCGACGATTCGCACATCGCGACAATGACCCGCGCCGGTCACTTTGTCGGCTCGCTGCCGTGGGCCGCGCCGGAACAACTCGACGGCGGACCCGACGCCATCGACGTGCGCACCGACGTCTACGCCATCGGCGTCATGCTGTGCCAGACGCTCACCGGCGAATTCCCGTATACCGTCTTTGATGACACCCTGACGGTGATGCGGAACATTCAAACCACGGAGCCACGCTCGCTGTCCGCGCTGCGCCGCGAAATCGACACCGATCTTGACACGATCGCGCGAAAGTGCCTGCAGAAAGACCCGCAGCGCCGCTACCAGAGCATTGCGGAACTGGCCGAGGATTTGCGCCGCTATCGCGCCGGCGACGCCATCAACGCCCGCCGCGACAGTCGCCTGTACGTGCTGCGAAAGACGCTGAAGCGGCATCGCGTGGCGGCGTCCGTCGCCGGCGCGTTTGTGTTGCTGACGATCACGGCGGCGATCACATTCGCGACGCAGGCGCAGCTCATCGCCGATCAGCGCGACGCCGCCCGACGTTCCGCCAGTGAGTCGCAAGCAGTCGCCGACTTCCTCGCCAATGCGATTCAGTCCGCCGATCCGTACGAAGCCGGCACAGATACACGCGACGTTTCGGTGCGCGACATGCTGGACACGGCGGCCGCGCGCGTCGATGCGGAATTCGCGGATTATCCCGAGCAACAGGCGGCGCTGCTCGGCGCGATCGGCCGCGCATATACGAGCATCGGCGCGTGGGCCGATGCTGGCGAGCTGCTGGACCAAGCCATCGCGATTCGAGCAGAGTTACCTGGCGATCAGCGGCTGAAAACGGCGCTGTTGTGGCGCGATGTGGCGGAGGTGCGCACGCGCACCGGCGAGTTTTCGCTGGCCCTCGAAGCATGCGACAACGGTCTGGCGCAGCTAGGCGACCTGGCCGGTCCCGAACGCGATCGCGCCGAAGGCGAAATTCTGACGAGCAAAGGCGCGGTGCTGCACCTGATGCGCGATCTCGACGGGGCCGAAGCGGCGATGCGACAAGCGCTCGAACTGATCCGCGGCGCGTCCGGCGAAATGGATGAGGTCGTCGCGCGGAACCTGTCGGGCCTCGGCGTCGTCGCGTCGTGGCGGGCGCGGCAGGTGCGTGACGACGACGACGCCCGCCAGGAACTCATCGCCGAAGCCGACGCGTATTTCGCGGACGCGCTGCGGATTCGGACGGCGCTGTTCGGTCCACATCATCCGCGTGTCGCCATTACGATCGCGCGGCAGGCCGCGCACGAGCAGGACACGAACCCCAATCCCGAGCCGGGCCTGGCGCTGTATGACGCCGCGCTTGAAGTCGCCGACGGCGCACTATCGCAGGATGTGGCCTTCCGGGCGCTGATGCTGTCAAACAAAGGCGCGTTGCTGAGGCGCGCTCGTCGCTACGAGCAGGCGAGCGACGCGCTCGAAGCCGCTTTGGCCGCGCGGCGGTCGCTGGGCGCCCCAGACGGCCCATTCGAAGCCGGTACCCTCATGAACCTCGCCGCTCTGGCCGAGGCAGTCGCGAGCGCCGATCCGGCGACGGCGGACGAACATCGGCGTGACGCATTGGCTGACTATGAACAGGCCCTGGCGATTTTCGAGACCGACCGCGCCGCTAACGCCACGAAAATCGCGCTGGCGCAAGGCGAGATTGCGCAGACGCTCTACAGACTCGAGGACTTTGACGCGGCCGTGGACGCGTCGCGAGCGCACGTCGCCGCGGCCATCGCCGCGTATGGAGAATCACACGTCGAAGTCGCCGAAGCGCTGCACAATCTCGCGGCGAATCTCAAAGCCGCCGCCGATCTGGAAGGCGCAATCGCGGCGGGTCGCGAAGCCGCCGACTTGCGGCGCCAATTGCTCGGCCCGACGCATAGCGATCTCGCGACGACGCTGTTGAATCTTGGCAAAGCGTATATGGAACACGGCGACATCGCGGAAGCGATTACCGCGCTGCGCGAGTCCGGCGACATCTATCGCGCGAATGCCGACAAACTGCGCGACAGCCCGTTCCGCGTGGCGTTGGCGGATCTGGCGCTGGGCGAAGCGCTGAGTCGCGACCGCCAGTTTGAGGCCGCCGAACCGCTGATGACGCGAGCGGCGGGAGTGCTGGTGGAGCGATTTGGGGCGGGGCACAAGGTCGCGCGCGGCGCGCGGAACAAGGTTGCGGACATGTATGAGGCGTGGGGCCGCGAAGCCGACGCGGCGGCGTGGCGGGAAGACGCGGAGTAACGGCACGCTTGCGGCGCCAAAACGCCAGGTAGCGGCACGCGCGGGGGCGAAACGGCGGGTAACGGCACGCGCGCGGCGCGAAAACGCAGATCAGGCAAAATGCGCGACACACGTCCCCGCACGAGCGCGCGGCCGCCCGGAGGGCGAACGAAGTTTGCCAGGGGCCTTGGCCCCTGGAATTGAAGTCAGCGAACTTCCCGGCCCGGAGGGCCGACGCGCGCGGCGTTTCGTTCGCCCTCCGGGCGAAACGACGGGTTGGATCAGGTCCCAGGGGCTGAAGCCCCTGGCAACGGTCGTCTGCCCTTCGGGCAGATCAAAGCGTCCACCAACAAGAGGCGCCTTTTTCAACCTCTTCAAGTGCGCGCTAGCCCTACTATTCTTGCAAAGTGTGACCGCGCACCCGCCCACAGCACCGCCTACCCACCTCCCGCCTCGCCGCTAAAATGCCCAAGTGAGCGATACACTCAGCCAACTTCAGATCATCCTCTACCCCGATCCGCGCTTGCGGCGGAAGTGTGAGCCGGTGACGGATTTCAGCCCGGAGCTCAACGCCCTGGCCGGGCGGATGTTCGACCTCATGCGCGAGGCAAAGGGGGTCGGGCTCGCGGCGCCTCAGGTCGGCGTGCTGCTCCGGATGTTCGTCATGAACCACACCGGCGAGCCGGGCGACGACCGCGTTTTCGTCAACCCACGCTTCGTTGATCGCGATGGCTGGCAGGAAGGCGAGGAAGGCTGCCTGTCGATCCCCGATGTCCGCGTGCAGGTCCGCCGCGCCGCAACGGTGAAGCTGATCGCCCAGGATCTCGCCGGCGTCGAGTATGAGTACACATCCGAGGAACTCATCGCCCGCATCTGGCAGCACGAGACCGATCACCTCAACGGCGTGCTGATTCTCGATCACATGCGCCCGACCGATCGCATCGCCACGAAAAAGACGCTGAAAGAACTCGAAGCCCGCTATCGGGGAGATTGATCGCGATGCGTATCGCGTTTCTCGGCACGGGCGACTTCGGCGCGCCGGCGTTGCGCGCCCTGAGCAAAGTCCCGGATCTGCAAATAGCCACTGTGATCAGCCAACCCGACCGCCCGAGCGGCCGCGGGCAGGCGATTCACGCGACGCCGATTCATGTCGTGGCGGACGAACTCGGCCTGCGGCATGTTCAAACCGACGACGTCAACAACGCCGCGCCGGCGGACGTGTTTGACGGCGTCGACCTTGCGATCGTCGTGGCGTTCGGCCAGAAGATCGGCCCGGCACTGCTGAACGCGATCCCCGGCGGGTTCATCAACATTCACGCGTCGCTGCTGCCGAAATACCGCGGCGCGGCGCCGTTTCAGTGGGCCGTGATCAACGGCGATCTCGAAACCGGCGTCACGATTTTCAAGCTCAACGAGCGTTGGGACGCCGGCCCGATTTGGGGGCAGGCGCGTGTCGCAATCGGCGCAACGGAAACGGCATGCGAACTGCATGATCGTCTGTCGCAGGTCGGCGCGCCGCTGCTGATTGACGTGCTGTCGCGCTATCGCGCCGGCGCGGTGCATGAGCTGCCGCAGGACACGTCAGTCGCCTCAAAGGCGCCGAAGCTGAAAAAGTCCGACGGCTATGTCGATTTCTCGCAAGACGCGTTTGCCGTCGCCCGGCGGATCAACGGCATGTGGGATTGGCCCGGCGTATCGGCGACGTTCACGCCGCGCGAGGGCAAGCCGGTGGTTGTGCAACTCGCGCGGGCGGAATCGCTCGACGGCGCTGGCGACGCGGCGCCGGGCGTGCTCAATGACGATCTGACAATCGCCTGCGGGCGCGGCCGGGTGCGCGTGCTGGAAGTCAAACCCGCCGGCAAGCGGTTGATGGCCTTCGACGAGTTCGCGCGCGGGCGGCGCCTGGCCGCCGGCGACGCTTTCGTATCACCGAGTGAATAGCGTGGCGCGCAATCGCGAATCGGCGACGCCGCGCGAGTGGGCCTGCCGCGTGACGGCGAAAACGCTGAGCGGGCGCGCCATCGTGACGCGCGAGTTCGACGCGATTCGCCGGGAAAACGCCGGTTCCGGCGCGTTTGATCAGCAGGGCGTTTCGATCGCGCTTGGGGCATTGCGACATCTGCTCACGATTGACCACATTCTGGCTACGGTCGGTCGCTACGACGCGAAACGGGTCAGTCGCGAAGTGCGGGCAACCCTGGCCTGCGCGGGGTACGAGATCATCTGGCAGCGGATCACGCCGGCGGTTGTTGTTGCGAGCGCGGTTGACATCGCGCGGCGAATCGCGGGAGCGCGCAGCGCGGGCATGGTGAACGCGCTGTTGCGGCGCTTGAGCGACAATCTGGAAGAGGATACGGCGGCATGGCGCGACGACGATGCCCGGCTGATTCGCATCGACTGGAACCACGCCCGCCGATTTCGAATCGATATCGCACCGTCTGACGCCGATGCGCGTCTCGCGGCGATTGTCGGCGAAACGCCGGCGCGCGTCCGCGCAATGCGTCGGCGGTTTGGCAAAGACGCAGAGGCGGCGCTGTGGGCGTCGCAAGCGCAACCGCCGCTGGTGTTGCAGCGAAACGCGCTGCGCGTGTCCGCGGATGACTTTGGGCGCGGTTTGCGCGAAGCGATCGGCGAGCGCGGCGAAGTCGAATTCGCCGGCGACGCGGCGTTTGTGCGCAATGCCGGCCCGTTGCTGGCGAGCGAGTGGTTCTGCTCGGGCGCGGCGTATGCGCAGGATGTGACAGCGGCGCAGGCGGCGGACGCGGTCGCGGTTCAGCCGGGCGAGCGCGTATTGGACTTGTGCGCGGCTC
>JAGQOO010000073.1 GCA_020427345.1 Phycisphaerales bacterium | reverse complement strand
GATCCCGCGAGGAGCTTCGGTCAGCCAATAGAAGACAGCAGCGGTATCCCAACGGCGGTTCTGTACCAAGCGTACGCTTCAGGCGCGGCAATCAACGAGATCGCATCGTGGTACGACGCTCCGGCGCGATTTGTGCGGCGTGCGATCGACTTTGAGAAGAGTCTGGCCGCGTGAGGTTTTTCTTCGACAACAACCTCGCCCTCAGAATTGCCCGAGCCATCGACCAGTTAGTCGACCCGCCTATCAAGGTTCACCATTTGCGCGAGCGCTTTCCTCCGAACGTCGCCGACGTCGATTGGATGCGCACACTCGCGGAAGATGGCGACTGGGTGATTGTCAGCGGTGACCTTCGAATCACCAAGAACCCCCATGAGCGGCACGCGTGGGAAGCGACCGGCCTGACTACCTTCTTTCTAAAGGGGTGGATGAATCAGTCGTTCTGGTTGCAAGCCGCGAACCTCGTCCGCTGGTTTCCCGACATCATGAGTCAGGCACAGCGAGTTGAGCCCGGCGCAAGCTTCATTGTGCCGTTCAAGTACTCCGGGCGATTCAAACAGCCCCCGCTATCGTGATCTGTGTTGGAAAGGACGAGGTCATTGCCATTGCCCGCCAAGGTCCCGCCGGCGTCGCCGACATTCCCGCCGTCCTTGATGTCGCGCGTAATACCGGCGACCGCCGCCAGTTTGCGATCTGCCGCGCCAAGTTTAGCGCCGTGCGTTAGCCGGGCCGGCGTAACGAGCCCTCCGCATCGGCGCCGTGTCTAGTTGGGCTGAACGCCCGTGGCCGCAATCGCCCGCGCAATCTCCGCCGTCGTCGTCTCGTCGTTCAACTCAAACCACGTCACATCGCGCAAGCGCTTCAGCCACGTCCGCTGGCCCTTCGCCAGTTGCCGCGAGTGAATCCCGATCTGTTCGATCGCGTCTTCCAGCGACATCTCGCCGCGAAAGTGTGCGAACAGCTCCGCGTAGCCGATGCCCTGTTGGGCCTGCTCGCTGACGCCGTTCGGGTGGCTCCAGACGCGCCTTTTCGACGAGCCCTTGACGAACCATCTCGCGGACACGCGCATTGATGCGCCGATTGGCGGATTCGCGCGGGCGACGCAAACCGAACAAGTACTGCCGCCAGTCGGATCGGCGCACATGATCGCGATCCCACTCGCGCTGCAGGTCACTGATCGGCCGGCCCGTCAGCGCGTGCACCTCCAGCGCCCGCTCGATGCGGCGATAGTCGTTCCGATGAATGCGGGCGGCGGCTTCTGGATCGATGGCGGCGAGTTCAGCGTGCAGGTCCTGGACGCTCATTCCCTGTGCCCGCTGTCGGAGCGCCGCCCGAAACGCCTCGTTGGCGCCCGGGCCTTCAAACATGCCTTCGTAGAAACACTTGAAGTACAGCAGTGTGCCCCCAACCACGATCGCGGGCCGGCCGCGGGCGTGGATCTCGCTGACGGCGGCGTCGGCGAGCTCGACGAACCGGGCCGCGCTGAACGCCTCCCACGGATCGGCCACATCGATCAGATGATGCGGAATCGCGGCAAGATCGGCGGCGCTCGCCTTGGCGGAGCCGATGTCCATGCCGCGATACACCTTCATCGAATCCATACTGACGATTTCGCCGTCAATCAGCGGCGCGAGCGCCCGGGCCACGCCCGATTTGCCGGAGGCGGTGCAGCCGAGGATCAGGATGACGCGATTTTCGGGCATTGCGGGTTTTTTGAAGCGACGCCGGTTTGCGGCGATCATAGGCGCGGGAGAATGGTCGCGAAAGCGAATGGCGCGGTGAACGCGAGCGGCTATGCGGAGGATGGATGCCGGTCACATTTGTTCTGGGTCGGGCGGGAGTTGGCAAGACGCGGCACTGCGTGCGCGCGATTGCGGACGCGCTGCGCGAAACCGCTGACGCGCCGCGCCTGCTGCTGCTGACGCCGGAACAGGCGACATTTCAGATGGAGCGCGCCCTTGCGTCGGAAACGGGCGCCGGGGGCTTCATGCGAGCGGAAGTCGTCAGCTTTTCGCGCCTCGCGACACGGCTGATCGGCGTGGAATCGCCGGCGACGCTGGCGCGCGTGCTGCGCCCATCGGCGCGATTACTGGCCTTACGGGCGCTAGTCCAGCAGCGCGGCGACCGGCTGAAAGTCTTCGGCCGCCAGGCGCGGACGACCGGCTTTCTCGAACAAATGGGCCGAACAATCGACGAGTTCCTGCGCCACGGAGTAACGCCGAAGCAGATTCGCGACGGAGCGCGCGAAGGGACGAATCCTGACGAGGCGCTCGGCGGCGCGGGGCGGGCGCGCGTGCTGGAAGTCGCGGACCTATATGAGGCGTATCTGGCCTGGCTCGGCGCCGATCGGCTTGATCCGCAGCAGCGGCTTGGCGCGGTGAGTCGGCGCGTGTCGGAGAGCGCGTGGCTGCGCGACGCGCGCGTCTGGGTCGACGGCTTTGCCGGCTTTACTGGCGAAGAGCTGGCGACGCTGGCGGCGCTCGCCCGGGTTGCGCGTGACGTGTCAGTTACGCTGCTGGTCGATCCCGATTTGATCACAAGCGGCGAAGTCGTAAACGAATTCAACTTGTTCTCGAGCGCGGTCGGAACGTATCGCCGCTTGTGCAAGGCGTTCGAGCGCGCGGGAGCTGCAATTTTGGCGCCGATGGTGCTTGCGGCAGAAACGCCGTGGCGGTTTCGCGATGCGCCGGGGATCGCGCGGCTGGAGCGCGGGTTGGCTGGCGCGTCGGCAGATACGCTCGACATCGACGAGCAGCCGTGCGACGGCGTGCGCATCGTTCCATGTGTGACGCTGCGCGATGAAGTGATCGCCGCCGCTCGCTCGATTCGCGGTCGCGTCGCGGATTCGGCGGGCAAGCTGCGTTTCCGCGACTTCGCGATCATCACGCGCGATCTTGAGCCGTGCGCGCCTGTCATCGCGGACGTGTTGACCGAATACGAGATTCCGTTCTTCCTTGACCGACGCCGATCGCTGGCTGAACACGCGCTAACGCGTTTTGTCGAGGCCGTGTGCGACGTTGTGCGCAGCGACTTCGGCTTTGCCGCCGCCCGGCGATTGATCTCGACTGAGTTGACCTGCCTCCGGCGGCGCGACGTGAATCGCCTGATGGCGTGGCTGGATCGGTATGAGCCGGCAGGCGCAGCGGCGTGGGCTCGCCAATCGCGGTTGGGGACTGATGCGCAGCTCGATGGCGCGCGGAAGGCAATTTGCGACGCGCTGACGCCGCTGAAAGCGATGGCCGAGAGATCCGCGCTGGCCGGCGCCGCATGGGCGCGGACAATGCACACCGCCGCAGGACGGCTCGGTCTGCGCCGCGGATTATCGCGCTGGATTCGTGAGGCCGAACGCGAGCGTGACCCGGAATTGTCCGCGTTGCATGCGCAGGCGTGGGAGGCGTGGCGCGAAACGCTCGATGACGCCGCGACGATCCTCGGCGACACGCCGATGTCGTTCGGGGAATTTGCGAGTCTGACGTTGGCTGTCTTGAAGGGTCGCACACTCGGCCTCGCGCCGCCGACACTCGATCAGACACTCGTCAGCGGGATCGAACGCAGTCGCCATCCGGATGTCCGCTACGCGTGGTTGCTGCAATTCAACGAAGGCGTGTTTCCCGCGCGGGCGACACGTAGCGGCGTGCTGAATCCGCGCGAGCGCGAGGCGCTGGCGCAAACGGCAATCCCAGAACTGCGCGACAATGAGCCCGACGCCAGCAGCGAGCGCATGCTGGCATATGTGGCAATGACGCGTGCGTCCGCACGCTTGACGATCAGTTACTCGCTCAGCGACGCTCGCGGCGAATCTGCGCATCCCTCGCCCTTGATGCTCGATGTCGTCGACGCGCTGCCCGAACTGGCGCTTCGTGAAGTCGACGGGGAGCGCGGGAGCCCAACGCCGTCGCCGGTCACGCCGCGCGAACTGGCGCGCATCGAGCTGAAGGCCGAGGCCGCACTTGATTCCGTCTTGTTACGGCGCGCGCGGGCGGCCCGCGCAAGGCTCAGCGGCGACTTGTTCGTCGGCCCCGCGGTCGAGCGATTCCTCCGCGGAAGGAACTACTCGAACATTGCCGCGCGTCTGCCGGCGCGCCAACCTGACAGCGCCGGCGTCGTTTGGCGCCCATCAGCCAGCGAACTAGAGGACTTTGTCCTGTGCCCGTTCAAACACTTTGGCCGTCGAACGCTGCGCATTGATCCCGAGTGCGGCCCAAAGAACGTGTTCCTGAAGGTGGGCACATATTCCCATGCGATTCTCGCGCGCTGGACCGACGCGCTGATTGCGGCGACGTCAGCCGGCACGGCGCTGGCAGACGCGCCGTTCCAAGCGCTTGCCGAAGCCGCGTTTGAAGCAGTGTGCGTGTCGACAGAGGCGGAGACGCCGTCAGATGCGCCGCTGCTCCGGTTGCAGAGATTGCCCCTTTTGCGGCTGATGCGGGCGCACGCCGAACGCTGGCGGCGGATGAAGATGACACCGGTTTGTGCGGAGTTCAGTTTCGGCGAGGGCAAGCCGGCGGCGCCGTGGCGGATCGATACGGAAGCCGGCGCGACGCTGCTCCGGGGTGTGATCGACCGCGTTGATAAAGGCGTCGCGCGTGGCGCCGTCTACTACCTCGTGTACGACTACAAGGCGAAGGCCAGCCCGTTTCGAGGCAAGCCGCTGCACGGCGAGCGCCTGCAGTCGTTGGTCTATCTGCGCGCGTGGCTGGAGGTTGGCGATCTGGATGCTGAAGCGCGGCCGGGCGGGGTGCTGATCGCGCCGATGTTCGCGGAAAAGGACGAGCACAAGCACGCGCCGAAGGAAACTGACAATGAAGTGCTGATGCGTTCTGTGATTCCTCGCGGATTGATGACCAGATCCGTTGCGGAGTTAGTCGATCCCATTGAAGGCTGGTCTCCGATCGCCAAGATTCGCCGACTAATAAAGGGGGGCTATCAGGCCAATTTGGACGTTATTGGCGACGACGAACTCGCCGAATTGCTCGACCAACTCAATCAAACACTGGTCAACGCGACGATCGCATACGCCGCGGGAAACGTCGATATCGCGCCGCTCGCCATAAACCCGCTGCCGTGCAAGAACTGCAAGCTGCAGCCGCTTTGCCGCGTGGAGCCGGACCTCAACACGCCGCGTCCAGTGTCAACCGCGCTGCCGATTCTGCTGGCGAAGGGGGATAAGTCGTGAGCCACATCACCCCAACGCGCGAGCAAGACGCCATCATCCGCCATCGCGAGGGAGCGCTTCTCGTTACGGCGTCCGCTGGCACTGGGAAAACCGCCACGCTGACAAATCGCTGCCTGGATCTGATTGAAAGCGGCGCTTCGCTCGACCGAATGTTGATCGTCACGTTCACGATTTCGGCGGCGGAGGAGCTGCGCAAGCGGATCAGCAACGCGCTTCGGAAAAAACGCCGCGCGACCGAAGATGCCGAGCAGCGGGCGCGCTTGCGGCGCCAGGAAGGGCTGGTCGAAGTCGCGCAGATCGGCACCATCGACGCATGGTGCGGCCGCGTCGTCCGCGACCACTTTGAGGCGGTCGGCGTCGACCCGAACTGGCGCATCATGCCGCCTGAAGAGGCGATTGTTGTGCGGCGGCGGACTGTCAATGCGCTGATGGAGTGGGCGCTGCGGGCGAATGACCCACTGGCCGCAGATGTGCGCGACTGGCTTGGCGCACTGCGGCGCCCGCTGACGAGCGGATTGGCTGAAGATGTGCTCGCGCTCAGCGCGTTTCGCGAACGGCTCGCACAGCCGGACGAGTGGCTGGCAAACGGGCGGGCGCAGGCGAGCCTGCCGGAGGAAGAGCTACGGCGCGACGAAGAACGCCAGCTCACGGAGTTGGCGATCAATGATTTGACGCTGACGGTCGACGGGGTGGAGCGCGTTCACACTGATGTTCCTGACGACGCCGGTTGGATTGCGTCGAAGCAAACGTGGCTTCGTGAGCAACTTGACCGGTTGCAGCGAGGCGACGCGCTGCGGGATGTTGTTGCTGACTGGGGCAAGAACCACGAGCGCAAGGGGCTCGGCCCGGCCGGGGAGCTTGCCGGGGAGGCGGTCAAACAGGTCGAATTGCGATTTCTCCCGGCCAAGATCGCGAAGACATTGGAATTCGCACCGCTGTTGGCGAGACGCCGCCGCACGCTTCTCGATCTCGAAAGCCGGTTCAATCAGCAGCTCAGCGACGCGAAGCGCGAGCTGGCGGCGTACGAGTTTGGCGACGTTTTGCGGATGACGCTGGATCTGCTCGCGGACTACCGCGCGGGCGTGCCGACGCCGACGGCTTTAGCCCGGCGCCTGGCGGGGCAGTACGACCATGTCCTTGTCGATGAGTATCAGGACACGAGCCCGGTTCAGCACGATTTGTTTCGCGTAGTGTCGGACGACGGCTCGCGGCTGGCGATGATTGGCGACGTGAAGCAGAGCATCTTTGCGTTCCGCTCGGCCGATCCGCGGCAGTTCGGCAGCGCCCGGCGATCGATTGAGTCGGGCAGTATTGCCGGCGCCGTTTTGCCGCTAACGGACAACTTCCGCAGCGCGGCGCGGCTTGTCGACGCGATCAACGGCATGTTCGAGCCGCTGTTCGACGAACGATTTGGCGGGGTCCGATACGACGCGACGCAGGCGCTGCGCGCGGGCCGCGCGGACGTGTCAAATCCGACAATGGACACAGACCCGCGCGTCGAAGTGTGGCTGCTCGACCGGCCGAGCAAGGGGCGCAGCCGGAGCGCGCGTGAAGACGACGCGGCGGACGACGATCCGCCGGATCTGGTTGAGACAGAAGCTGCCGTCATCGCCGACCGGATTCACGCGCTGCGCGAAGCCGGAGCGCAAGTCGTTGCTCGCGACACCGGCGAATTGCGCGAGATGCGCTATAGCGACATCGTTGTGCTGACGCGCGTCGCGCGGGATGTCGCCGGTCCGCTCGCCGCGGCGCTACGCAAGTACGGCGTGCCCGCGATCGCGAGCGGACGTGAATCGCTGTTTGACAGCATGGAAGTCAGTGATGTTTTCTGCGTGCTGTCATTGCTAGTGAGCGGCCGGCGTGATTTGGAACTGGCCGCGTATCTGCGCGGCCCGTTGGTTGGGCTGTCGGAGCCCGACTTGCTGCGCATCCGCGAAAAGAGCGCGGCGCGCTCGTTCGCGCTGGCGGCGTGGCAGTATTGTCGGGACGGGGAAAACGACGACCTGCGCGGTCGCGTCCAAGACGCGTATGCGCGGCTGCGCCGATGGCGCGCGATGACGCGAACGGCCGATTTGCCGACACTGGTTCGGGCGATCATTCGCGACAGCGGAATGGAAGAGTTCGCGCTGGGGCGGAGGCAGGACGGGCTGTATCGGGCGTCCGTGCTGCGGGCCTTCGAAGCGCTGGCTGATCAGTGTGCGCAATCCGGCCAGAGCGTGGCGGAGTTTGTCGAGTTCGTAGACGCGATGCGCCGCGAGCGCCCGCCCACTGCCACCGGCGTCGGCGGTGAAGACGCCGTCCGCATTCTCACAATCCATGTCGCCAAGGGGCTTGAGTTTCCGGTCGTCTTTCTGGCGACGGCCGGTCGAGACTTTCGGGATGTGAAAACGCAGTTTCCCCTCGTCGACGCCGAACACGGACTCGGCCTGCGCGTCAAAGACGGCCATAGGGCGTATGTCGCGCAAAACGCGGCGTTCTATGGCTGCAGGAAGGCGGTCACCGACAGTGATCGCGAGGAGGAACTGCGCCTGCTGTATGTCGCCGCCACACGGGCTCGTGAGAAGCTCTACATCGTCGGTGGAATTCCGCCGGCCGATGTGGAGCAGGCGGAAGCGCTGTACAAGCTCGGTGAATGGCCGTCGCTCATCGCGCGGCGAATTGCCAAGCGTACGCTGGATTGGGTGCTGATGAGCGCACTCAGGCAGGAATTGTCGATGGGCGCTCCACCGCTGGTGCGCGTGAGACGTGTAAAGATGGAAGAGCGCGGCTCGCTCGTTGAAGGCCTGCAAATGCGACTTGATGCGGCGCCGGACCGTGACGACTTTACGACGACTGCGCCAGCGCTAACGCCGGATGATGAGAAATGGGCAATTGAAGGTGTCAGGCGTTTGCGGGCGCGGATCGACGACACGCTATCGCGCCGTCCAGCGGCGCTGTCGGTCAGCGCCGTCAAGCAATCGTTGCGCGCCTCGGAAAGCGGGAAAAACGCCGGCCCCGCGCGTGTCCTGCTGCGGGCTCCGGTCTTCGCGACGCGGCGCGCAGGCGGGGTGGATGACAGTCTCGCGTTCGGCGCCGCTACGCATCGCTTCCTGGAGCACATGCGCCCGACGTGTTTGTTCTCAGTCGAGTCGATTCGCGCGGAGATCGCCGCGCTGGTCGAACGCGGCGCGATCGATGCCGACGAAGCGGTGCGACTAAGGCCGGAGGACATCGGGTGGCTCGGCGCAACTGAAGAAGGCCGCCTGATCGCGGGCGATCCGCCCGGGCTGCGGCGCGAGGCCCCGTTCGTGCTGACGGATCCGCGACTTCCGAACGACGCCCCGTTGCTCCGCGGCGTGATCGACTGTCTCGCGCCGACGCCGGATGGGCATTGGCTGATCGACTACAAGACGGATCAAATTCCGAATGACGATGTCTATGACGAACGGGTCCGGTCGTACTCCATTCAAGCGCGGCTGTATGCGATTGCCGTCGAGCGGCTCCTGAACACGAACGTGCGGCGGGCTGTGATTGTCTTCCTGTCCGCGCGGCGACGACACATCATCGAACCGCCTTGGTTCGCTGCTGGTGAGAGCGTGTTTGACGCCGCGCCGATGAGTCAGATTCTGGCGGCGGCCGAGTGGGCGAGCGAAGCCGCGGACGATCGCCCGGTTGATTCGCCCGGATAGCCATCTTGTCCGCAGCGGCGAACGAAGATGTGTCTTGGAACGCAGCGAACGGGCGGGATGCCCGTGCCACCCCTGCGCGCTTCAGCGCCGAACGAAGATCGTCTGTCCGGAACAATGCGCCATCGCCTCGCCGCAGCACTGTTCGACAACTGCCGCGACATCGTTGGGATCGAGCGTGTTCTCTGTCGGCAGATCCGGAAAGTGTGCCCGCAGCATCGCTGTCTCCACCGCCCCGGGCGCGACGGCGTAAACGCGAATTCCGTGCGGCTTTCCTTCGCCGGCGACTGCCTGCGTAAACAGGTTCACCCACGCCTTGCAGGCCCCGTACACCGCGAATCCGGGAAATGGATCGATCGACGCGACGGAGGAGATGTTGACGATGACGCCGTCGCCGTTGGTAAGCATCGCCGGCCAAACGGCTCGCGTCATAAAGAACACGCCCGCCACGTTCACGTCGATCGCCACCTGAAAGTCCTCGTCGTTCATCAGACTCACGGGCGACAACGGCGCGCAACCGGCGTTGTTAATGAGCGCGCGAATCGCGCCGCGCTCGGCGGCCGCCGCGACGACGCGCTCGACATCCGCCGGTTTCGAGACGTCGCCGACCAGGCCGACAAACCGCTCGCCGGCGTCAAGGCCACGACTCGCTTTCAGCAAGGCGTCTTCATGACGCGCGACGCCACAAACGATGTGTCCGGCGTTGATGAAACGACGGGCGACGGCAAGGCCGATTCCGCGACTGGCGCCGCTGACGATACAGACTGGTTGTGACACGAGAATCTCCGCTACGCAATTGGCCGAATTGTAGCGGCGTTGGCGCCTATTGCTTTGGCGGCGTCTTCCCGGGAATGTCGGGGTAGACGATCGGCGGCTTGTCCACGAGTTGGTCGAGCACGCCGGCTTTTTCCGCCTGCGCCCGGACGGCGGCATCATAATGCTGCATCACGGCGCGGACGGTAAAGAATGTGGCGACCGCGAGGAGCAGAAAGAAACCGGCGGCCTTCATGGCGTCCTTCAGGCCCCGACCGACGACAATATCCGCGCCGCATTTCGCGCAGAATAGCGACCCGGGCGGGTTTACATGCCCGCAATGGTCGACATTGCACGTGATGGGGTGGCCGGCGGTCGATTGGGCCTCGGTCATCGCAATCCGCTCCGTGATAGTCTCAGGAATTCAATCGGCTCGTCGGTCGCCCCGGCTGTCGCAAGATCCGCCAGAATCGAGCCGACCAGCGGCGCGAACTTGAACCCGTGTCCGCTGAACCCCGCCGCGAACGACACCGAATCGTACTCCGGATGCCGGTCGATCACAAAACGCTCGTCCGGCGTCATCGTATACATGCAGACGGAGTGGCGCAGCACGTGGTTCGACACGCCCCCCAGGCGGCGACCCGCGAACGCCGCAACGCGCTCGATGTCTGACGGGCGCAGCGCTCGATCCAAGGCGTCAGGATCGTCCACGACCTCCCGCCCGGTGTGCTCGGCGAGCTTGATCAACCCCGGCTCAACTGTGGGAAACCCATAAAAAAAAGCGCCTTGGGTCTGATAGGCGAAGACCGGACAATCGGCGTATCGCGGGTCATGACACTCAAACCACAGTTGCGGCTTGCGCAGCACTGTCAGCCTCACGCCGAGGTCGCGCAATATCCGACCCGACCACGCGCCGGCGGTCACAATCAGCCGATCGGCCTCGATCGTGTCGTTGCCAATGTCGACGCGAACGCCGCGCGCATCGACGCTCCAGTCGCGGACCGGCGTATCCGTGAGCACTGTTGCGCCGAGGGCCTCGGCGGTCCCGAGCAGCGTCCGAATCGCCGGCTCGACGCGCAGGTATCCCGCGTCCGGCTCGAACAGGCACTCCAAAGAGCCGTCGATGTCGAACTGCGGCCAGCGGTCGCGAACGGCGTCATGCTGAAGTCTGTCAATGCGCACATTGTGGACATCGAGCACGCGGCGGGCGCCGTCGATCATGGGGGAGTCGGCTTCGCCAAACATCAACAGCCCGCATCGCTCAAACAGGCGCTGGGCGTTGGGGGCTTCGGTCTCGCGCGTCTTGAATCGCCCCGCGTCCGATTCGAGTTCATCCCATAGCGTGTACGCGCGGCGGCACAGCGGCACATAGTCGGGGTGTTCAAAGTACGCTTGCCGGCAGATGCGGGTGACGCCGTGTGAACTGCCGAACGCGTGGGCGCGATCGAAGCGCTCGACGCCGATTACTTTCAGACCGCGGCGCGCGAGGTTCCAGATCGTGCCCGCGCCCATGGCGCCGAGGCCGACGACGACGACATCACAGCCCATCGGCATTGGCGCGGTCCTGTTGTATCGGTGGCGCTCGCGAAGACGGACGGCAGCCGCCGGGGACGCCGGGGGGGGAACGTCTACTTCCGACGGGCCGTCCGCCGAGTCACGATTCCGAGTGTATCGGTCTCGATTGTCGCGTCCAAGGTGAAAGTGGGCGGCTGTTCGAATCGGCGGCGCCGGTTATACTTGCCGGTGAAGCCACTTGGCGAACAGCGCCGCTCTGGCGCCAACCGCTCGCTCCGGCGCGCGTCGATTCGGGGGTCACGGCCACTCGGCCGCATTCAGCGTGTGACATGCAGAAGGCAATGATCGACGTAGTTTCGGAGCAGGATGGGCTGGACGCGCTCTGCGCCGATGTGCGGAAACGCAAACAGTTCTGCTTTGACACCGAGTTCATCCGCGACGACACCTACGACGCGAATCTTTGCCTCGTTCAGGTCGCCGTGGGCAGCGAGGTTGTCCTGTTTGATCCGCTGGCCGGGCTTGATCTGACCGAGTTCTGGTCGCTCGTGACGGATCCGGCCATTCTGACCATCGTCCACGCCGGCAAAGAGGACTTCGAAGTCTGCGTCCGCAAGACCGGCAAGGCCCCGCGCAACGTGTTCGACGTCCAGATCGCGGCGGGTTTCGTCGGCTACGGCTACCCGATGAGCCTCTCGCGCCTCGTGTACGTCACGCGCCGGAAGCGGATCTCCAAAGGGCAGACGCTCACCGATTGGTCGCGCCGGCCGCTGACCGAGGATCAACTGCGCTACGCGGCCGAGGATGTCGTCCACTTGCCGGCGATTTACACCAAGATTGAAAAGCGGTTGGACGAACTTGGGCGAGCCGGCTGGGCGAAAGAGGAGTTTGACCGTTTCGAGAACGCGGCGTTTTATCGACCGCCGGCTGTGGACCGGTTGGCGCGGTTTAAGGGCGCTCGGCGGCTCGACGGGCTCGGGCTGGAAATCCTGCTGCGGCTGATCGAGTGGCGTGACCAATGGGCGGCGGAACGGAATCGACCGTTGCGGGCGATGATGCGCGACGACATGCTGGTCGAAGTCGCGCGCCGCGGCCCGCGAAAGGCGACGGACCTCGAAGTGCTGCGCGGCTTTCCGCAAGCCAAGAACAAGCGCGTAGTCGAGCAGATTCTCCAGATCGTCGAGCAATCGCGAGCCGTGCCGCCGTCGCAACGTCCCGCCCAGACAGAGCAGCGCGAGGAAACGCCGACCATGCGCGTCACGCTCGACCTGCTCTCGGCTGTGCTGCGGTTTGTTTGTTTTGAAGACCAGGTCAGCCAGGAACTGGTTGGTGGCGCCCAGCGCCTGCGCGATTTGCTCGATCATCTCGAAGGCCATACGTCAACCCCGCCCGTGCTGCTGACCGGCTGGCGGCGGGCGTTCATCGGCGAACGGCTGGTGGAGTTGCTGAGCGGCAAGAGCGAACTGCACCTGTCGGGCTGGCCGAATAATCTGCGCCTCGACATCATCACCGACCCGCGCTGAACGACATAATCCGCGAAGCGTCGCCGGCGCGGTCGTCCACGGCCCACCGGGCAAAGGCCCTTGGGGCGCTGCTCACGCGACTCGCGACTGGATGCTACTCGGCGACCGCGCCGATCGCTTCATCCAGAATCTCCAGCCCGCGCGACAAGTCTTCTGTCGACACATCAAGCACCGGGCGGAGTCGCAATGACCGCTCACCGCACGTCAGGATCATCATCTGGCGGTCATATGCCGCGTCGCGGATCGCGTTTCGCATCTGGCCATTCGGCACGTCGATGGCGCACAGCAGCCCGCGGCCGCGCACGTTCGTCACGCAACTGTGCTTCTCCGCGAGGCGGTGCAGGCCGTCGAGCAGATACTCGCCTTGTGTGGCCGCGTGTTCCGCGAGGTTCTCTTCTTCAATCACGCGGAGAATGCGCGTGGCGCGAACCATATCGACCAGGTTCCCGCCCCAGGTCGAGTTGATGCGGGACGACACCTTGAACACACTGTCGACTTCGCTCAGCCGCGGACCCGCCATGATGCCGCACGTCTGCATTTTCTTGCCGAACGCGATGACATCCGGCGTAACGTCAAAGTGCTCGCAGCACCACATCTTCCCGGTGACGCCGACGCCGGTCTGCACTTCATCGAATAGCAGCAGCATTTCGTGCTGGTCGCAGATGTCGCGCAGCTGGCGCAGAAACTCGCCGCGGAAGTGATTGTCGCCGCCTTCGCACTGTATTGGCTCCAGCAGCAGGCCGGCGATGTCGTGGCCGTGCTGCTCGATGGCGGCGTGAATCTCGCGAATCGCCTGCTCTTCGCGGGCAATCACGTCGCTCGTTCGCTCCGGCTCGTCGAGGTTGAAGTCGAGCTTCGGGTTGCTGATGCGCGGCCAGTCGAACTTCGGGAAATACATGACCTTGTTCGGGTCGGTGTTCGTCACGCTCATCGTGTAGCCGGTCCGCCCGTGAAACGCCTCGCGGAAGTGGATGATCTTTGAGCCGAGCTCGCCGCGGCCGGCGGCGAGGTTCTTTCGCACTTTCCAGTCAAAGGCCGCCTTCATGGCGTTTTCAACCGCCAATGCGCCGCCGTCGATGAAGAAGAAGCGGTCCATGCCGGGCAGCATCGCCACATCCTCAAACGCCTGTACGAATTTGGCGTAGGGATGCGTATAAATGTCGGCGTTGGCGACCTTGGCCCCGGCGACGGCCAGCAGTTCGGCCTGAAAAT
>JAGQOO010000072.1 GCA_020427345.1 Phycisphaerales bacterium | reverse complement strand
GGCGTCATCGCCGGGAAGCGAGACGCAGGATGCGGCCGCGAATGAGTTCCGCCGCCAGGGGCGTCAGGTAGTTTTGGGCGATCCAGGCGACGGCAGGAACACACACGGCGTCTCCAAATGCATACAGCGCGCTGTTGACGGACAGCGAGTCCGGAATCCGGATGTCATCGGCGCCCATCAGCCGGGCGCATTCTCGCGGTGTCAGCAGCCGGGCGGCGTACTTTCCCTGGGACGCCTGGAACAGGATCTGGCGGGCGCTGCCGCCCTTGGGCGTCCGCAGGCAGCCGGCGATCCCGTCGGTCCGCAGTTCCGCCATCGACTTTCCGTTGCGCATGCGTCGAAAGACGGCGCCGTAGCTGGGGCGAGAGGACTTCATCATGTCGCGGACCGTCGTTTGATGGCGATCGCTCATCTGATGGAAGAGTTTGTCCGCCCGCTCCTGTGACCACCAGCGATCATCGTTCGCGGGGATCGGCTCCAGGATGTCGGCCAGGCGCAGGTCCGCGCGCTTCGGCGACGGCAGCGGACGAAGCGACCAGGGCAGGTCCGGATGGGCGAGGATGAAGTCCGCCAGCTTCCCCTCCCGCAACGTCAGGGCGTGATCAAGTTCGTCGGCGCCGTAGTGATCGGCGACATCGAGATCATTGCGAATGCCGACAATGAACAGGCGAGGCCGGCTCTGTGGGACGAACCACTTGGCGTCCAGCGTGAACGGATCCGCTGTGTATCCGGCGTCGCGCAGCCGCTCGATACAGATGCGGAAGTCGTGTCCCTTGCGGGAGTGAATCAGACCGACGACGTTCTCCAGCATCACGAAGGGGGGGCGACGCCGATCCAGATCTGTCAGCAGGTTCGTGAACTTCAGATACGCGGACGACTGCGTTCCCTCCTCCAGTCCGCGCTGGGCGCCGGCGAGGGAGAGATCCGTGCACGGAAAACTCGCTGTCGCCAGCGACACGGGCGGCAGATCCTCCGCCGCAATCTCGTGAATGTCCCGCGGATCGAAGTGATCGTCGGCGTCATCGAAATTCGTCGCGTAGAACAGTCGCTTCTCCGCGGCGTTGTCGTTGGCAAACTCGACGCGCCAGCCGGCGGACTCCACGGCGAGCCGCACGAGTCCGATGCCGGCGAAGAACTCGGCGGCGCTGCGATCCGGCAGATAAGAGGCGGGCGACGGTGTCACGCGACGCGAGAGCGCCCGTTGAATCAGTTTGACGGCGGACGCCGTGTCCTTCTCGACGTCGCGATCCCACAGCCGGATGACGGTCCATCCCTCCCTGAGGAGCTCGGCGGTTCGAAGCAGATCGCGATGGCGATTGCCGGCGATCTTTGCAATCCATCGATCGCGTTTCTCGGCGTCGGGGAATTGCTCGCTCAGGGCCGTCAGACCGCGGCGACGCCATTGACCACCGTGCCAGAATTCACCATCGACAAAGACGGCGAGACGCTGCTCCCGGAAGACGAGGTCGGGCTTGCCCGGAAGGTCTTCGCAGTGTGTCTCGAAGGGGACGCCGACGGGCGCCAGCGCGTCGATGAGCAATGTCTCGGGGCGCGTGCCCGTCGATCGGACACGCCGCATGAGATCGCTTCGCTCGGATGGGTTCAGAAAATCGACGCCGGTGGCCGTCATCGTCGCCTCCATGCCATGATGCGCTGAATCGTGAGGGCTGTTGTGAAGGATCTTAGATTGTCGCCGGATCGATGTCGAGATTCGTCTGCTGACGCGCCGACCTGTGATTTGATGTATCGTTGATCGACTGTGGGGCCAGACGCGAGCTCAAGGGCGAGCGAGATGTCCGATGTTTGTCTGCGCGGCGCGTCGCGAGACACATTATGATGCGAAACGCACGCGCGGCGCGGTCTATTTTCGCGCCGTCCATCAACCCGGGAATGTGGAGAGATTGAACGTGAGCCGGAGAAACGCGGCGCGCATTTGGTATCAATGTCTCGTTGTCGCGATGCTCGCGTTGAACGCCGGCTGTATTGCCCATGGCGTCGATGCTGATGCGACAAAGAGGGGACCACTCGTGATCGTCGGAGGTGGCGGAACGCCGCCGGAGGTCGTCGCTCGGGCCGTTGAACTCGCGGGCGGGGCGTCGGCGCGCGTCGTCATCCTGCCGCAGGCGTCGAGCCTCGCGACGACGGGCGAGGAAGCCGCCAACATGTTTCGCGCCGCCGGCGCGTCGGACGTTTCCGTTCTGGAGATTGACAACGAAGTGGCGGCCGATGGTCCGACGATCGATTGCGCGACGGATGAGGTTATGCGACTCTCAAAGGCGACGATGAATCTGGTTTCCCGGCGGCGATCAGAACCGCCTGATGGCGGCATTGCGCGAGGCGAGCATCATCGACCTGATTCGCGACCGCTATCGCGAGGGCGCGGTTGTCGGCGGAACCAGCGCCGGCGCAGCGGTGATGTCGGATCGCATGCTCACCGGCGAAGCGGACTTAAAGGCCGTTCGCCGCGGCGGCGCGACGCTGGCGGACGGGCTCGGTTTGTGGCGGGGAGTCATAGTGGATCAGCACTTCCTGCGGCGGCAGCGCTTTAACCGACTGTTGACGGTAGTCCTGGAAAACCCCGCGCTGGTTGGCGTAGGGATCGACGAGCAAACCGCTGTGATCGTGCAAGGTGAGAAGTGCGAGGTGTTGGGCGAGAGCGGCGTGACGCTGATCGACGCGCGCGAAGCGGCGAATACCGCGACGCGAGAGTCGGCGGCGCGCGATGCGGATCGATCAACAAACGAGACCGACAAGATTCCGCTCAGCGCGCGCGGCGTCCGGCTGGACCTGATCCGCGCGGGCGAGACATTTGTGGTTGCGCGAAGAGCGGGGGCGAAGCGGGAAGCCGATCAGCCGTAGCGTGGCCTGTTGGCGCGATCGACCCCGTGCGCCACTTTCTGCCGTGTGTGCCACGACCTCGGCAGGGGTCGGGCGCCGCGACGCGGACAAACGGCCAAGACGGCCGTGGCACGCATGCGACGAAGTGTGACAATCACTCGGCCAGCACCAACGCCAACCGCTGAAACACGTCCGCCCAGCCGCGGGCGTGCTCATCGCGCGCGGCTGCGTTTGGTATTCCGGCGTGCTCGAATCGGAGCTCGGTCCCACCCGCAACCGGCGCCAACTCGACAATCAGCCGCTCCGGCGACGGCGGATAGCCCATCGGGGCGTCCCACGCGAGTGTGCACACCAGCTTGCGGTGAGGCTCAAACGCTACAAATTCGCCGCGCATGGCGAACGTGGCGCCGTCGGCGTTGCGTGTGCTGACGCGAAACGCGCCGCCGAGGCGGGCATCGACTTCCGCGCGCTCGTCGCGGCCGATACTGCCCCATATCCACCGCTCGAGCATGCGCGGCTCCGTCCACGCCCCCCAAACGCGCTCGACGGGAGCGGGGAACACGCGCGTTTCAACAACAGATAGCGTCCTCTCGTCAGTCATCGCGAGCGTCCCTTTGTAACGCGGGCCCGGGACGCGCCCGTTCGCGGCGCGCCGGGTTTCGGACGACCCGCGCGCTTCGGCTTGCCCGCGGGCTTCGCGGCGGCACTTGTCGCGCGCGGCCTTGGCGCCGCCGCCCGTCCATATCGCTCCGCCGCCCGCGCGCGGGCTTTGGCCGCTTCGGTTTCGCGATCGCGCGGAGCCGCGTTGGTGACGAGCGAATCCAACAACCGATGCGCGACGGCGGTCACTTCGTCCACCGCGCGATCAAACGCCTCCTGGTTCGCCTGCGACGGCTTGGTAAACCCGCTGAGCTTGCGGACAAACTGCAACGCCGACGCGCGGACCTCGTCGTTGGTCGCGGGCGGTTCGAAATTGAACAGGGTTTTGATGTTGCGGCACATCGTCGTCTCCTAAGGCGCGCCTTCGCCGTTGGCGGATTCAACGTCGCCGGCCCAAAGCAGAATCGCCCCAACCAGTTCGATCGGATCCCTGTAGACGAACAGCGGCGGTTTCAGTTCCGGCTCGGCTTCAATGCGGTACTCCGATCGGTCGCGGATGACGCGAAAGTTCGGACATCGCCCCGTGAAGTCCACGGCGAAGTTGCCGAAATGCCGGGCGTCGAAGTGGCTCTGCCGCACGCGAAATCCGTGCGCGGCCAGCAACTCCAGCGGCCGCCCGAACGCCTCGAGAATCGCGGGATGGAGTTCAGGGGAAAGCGGCTCCATGCGACGAGTGTACCGGCTCGCCATGAAAACTAGCGCCCGCGTTTCGGGATTCGATTCGCGATGCGCCGACGGTAAACTGGAGTGAACCACTTCGTGGAGGCCAAGTCATGGCGAAGACCGCGACCCAGCCGATCGGCAAATGGCGAGCGAAACTCGAAAAGCCCCACGCCAGTCACGGCAAGATCGTCCACGTGCCGCCCGGCGAGGGCAAAATGGGCATGAGCGGCGACGTGCTGATCCCCAAGCCGCTGGATGTCGACGCGCTTGTGCGAAAAGTCCGCAAAGGCCGACTGCTGACGGTCGGCGAGCTGCGCGACAAACTCGCGAAAGCCGCCGGCGCCGATCAGTCCTGCCCCCTGACCACCGGCATCTTCCTCCGCATCGTCGCCGAAGCCGCCGAAGAGGACCGGGTCGCGGGCAAGTCGCGCATCACGCCGTATTGGCGGGTGGTGAAGGACGACGGCAAGCTGAACGACAAATACCCCGGCGGCGCCAAAGCCCAGGCGGCGAAGCTGAAAGCGGAAGGGTTCGCGATCCAGCCGGGGAAGGGCAAGCAGCCGCCGCGGGTGGTGAGGCCTTAGTTTCAACCCCATTTCTTCCAAATAAGGATTGACTCCCTGTATTTTCGCTATACATTATCCGCATGGACGAATTGTCACAGGCGATCGCTGTTTTGCGGGAAGCCGAGAAGCGTTTGCAACAATTGCTGCGATCCGTGGCAACATCCGGCAACTATGACACTCTGGCCCGCATTACAGAATGGGCCCGGGCGGTCGGCGAAATGACGGTTCGCGGCCAACCTCCCGCCCGTTCCAACCTTGCAACCATCAACTCGCGGCCGTCTCACAGGGCGGCCAAGGCCTATCCCCAGTTCTTTCGGAGTAATTCGGATCTTGTTAAAGTAGCGTGGTCAAAGAAAGAGCGGGCGGAGTACAAGCACAAGGCCCCTTATCGGATTATTCCGGCGCTGGCGAAGGCGATACTCCGCCGAACCGAGACTGGCCGCAGATTCACGACGGACCAAGTGTTTCCCCTTGTGAACCCCGATGACCGTAGTGAAACGCCAAGCTATCAGGGATATGTGGCGCTCGCGTGGCTGAAACACCTCGGGCTGGTCAAACAGAGCGGGCGATCCGGTTATTCGGTGCCAGATCGCGGGCAACTTGAAAAGGCAGTATCGACGGCTTGGGATCAGCTTCCAGAACTCTCATAACGTACAGAGGGCGGCGACCGTGAAGTGGCGATTTACCAACAAGCGTCCGGGCGACACCGAACGCAACCCACTCGCCAGCGAGTACTTCGACGAGGAGGCGATCGAACGGCCAGCGCAAGCGCTGGTCCGTGAGGCGATCCAAAACAGCTTGGATGCTGCCGTGCAAGACACCGTTCGCGTGCGGTTCTTCGTTTCAGGCCGCCGCGCCGCCCTCAGCGCCGATCGAGCCCGATTCTGGTTTGGGGACGCTTGGCAGCACTTCCGCGCCGACGGAAGCGGTCTGCGGCGCGATCGACTTCCAGCGGATACCGACGCGTGCCCGTTTGTTGTCGTCGAGGACTTCGGCACGAAGGGTCTCGAAGGGGATGAGCGATCTTGGGAATCCGCCGCTGAGAATCACTTCTATGCGTTCTTTCGCGCGGAAGGTGTCACGGAGAACACCGGCGGCCGTGGAAAGTGGGGCGTCGGCAAGACGGTATTTCCGAGATCGAGCGGGATTAACACGATGCTTGGCTTGACGGTTCGCGATTCCGATCGCCGCGCATTGCTGATGGGGCGCGCGATCCTTCGCTACCACAAAGTTGACGGTCGTACATTCGTGCCGGACGGCTATCTCGGTGAGCCGGGACCGCATGACCTGATATGCCCGCTAAGTGATGACGCGACTCTGCGGGAATTCGCACGGGACTTCCGACTGACCCGCAACGACAAGCCCGGACTTTCGGTTGTAGTCCCTTATGCGCATGAGGATATCTCGGTCGAAGCCATCCTAAGCGCGATCAGTCGCGAGTACTACTATCCGATTCTAACCGGTCGCCTGACAGTTCAAATTGACGGGCCGGACACCGTCGCCGAGGGTGTCATTCTGGACCAACAAAACCTGCTGGATGCGGTCGATGACCCTCAGGGTCTTGATGACGGGCTTCTTGAAAAAGTCCAGTTTGCTATGTGGGCCAACACCCTGCCCATTTCGCATTACACAACTCTCCCGGCCATCGTTGATCGGCAGGCCCCGAAATGGTCGAGTATCAGTATCTCCGACGACGAGTTCGCCGCCCTAGCGACACGCTTTCGTAGCGGCGAGCAATTGGCCTTCCGCATCCCGATCAAAACACCAACCGCAAACGCCGAATGGAAAGACTCGCACTTTGACGTCTTCTTGCAGCAGGACCTGAATGGGCGCGGTTATCCGCCTGACTTTATACGCAGATCGATCATCATCCCGGATGTCGCCCAACGGCGAAGGCGCGGGTACAACTTGATCGCACTGGTCCTGATCGATGACGCTCCGCTCGCCACCCTGCTTGCCGACGCGGAAACGCCCGCCCATACACACTGGTCGCACCAGACCCAGAATTTTCGCGACCGCTACCAACATGGCAAGGCGTTCATCGACTTTGTCCGCCACGCCCCTCGCCAGCTGGCCGAACTGCTGAGCGGCGTCCGAGCTGAGCGAGACCGTCTGGCGCTTGCCGATTTCTTTCCGCGGCCGCCGGAGGACTTCGGGCTTCAGATCGCTGCCGCGCAGACCTCCGCTTCGTCGTACCGCCGCGATATCGCGCCGGGCGCCAAGCCCCCTGCGCCGCGCCCCAAGGCCATTCGGATCGCCAAGCTGGAGGGCGGATTCCAGATAAAACGCGACGATCATTCCACGCCGCTCCCTGAGCGGCTTGAGATAACCGTCGCCTACGATCGGAGCCGGGGCAACCCGCTCACCAAGTATCACCCCGCCGACTTCCAGGTCGATCAACTGACCCGCAACCTTAGCGGCGCGGATACCGTGCATTGCGCTGCGAACCAGCTCATCGTCGACTTGCGCGATGAGGACTTCCTGATCGAGGTCTGCGGCTTTGATCCGAACCGCGATGTATACGTGCGCGTGAGGCCCCGGGAGCGCGATGATGATTAAGCGGTTGAACTACACGGGGCGTCGTAAGATCACCCGCGACCACGTCGGCGTGGGAGTGTTTCAGAACGGCCCGCGCGGATTGGAGTTCAACGCCAGTCTCGCCTTGAGCAGCTACGGATTCGCCCCCGACGCGCTCGTTTACGTCGAGGCGTATCGACAGACGCTGTTTATGCGATTCTCATGGGGTCGTGTAGCCGCGCTCACGCCACCCGAGGATCGTAGATTGACCGAATTCGATCGCCCGGACGGCGTCCGATTCCGCGTCAAAGTCGTCGAGGCGGCGGCCGGAGCCGACGGTCGCCCCGCCCGACTGCTGGGACTCGCTGACCGGCTGTCCCCCGTCGAAATCGACGGGCGAAACGAAGCCGAATCGCTGCTGCCGATCGTCCGCGCGGACATTCCCGAAGCATGGCGTATTGACTGTTCGCCCGAACCCGAGCTACAAGTAAACGAACGCCTTGTCAGCGCGCCGATGGCGCTGGCGCGTTCGGATGTCTTTGTCTCGCTTGTGCTTCCCGAAGCGCTTCGCATCGTTCTGCGCCATATTCTCATCGTCGAGCAACTCCCGCCGGACGATCAGGAAGGCTGGCACGCCGACTGGCTCGAGATGGCCCGCAACGCCTTGAAGGCGGGTGATCCGCCAACTCCCGAAACGGAGGGCGGCGACCTCACAAACCGGGTCGAAATCGAGGAGTGGATCGACGACGCCGTCGGCCGCTTTGCCCGCCTGTACCAGATCGGGCGAAAGTTCGACGCGTGGTGGAGAGATGGAGACGCGATATGAGACTGCGCCGTCTGACTGACACCGGCGTCGAGCGGCTGATTGACTTCCTCGACTCCTTCAAGAGCGATGATCCAGCCGCCTATCCGGCGAACCTCCTGACCGACGAGGACGCGTCGGCCGCACTGCCGGTCGAGATTGAAATAGATGAGAAACGCCAGTTTCCGCGTAGATTTGAAGCGGCCGAGTACCTCTACCGGCAGCTGGCGCCGCTGCGCACGGCTGACGGCGAAGACTACGAGCGCGACCGTGGCGTCTGGGCCTGGCTCTCACTGTTGTGGTTTGATCAGCTTTGCCCAACCGACAAACACGGGCGGCGAAATCCCGGGGATATAGCGCGATGGGTGCCGGTGACGAGCAACTCGCGACGCTACTATCGCCACCTGTTATTCGGCCCGTATCTTGTCTATTCGGCTCACTGCGATCAACCAAGTGCGGCGGTAGCGTTGCTTGCAACCCCACCTGACGCCCCGGGCGATATCGTCGAGCAGATTGTCTCCAGACAGGATCTCGTCTCGTCGCCGACGGTAGTTGAGACCATCACGTCGCTGTATTACACGCCGAATGGCACGCGGCGGCGCGGCGCGGCCGGACAGGGCGCCGGAAGCGTGCGCCGGCTCGCTGACGTACTTCTCCAGTTCGATCGCACCTTCGATATTCGCTCGCTGCAGTCCAGCGAAATCCTAAACCTGCTCCCCTCGGAGTTTTCTCGTTTTCGAACGGCGAGCTAGCTCAGGGACTGCTCCGATTGCAACACGCAAAGACCTATTTATCGAAGCCGCCTGCCTATGAGAGAATGGCCCCTGCGCGATCAGCTTCTCCCACGCCTGATCGCACACATCCCTACCATTGGGGGAACAGCCAACTTGCTCAAGCTCGCGTAGCCAGCGTCTCGCGTCCCGCATCGAGGCGCCCTGTGGCAGGATCGGCACGACGGACGGCACAATCCCCTGCCGCCTCGCCCGCCTATTCGCACACTGCGAAAGCCTCCTCGACACCTTTACTACGTTCTTCACCTCGCATTCCCAAATCACAAGCGAACCCCATCCACGCGCTCTCAGTTGTCGTCGCACGCGTTTATCCCGTTGGCAGTTGATGTTGAACTTCGTTGTCCAAAAGGCACGGCGGGTCTTTGGGACGTAAGCAAATCGGCACCTATGGTGACGGTGCCAAAAACAGCCGTGTATGAAAACAGCCAGCCTCACACGGGCAAGAACGATGTCGGGAGACCCGGGAAGATCAGTGCCGGTACGGCGGAAGGAGATCCCCATTTGCCGAACAATCGCCGCTACGCACTGCTCCGGTCCAGTGTTCTTCGAGGGAATCCGCGACATGTTCCAACTGCGACGTTCCGGGGTTAATCGATCCACAACACGCCTCTTTGACTAACAAAGCAGTTTCGCAATCGCGTCGGCAACACTCCTCGCCAAAAGGGGTGGAACGGCGTTTCCGACCTGTTGGTATTGGGCCGTTGTGGGGCCACAGAAGAAGTAGTTGTCCGGAAACGTCTGAATCCGTGCCGCTTCTCTGACGGTCAGGCTGCGACACTGGGTCGGGTCGGGATGAATATAGTAGTGACCATCCTTGGAGATATGCGACGTGATTGTCGTAGCGGGCGAGTGCGGCAACTGCACGCGAAAGCGATCGGCAAACACACTGTGCTTAGCATTTCCTGTCACATTGTTATGCGCCGGGCGCAGCTCCCTTGGAAAGTCACGCAGCTGCGGTGACTTTCCGTGTTGCATCGCCCAGCATGCAGCAAAGAAATACCGTTGCAGGTCTGCCTCCATGTGGGTCCTCGCCCGGTGATTGCACACGCCCCGTAACAGGGGGTCATGAAACCACTCTTGGCGCCAGCTTCGTACGCGCCTAGTTCTGACAAACTCCCCTCCCGTCGTGGTCGACACCTTTAGCGATGCGCCCATTTTCTCCATCAGCCTCACCGTGGCAGGATCGAGTTTAGCCATGATTCGACTTCGACCGAGTAGTCTGGTCACCGCACCACTCCAAGCTTCACTTGAGTCGACGGTGCGGCTAAGGCCGCTTCGGAGTTCGGGTAACGTGCCTATTGCTTGCCAGAGGGTTGGCACTGACTCCTCGGGACAAACTGGCGAAGGGAATGTTTGAAGGTCACTGCGGATACCAACGATAATCACCCTGTGTCGAGACTGTGGAACTCCAAACTGCTCAGCACGAACAACGAATTGACGAGCACCGCTACCTGATTCAACCGGGCTCCCCGAGATCGAAAACAGGCGATAGGAACACGGCGCTCCCACCGTTTCGGACTCATGCCTGCTGGCGTGGGGATTCTCGAGATCGCGAAGGATACGCTCAAGAACGCCTTCCCCCCTTGCTTTGGCAGAAAGGAGACCTTTCACGTTCTCCATGACGAAAACAGAAGGACGGTGGACAGCTATGATCCTGAGGTAATGACGGTAGAGGTCATGCCGTTCATGGGGATCACGCGAAACATCGCGCATTCGCAGACGTGCCCGGCCGATTAGAGAATACGCTTGGCAAGGAGGTCCCCCAATCAGGACCCAAGTCGTCGCTCCCCTTAAGGCCCCCCGTATTCGCCGATCCACTTCAAGCCACGGAAAGGCCTGATCATCCCCAAGAGTCGCCCGCCAAGTTTCGGTCATAGCACGATTGGCTGCCTTTTGATACGCGCCAAACAGCTTGTCGCGGGTCAGTTCCCCTCGCACATGACGGTAGTAATCCCCGGGAACCTGCCCCGCTTCGAACTGTCTGAAGAAGGCGCGCAGTTCAAGAGTTTGATGGGCGGCTGCATCTTTCTCGATAGCTAGGCCGATTCGAAAAGCCCTTTCTCGCCCGTAATGAAGAGATGCGAATCCTTCACCCAGTCCTCCCGGACCGGCAAAAAGGTCAATTACCGGAATGGGACACTCGCAATTAGGCACTGTGGGTTGCCTTAGCACGGTGTCCCAGTCCTTGCTGAATGGCCCGCGCGGTTTCCGCGTCCTCCTCAATATCGCTATGGCACCCCAGCTTCTCGCCGCGTTTGCGCGCTTCCAGCAGCTTCTTCCCCCCCTCGCTCAGGCCCGGGCTCTTTGCCGCCGGTTTGTCCGGCGTGTAGCCGTCCGCCTTGCCGCTGGACCAGTCCAGAATCTCCTTGCTGATGCGCATGCTGCACCAGTCGTGGCCGCACATCGCGCAAAAGTCGGTGTCGACATCCAGATCCTCATCATGCAGCGCTCGCGCGGTGTCGCCGTCGAACGCGAGTTCGAAGTGCTTTGGCCAGTTCAGCGCGGCGCGGGCCTTGCTCAGGTCGTCGTCCCATTGCCGCGCCCCGGGCACGCCGCGGGCGATGTCCCCCGCATGCGCGGCGATCTTGTATGCGATGCAGCCGGCTTTCACGTCATCCGCCTTGGGCAGGCCGACGTGCTCCTTCGGCGTGACATAACACAGCATCGCGGCGCCGGCGCGGGCGGCTTCGGTCGCGCCGATCGCGGAGGTGATGTGGTCATATCCCGGGAAAACGTCCGTCACGAGCGGGCCCAGCACGTAGAACGGCGCGTCGTCGCACACCTTGCGCTGAATCTCCATGTTCCACGCGATTTCGTTCAGCGGCACATGCCCCGGCCCCTCCACCATCACCTGCACACCCGCTTCACGCGCGCGATGCACCAACTCTCCCAGCACGGTCAGCTCCGCAAGTTGCGCGGGGTCGGACGCGTCGGCGAGACAGCCCGGCCGCACGCCGTCGCCGAGTGAGTAGGTTACGTCGTATTGCCGCATGATCGCGCTGATCTCGTCGAAAAGGTCGTACATCGGGTTTTGCTTGTTGTGGTGGATCATCCACTTCGCTAGCAGCGAGCCGCCGCGGCTGACAAGCCCCGTGATGCGCGGGCGGATCAGCGAAAGGTGCTCGCGCAACACGCCGGCGTGGATCGTGAAGTAGTCAACGCCCTGTTGCGCCTGCGCTTCGACTGTCCGCAGAATGTCGTCGTATGTCAGGTCTTCGATCTTTTTGCCAATGATCATGCTGTAGATCGGCACCGTGCCGACCGGCACGAGGCTGTTGTCGATGATCGCCTGTCGGCATTCGTCGAGATTGCCGCCGGTGGACAGGTCCATCACCGTGTCGGCCCCATACGCGATCGCGTGGCGGAGTTTGTCGAGCTCTTCGCGCGTGTCGCTGCTGACCGGCGAAGCGCCCTGATTCGCGTTGATCTTCGTCGTGATCGGCCGACCGATGCCCATCGGGTCGAGGCGCTTCGGCGCGCCGGCGCCGCGATTGTAGTTTTCGTCATCGAGCCACACGCGGCGCTGGGCGACGGTCTGGTTGACCCATAGCGCGCTGCCGGGCGTAAATGTCGGATGGCCGGTCACGTCGGCGTCGTACGGGAAATCACCGGGCAAAACGCCGAACCGCGCGGGCCAGCCGCCGGCGGAGCCGCTCGCGTTGACGTTCAGCCAGTGGGAACGGCGGGCGGCGTCGCCGTTCTGGACGACGTTGAGCGCGGAGCCGTTGTGTACGGGAGAGACGCCCGTACCACCCGGATGGCCGGCGCCGTTTCCATTTTGTGATTTTGCGATTTGGTGATTTGGTGATTGTGCTTGCGCGGCGCCGTTGCGTACGGGCGGGACGCCCGTACCACCCACTGATTGGTTGTTTAGCGCGGCGATGAGGCTTGCGCGCCGCTTTGTCCAAGCATCACTTGGCGCGGCGCCGGCGCTGCCCGCCAGATGGCGGACATTCGCGGGAATCACCAGTCGGCCGGCGGCGACGTGATCGCGAATGAACTCAGGAGAAACATTCTCGCGAATCGCGACGCGGACCATTTCGGGTGTGATAACGCCGTTGCGGGCGTATTCGAGTTGGGTCATTGGTTTCGACTCCTTGCGTCTGTTGCGCCGGCCTGGCGTTTTCGGGGCCACTGCTCAAGAGCAGTGGCACTCGGCGGCGTTACTCTGATTTCCCTGCGCCGCGGCTCGTTCTCTCGTTGTCGCGATGGCGCCGTACGAACGTCGCGTGTTGCGCCGCCGCGCGCTACGCGCGCGTTCCTTCAGCGCCTCGATCGTCTTCTCCACGCGGCGTTCGCGTGTTTCCGGCTTTTTCGCTTCGTTGATCGCCTGCGCGTATTCGCGCCGGCAGGAATAGCTGAGCTTGCCCCAAGCCGTTTGCAGCTTCTTGCTGCGCTTCAGCGCGGCGGCGAGTTCGGTCGGCGGCTCGATCACGCGCGGGGCTTCGTCCAGTTCCAGCTTCACCGTCACCACATCGCCTGCTTCCACCCCGGCGGCGGCGCGGTTTTCTTTATTCAGCGGGAACCAGTGAACGCCACACATGCGGAATGTCGTCGTGCGGAAGGTGTGGCCGTTGATCGTGGCGCGGACCGGGGCGCGCGTCTTTCCGAAATGCTCCTTCGGATCCCACGGCAGTTCGATGCCGCAGCCGGACGTATCGTCGTCTTTGACGACGCGGGCTTTGAACGTTTGCGATTTTGTCTTCGATTGGCGCGACAAGGCGCCCTCCCTTCGCAGGCGGCCGCGTTCCAAACGCGGCTCGGCGCTGATCAGGTTCAATGGGTCTCGGCGGCCGTTCGCGCCGTCGATCTCATGCCCGTCGCGACGGGCCACCCCTGGCGGGGTCATTGTAATGGGGGGCGGGAGTGGCGGCGAATGCAGGGACCTGAGGGTTCCGGGCCCGCGGGACGCCACCCTAGCGTACGCGAACCCCGCACGCGTCGCGGAAGTTGTCGAACGCCATCTGCGTCGGAAACACGAGCGCCAGAGCGACGATTGCCAGCGGCACAACCACCAACGGGAGCATGTCTCCGGTGACCATGTAGACGATC
>JAGQOO010000071.1 GCA_020427345.1 Phycisphaerales bacterium | reverse complement strand
GAGGCGGCGAGGGAGCCGGGGCGAGGCGCGCGCTTCGCCCCGGCGTGTTTGTCAAAACGGAGTCAACCATGTGGTCCAATGCCGCCGCCTTCATCGGTGAAATGGCCGCCGCGCTCCTCGAAGGCCGTCCGGCCTATCGCTATCAGCAGCTGTCGCTGTGCGATCGGCGCCATGTAAACGCCTCGATCATTCATACCCGCGTCGGACTGAACGACTTCCTGATCCGCGAGCGCGGCCTCATGCCGCTGCAGATTCAGACCGATCGCGACATTTTCAGCCGCGGCGACTTCGACGTGAATCGTCTGCCGTGGGCGCGGCCGCTGCGCTGGCCGGAGACGCCGGTCATTCTGACGGTCACCTATGCGGCCATTCACGGCGCATGCGAAGTGTCGTTGTCGTTCGTCTCGCCGACCGACATGCTGTTCACGCATGAGGCCCGCGAGTTCTACCTGTCGCATCTGCGCGGCGAATGCGACGGAATCGGCGCCTGTCTCGATCGACCGGACGTCTGGTATGAGCCGGCGCCGGCTCCAAGAGACCGCATGGCGGATGACTTGAAGTTGCTCGGGCTGTCGCAAGGCGCGAGTCATGACGAGGTCGAAGCCGCGTTCCGCGACGCCGCCCGGCGCTATCACCCGGATGTGCACTCCGGGCGTGATTTACCCGAACATGTGCTCGCGCTGATTGAGGAGCACTTCAAGGCGGTCTCGGCAGCGCACGACCGACTGCGCCAGCGGATGCGAGGGTAGGGACGTTGCCTGCCGACTCGCGCCCTACTGCGAGACTCGAACCCGGCCTGCCGGCCTGGATCACCCCGGAGCTCATCGCCGAGACGATCCGGGTCTGGCAGCCGTACTACGCCGCGCCGTTGAGTGCGGTTGATGCGGTTGAAATCCTCGTCAACACTGCCATTTTGCTGGACTCCATTGGCGATCGAACCGGAGGATCCGACGATTGCGGCGGTTCACAATGACGCGCCTCGATCAACTGTGTGCCCCCCTGTCGCCTGCTAACCCGTTGGGAGGGGTTGTCCGGTTATGCCCATAGCGGTATCCTACTTAATGGAAGCTATCGCAGGTTCTGAACTGGAGTCCAACATGGGCCTAGGTGATTTTCTCAAGGGTGCCTTTGAGGCACTGGCCGTCACCAGTGCTGAAACGATTTTGATAAAAACATGGTCTGAGATTGATGACCCGACATTGCTTCGAATGAAAATTCGAGACTTCCTGCGTGAGGTCGGGAGTCGACGCGTCCAGTCATTAGTTGATTCTCTGACCTCCTCTATCCGCAACTTTCAAATGATAAATGAACCCGAGTCTCGAGACCGCTTGATCGTCGTTCGAGAAACGCTCATCGAAGAGGCCAATCGGATGTACGGCAGTAGCCGCTGATGGGCTCTTCGTCCGGACGTCTGAGTGAGTCGAGCCTCGGCAAAGGACTGCCTTCACTTAGCTTGGCAATCCATTCGTCGAGATAGCGGATCCGTTCGTCAAATGATGGGTGTGTGGGCCGAGATTGCGGTCGCGGTTCTCTAAGGACCCGGTCTTGCCAAAGTCGATCGTTTTCAAGGGCACAGCGAACGCCGGCTTCTATACAGTATCGTTTGACCACGACACTTCGAAGAGCAGCTCCGCCGTCGCCACACAGGTGAGCCGCTGCTAGATCAGCCCGCTTTTCTACAATCTTTGATTGATGGTAAAGGTATGCCATTGCCTCATTGTGGGGATCGGTGTCGCGATTAATCAGGTGCCCTAACTCATGCGCCAATATGGCCCTGACGCTTCGGGCTCTGTCTGGGTGACTCATTATCGTCTCGCCAACCATCGCCCTAGGAATGACGATGACATCACCAAAAACGCCGAAGTCCAATTGGGGATCGTTATGTATATATAACTGAGGCCTTGTTCGTAGGCGCGCGCACAGAGGGTGCTCAAGGAGTGCGTTTAGAAGTTGCTGAAGGGAGCTGCCAACGTTTCCGGAACGCGTGGCGAGAACAGCCTTACCGGCAACCTCATCCTCGGCTAGCTGGCGATAGGCGAGCTGCTCTCGTTCGCGAAACCAATTTACAAGCGCCTCGAACTTGCGCCGATGGGCATTCCCCTCAGTCACCGCTCCTCTTCGTGCCTAGTGCCATTGACGACGCCGTTTCGATAATCGCGCGCTACGCAGCGAATTCCGTGGGCCGGTTCTCCTATTCAAAGCTGCAGACGCCCTCCTAGGTAGCACACTTTCGCCTCGTTTGTAAAGGGAAATCCCGAGTCGTTCAGGAGCGCAGATCGATGGGTGTTGAGTCTTCGTACAACGGCCCCTAGTACTAATGTTCTGATAATCAAGCCAAAAATGGGTCATGACACGATACTCGTTGCTATGTACGCCGACTTGCCGTACAATTGGCGTGTGAGGTATCCATGATGCAGCCCGAAGAACCCAAAAAGTCCGCCCGGCTCGAAGCCCGGTTGTCGCCGACCGTCTTCAAGATGGTCCGCCGCGCCGCGCGCCTGCAAGGCCGAAGCGTGTCCGATTTTGTCGTCACCGCCGCAGCCCGCGCCGCCGAGCGCGCCATTCGCCGAAGGACGGTGATCGAACTCGCCGGGGACGATCAGGAACGCTTCGTCGAAGCCCTGCTCAATCCGCCGCCCCTGACCGAGGCGATGCGGCGCGCAGCGCAGGCCCACCGCGAGCTGATTGACCCCGCGTGAGCGAAGCGCCGTTCCGTATCGAGCCCCTGTCCGATCACGACCGTTCTGAGTTCGATTGTGGCGTCGATGCGCTGAACGCGTATCTCGCGCGACAGGTCGGACAGGATCGTCGCCGTCGCATGAGCTTCTGCTTCGTCGCGGTCGAACAAGCGACAAGACGCGTCGCCGGCTACTACACGCTCTCGGCGACGGGCATCGAACTGAGCGATCTGCCGCCGGACATTCAAAAGCGCCTGCCGCGTTACCCGAGTGTTCCCGCGGTGCGAATTGGGCGCCTGGCGGTCGATCAGCGCTATCGCGGGCAGCGCCTCGGCGGAGCGCTGCTGTTCGATGCCATCCAGCGCACCGTCGCCTCCGACATCGCCGCCTTCGCCGTCATCGTGGACGCGAAAGACGACATCGCCGCGGCGTTTTACTCCCACTTCGGATTCCAGCCGCTGACAAACAAGCCCCTGAAGCTGTTCCTGCCGATCGGTGAAGCGCTGCGGGAACTGGCCTTTCAGCGGCCCTGACGCGATCAAGCCGCAGCGCGCTGACACTCTGCCGATTTCCGAAAGCACACTACATCCAACTCGCGAGTCCGACCGATGAAGTAATTGGCGTCGTCGCGTGACGGCGTCCAATCAAGGAGGAGTGTATGGCCGTTTTCAATCGGCGCCGCGCCGTGGCGCAAGTCGGTCTGGGTGGGGTTGCGATAGCGGTTTTCGGGGCGGGTTCGGCGCTAGCGGCGACGGGCATCTACCACAGCCGGACGGACTTTCTCGCGGCGAACCCCGCCGTGCTGACGCAAGACTTCAGCACCCCCGTTTCGCCTTCGGTCACAATTGACTTCGGAGACTTCGTCGCCTCCACCGACGCAACCACGACACTCGATGTCGCTGGCGGTCGCCTTGAGCGAGCCGGGATAGGCGATACCGAGAATTCGCTTGTCCTGACGTTCGACATCCCGGTTTACGCCTTGGGGATTGACATCTTCGACTTTGGCAACCCAAGCTCCGGGGAACTCCGAGCAACGACTGATACCGGGACCATTGACTACCAAATCGCCACTTATGTGAACGGCAATCCTGAGATTAGCTTGTTCTGGGGCGTAATCGATGAGGCCGGATTCACGTCCATCACGTTCCACAACACAACGAGAGGCGATCACATGATGTTCGACGACCTCCAATATCGCACGGTTCCAGAACCCTCCACCGCGCTGCTGACGCTCGGGGGTTTGGCGGCGAGCTTGTTCGGTCGCCGACGGTAGCGGTGGATCAACGCCAATCGAAACAGACGACGGCGCGGCCATCACCGCGCCGCCGTCTCATCTCACCCCCGATGAGCAACTAGCGGCGACGATATAGGGCGACCGTTCCCAATATCAACCCGAACACGGCCGAAGGCTCCGGCATGCCGCTGAACGTGAGGTCGGAAAAGTACTGCTCAGTCATGTTGTTGCCCCGCGTCGCGGCCGTCAGGCCGACATAGGCCATGTTGCCGCCAACCCGCGCCGGGATGTCCACGAAGAATCCTTGCTGGAACGTCGCCCCCGTCACGGTGTCAGTGATGATTTCACGGAGCAAGGTCCCGTTGTAGCTCAGCCGCACATCAATCGGATTGCCGCTGAATATGTTCACAGGACTGGTCGAACTCGACCCGCCGAAGCCGCCATCGACATACTGACCGGTCGAGGAGGACCCCGCGCCAAGGCTGCCCGCTTCCAACGTGACCCCGATGCTCGGATGAAACGTGCCAAAGAAGTCGGTGTAGCCGAAATTCGTGGCGACGCCGCTGACATCCGGCGCCGCGACTGTCATCGGCCCGTTCGCGGCGTTTTGCAACACGAACGCCGCTCCGAAGCCAATCCCGATGGGTGTGTCACCGACGAACCGGTAGGTGTACGACGCCTCGAACTGCGTGACGTTCTGCCGCTGCAGATGAAACACGCTACGGGACTCATGGACCGCCTGATTGGTGATCCGAATCGTGTCACCAATTAGTTCAGGCCCCGAGGCGCCATCGGCCTTGTTGACGCTGAAATCCGAAAAGTCCCCGAAGCCGACGAAGTCGGCTTGGGCAAGACCACTACCCAACATTGCAATCACGAGCACGCCCAACCAACGCGTTTCCTTCATCGCATCCTCTCCCGTTTCCTGATTCTCGCCACACACCTGCGCAGCGCTGGCGCTCCCTTGTCCATCAAGGGCGACGCCGATCAGTTCTAGAGAGGGTCACGCGCGAGTTTCTATCGGCGTCGTCCGAAAGGATGACATGCTTCGCGTCGATATCGCTCGCCAATCGCAGGAAACGGGCCACGAGTTGTTGGCGCCCTGGCGCGTTCAGGCGCGTGAACAGGCGTTTCAGGTGGGTGCGCACAGTCGGGCGTCCGACGCCGAGGATGGCGCAAATCTCCTTGTCGGAGCGACCGTCAAGAACGCACGATAGTACGCGCGCCTGCTGGTCGGGCAGGCTGAGTCGAAATCGCACCGCTTGCCAAGTCGAGCGATGGAGACAGGCGGGTCCATTCAGCGGGTCGTTTGGGAGGGACATTTGACGGGCTCCCCGGAAAAAGGCGTCGACACAAGGACGCTCCGGGAGCCCCCGCCAAGGGGCATGGGAAACGCACCTTGGCCGACGCCCCTCTCGGGGCGCGGCTGCAAGGCGCTACCTTCCCATTTGAAACTTGGCGGTTTTCCCGGAAGCAGCGTCTTGACGCTCACGCGTCAAATCAGGTTGTCGCCGTTGGAATCATGTTCCACGGCATTTGCATTGTACCGTAAAAGTGTGGCGTCTGGCGCCTGTCAGTCGCAATCGGCGAGTGTCACCGCACGAGCGTCCATCCGGATTCGTCGTACCGCATGTCGTAGCGATGCCCATCGACGCATTCCACGTGATAGGCGTTCTTCTTGACGTTGTAGAGTGGTCCGTCGTTTATCGCCGCACACGGCTTGTCGAGGTCCCGCAGGAACGCCCGGAACCCCAGCCGCTCGGCCTCGTAGCCGAAGGCGGTCGTATATGCCCTGGATCGCGCGGCGACTCGACTCGCCGTATTGCCGGCGATCGCGGCGATGCAGCGGCGCTTCGCGCCGCGCGGCAGCGGGTAGCAATCGAGATAAGCCAGGTGTAGGCGCTCCGGCTGCGAACGCGCGTCTGCGACGGCTCGCGCGGCCAACGCACCCGTTTCGTAGTCACTCAAAGGCGCGCACGCCGTCACGGAGACCAGCAACAAACAAGTGAATGAAACTCGCATCAAATCCCTCGCGGCGTGGTTCAACCCGAGGCGTGCCCGGCGTGGGCGCCGGGAGAGTGATAAAGCCCAAATGCGGCTCGCGGTGTATTCCCGCACGCGGTCTTGTATTCCACCGCCCTCCCGACAGTCAGGGAAGGACGTTGCTGAACACGTCGTCCGTAATACACGTACCGTTTGGAGGTTATCACGCCTCGTCAACGCGAAACTGCCACAGCCGAAGCGCGATGTAAAGGCGGAATCCGCCCTAGAACAGCGAACCCTGCCGGCTGCGGTTCGCCTCCAGCCAGGCGACTTCGCCTTTGAGATAGCTGATCTGGTTGAACAGCAGCGCGAGCGTGCTCGCGACCGCGAGTTCGTCGTCCCCGCCATAGGCGATCTGACGGTCGTAGCGGCTCAGCGCCTCGACGCCGCGCGCGATCACGTCTTCATAACCTTCGATTCGCCGCGCAAGCTGCTGACTGCGCTCGACAAACAGCCGCTCGATCGTCGCGTCGCGCTTCTCCGGCGTCTTCGGAATGTCGCGCTCCAGAAAGCCGCCGATGAGTTCCGGATCGCCCGCCGGAATGCGATCGGCCGCGACGGGCGAAGCCCCGTCGCCGCGTTCGAGGTAATGCCAAGGGTGCCCCGGCCCATAAGCGTCCGAATGGCGCTCGGCGTTCGATTCATCATGTGCGTTCATACTCTTCCTCCATATTGCTCGTTGAAACTTGGCCCCTCACCCCCGGCTGGGGGGCAATTTCAACGAGCCATTTGCGAGTACCCGCACACGATCTCGACCATCGCAGATAGTCACAGCTAGGCGGCGGATAAGCCCGCCCCGGAGAAATATTCTCGTTGCCACTGGACGAGCCGCCCCGCAGCGCTAGCATCTCATTGGCCTACTAAACGAGAGTTACAGGAAAACAAATGGCGGACGACCAGCAGGCATGGCAGTTCTTGATCCCCATCGCGCAGCTGCGGATCGACGACAACGATCCGATCAACGGGCGGTGGCGCGTAGCAGACGTGGAGTTCCTGTCCCGCGAGGCGGCGTCGACCGTGATTTCGCGGCACGGAGACGGACCCCCGGCGGCGGTTGAGATACGCACGAAGTTCGTGGAGAGCGCGTGGGCCTTTGCGCGGCTCACCCGAAATGGCGAGCGGGACAACGCTACGCGCGAGGCGTTTCGCGACGTCGCAGAAGCGGTCAACCTGCTGGCCGTTACGCGCGCTTTTTGGGTCAACCGCGCCTCCAACACTGGCTTTGCGATTCTCGGATACCCGCTCGTTAAGCAGAGGAACGCCTGGATTGTGCAGCAAGGCGGTCTGGCCACCTTCGACACTGCGTCGCGGGAAGGAGGCTTGACGCCTTTTTGTTTAGACGCTCATTGGCATGGGCACATCAGCGGCACATGGCGAGTCATTGAATTGTTTAGAGCACTCGACGATAGTGCGCTCGATCCGCAGTGGCGCGCGCAGATTCGCCGGGCCGCGGGTTTGATTGGTCGAAGCCTAATGACCTCCGAGCGTGCGGATGCGTTTTTATGGAACGTGTTTGCGCTGGAGACGCTTCTTACGCGCCCGGGTGAACGGAACGGGCGCCGGCTTTCGGATCGAATAGCTGGGCTGCTCGGGTGGTATCTCGCGGACAATCGGCCTGGCTATGAGTCGGAGCTTACGGACCTATTCAGGATTCGATGTGACGCAGTTCACGACGCGGACTACAGCAACCTAACGACGGAGGTTGTGCTGCTGTCGGACCTCTACGCCGTCAACACGCTTCGGAACGTAGCAGTGCACCGAGCGCGGTTTCGGAGCAAGGATACTTTTGTAGAATTGCTTGATTCGTGGCGGAGGGCAAGAGAATGGCCGACCGACATCGAGATCGGCTGGATCGGACGTTTCGATTTCAGCGATCGCGAACGCGCCTTGCCGCTGTGGTGATTTCTGGGCCAATCGACGCACGAAGGAGTTGGCATGAAGCGTTACGTCGCCCTTGCCCGTGTGAGCAGCCGTGAACAGGAACGGGAAGGCTTTTCGCTCGAAGTGCAGGAAGAGGCGCTCCGCCGCTACGCCACGCAAACGGGCGGTGAGATCACGCAATTGTTCCGCATCGCCGAGACCGCCTCGAAAGCGGATGAGCGTAAGACGTTCCGCGAACTGATTCGCTTCGCCAAGAAGAACGCGCCATTCCTCGACGGACTGCTGTTCTACAAAGTGGACCGCGCCGCGCGTAACTTGTTTGATTATGTCGAGCTTGAGCGCCTCGAATCTGAATACGATCTGCCATTCATCTCGGTTTCACAGCAAACCGAGAAAACGCCCGCCGGTCGTATGATGCGAAGAACGCTCGCGAACATGGCGAGTTTCTATACCGAGCAGCAGTCCATCGACGTGCGCGAAGGCCACGCCCGCCGCGCCAAGGAAGGCTGGTTCATCGGCAAAGCCCCGTACGGCTACCGCAACGTCCGCGTGGACGGTCGCAGCATCGTCGTCATCGATCCGCAGCCCGCCGCGAACGTCAAACGCATCTTCCAGCTATACGCGTATCAGCCGCTCACGCTCGACGCCGTCATCGAACAACTCGCGACCGAGGGCCTCGCCTTCCGCGACAGCCAGCCGCGCTTCCCAAGAAGCAGCGTCCACAACATCCTGAAGGACCGCGCCTACATCGGCGAGCTCGAATACGGCGGCCAGTGGTATCCCGGCAAGCACGAGCCACTGATCAATCGCGCCACCTGGAATCGCGTTCAGGCGCTACTCGACGGCCACAAGCAGCACTCGCACGAACTCACATACGCCAGTCAGTTCATGCAATGCGGCCACTGCGGCCGACCGATCACCGGCGAGCGCGTCACCAAACGCCAGAAGAACGGAATCGAGCGCCACTACGTCTACTACCGCTGCGCCGGCTACACGGCGAAGGGCCATCCCAGAATCCGCGTAACGGAAGCGTCGCTCGACGCCCAGATCCTCGGCCTATTCGACAAGATGCGGATTCAGGACGACAACGTCCGCGAGTGGTTCCGCACGGTGCTGGCTTCGCAAACCAAAGACCAGCAGGCCGACTCGCGCGCCCAGCGCGCCGAACTGCAACGCCAGGAATCACTGATCGTCGCGCAACAGGATCGCCTGTTGAACCTGCGCCTCGCCGACGACATCGAGCAGGACGTGTTCGCGGGCAAGCAGACCGAATTCCGCGACCGGCTCGCATCGATCAAGCTCCAACTCGACGTGCTGGACCGGGCCCACGACGAAACAGCGGCACTGGCGACAAAAGCGTTTGAACTTTCGCAAACCCTGCGTGAGAAGTGGCTTACGGCGGATTACCCGACAAAGCGACGAATCCTGGAAATCGTCTGTTTGAACTGCGAGCTGGTTGACGTAAGTCTTTGCCCCACAATAAGAAAGCCCTTCGATGCGCTCACCGAAGGGCCTCTTGTCCCGTCAACTCGGGGTGACAGGATTCGAACCTGCGACCTCCTGCTCCCAAAGCAGGCGCTCTAGCCAGACTGAGCTACACCCCGTCTCACGTCGACTTCGAGACCGATTGTATGCCCCGCGGGCCGCGGACGGCAAGCCGCATTCCGCCTCCGGACCCACGGCGAGGCGCATATGTCCTCGCATTGCTTACGTCGAACGCCCACATCGATACAATCGCGCCACGCGAGCCCGCTCAAGTAACGCCGTAAGCGGGCGCCGTTTTTTTACCGCGCCGGCGCGATCAGGAGCCGTTCAATGTCGAGGCAAACACATCCGGCTGCCTCTGACGTCCGTCTCAATGACGTGCACTCGCGTCTGAACCCCGCGGATGTCCATTTGTACGCACCAACGACGCTTGACGATGTGGCTGCGATTGTTGGCGCGGCCGCGCAGCGCGGGACGCCGGTCGCCGTTTGTGGCGGACGGCACGCGATGGGCGGGCAGCAATTCGCCAACGGCGGCGCGCTCATCGACATGACGCAATGTGATCGCCTTCTTGAATTGGACATGGAACGAGGCCTGGTGCGCGTCGAGAGCGGGATCCAATGGCGGGCATTGATACAGGGTGTGTTGGAAACACAACGCCGGCACGCGCCGGATCAGCCGCCGCGGTGGGGGATCGCACAGAAGCAAACCGGCGCTGACGCGCTCTCGATCGGCGGGGCGCTAGCCGCGAACGTGCACGGCCGCGGCTTGCTGATGGCGCCGTTTGTGTCCGACGTCGAGTCATTCACGCTGGTGATAGCGGACGGGCAGACGCGGCGGTGCAGCCGGGACGAAAACTCCGAGTTGTTCTCGCTCGCGATCGGCGGATACGGGCTGTTCGGCGTTATCGGCGAAGTAACGATCGCCGAACGTGGCGTTTGACGCCGGCGCGGGGCGCCGCCTACGCTTCCGCGACCAATGACGCTTCCGTACGAATTCGTTGACTCCAAGTTGCACGAGCGCCGCGAGCGCGTGTTTCTCGTGCTCGCGGGTGTTTTCATCGGCGCGATGGCGATGCTGAACATCATCGGCATCACGCGCTTCATCGAGATTCCGATTCCGCTGCCGGGTTTTCTGGCAAGTTGGTATGGCGCCAGCGCGTTCCCGCTCATCCTCGCCGTCGGCGTGCTGCCGTATCCGTTGACGTTCTTGTGCACCGACCTGATCAGCGAGTTCTATGGCCAGCGCCGCGCGAATTTTGTTGTGTTTGTCGGATTGCTGGTAAATGTCCTTGTCATGGGTGTGATGTGGCTGGGGCACGCGCTGCCGGGCGCGGGCCTGACGGCGCCGCCATGGCAAGGTTTGCCGCTGAAAGGGCCGGTCAGCCTGCCCGGAGAGACGATCCTGTCAGGAGACCATGTTGAGTTGTTCGACTTTCTCTATCACCTGACGGCGGCGTCGGTCGTCGCGTCGATGGTGGCCTACCTGACGGCGCAGCTCTGCGACGTGTATGTGTTTCATTTCTGGAAGAACCTGACGCGTGGCAAGCACCTGTGGCTGCGCAATAACGGTAGCACGCTCGTCAGCCAGATGGTCGACACCATCGCGGTCATCGGCATTACATTCGGTGGCCAATACCTCCGCGGCGCCCTGAGCACGCACGACATACTCGTGCTCATCGGCGGATCTTACGCCTTCAAAGCTGTCGCCGCGCTGCTCGACACGATCCCGATCTACATCCTCGTCGCCTGGCTGTCGCGCTACCTCCAGATCGACCCGATCGCCGAACATCGCGGCTGGGATGGAAAGGCGGACAAGCCGGCGCCATAAACTTGCGGCGCCAATCCGTACCCGGCCCTAAAATGCGCCGATGGCGCGAATTCTTCCGTTTGTCGTTCTGGCGTTCGTCTTGCTTGGCGTGTTGTACTGGCGCGGCGGCGATAATCAGCCGTTCTACATTTCCGGCTACATCGAGGCGCACGAAGTCCGGGTCGGTTCGCGCGTCGGTGGTCGCGTCGGGTCGGTTCCGGCGGAAGAGGGCGCCATCGTCGCGACCGGCGATCCGCTGGTCGAGCTGGAGCCCTACACGCTGCACGAACAACTCGCCCGCGCGAAGGCCGCGCTCGCCGCCGAGCAGGCCCAACTTGCCCAGCTGGAAGCCGGCTTTCGCAAGGAGGACATCGCGCAGGCCCGGGCGCAGCGGGACGCGGCCAAGGCGTCGCTCGACAAGGCGGTCGCCGGCCTTCGCCCGCTCGAGATTTCGATTCTTGAAGACGCAGTGGATGTCGCGAACGCCGAACTCGCGTTCGCCGACTCGGATTTCAAGCGCGTCAAGAAGCTGCATGAGGCGCAACAAGCGGCGGAGGACGAGTTCGACGCGGCGCAACGGGCGTACTCGGTCGCGGTTGCGCGGGTGGCGCAGGCGCGCGATCAACTGGCGCTGGCCCGCGAAGGCACGCGCGCGGAGGAACTCGCCGAAGCGCGGGCGTTGCTATCGCAGCGCGAAGCCGATCTGCAACGCATGGAAGCGGGTTATCGCGTCGAGGAAATCGCTGCTGCCCGGGCACAGGCCTCCGCGGCTGAGGCCGAAGTCGCCTCGATCGAGCGGCAACTCAGGGAACTTGCGGTCGCGTCCCCATGCGACTGCCTCGTCGAAGCGGTGGATCTGGAACCCGGCGATCTGGTCGCGGCGAACGCGCCGGTGCTGACGCTGATCGATCCGCACGATCTCTGGATTCGGGCCTACATTCCGGAGAACCGGCTCGATATCTCCGTCGGACAGAAAGTCAGTATTCGCGTCGACGCGTTTCCGGAGCGGCGTTTTGCCGGGCACGTCAGTTTTGTCTCGCGAAAGGCGGAGTTTACGCCCGCTAATGTGCAGACGCCGGACGAACGGGTGAAGCAGATGTTCCGGGTGAAGGTCGAACTCGACGAGGGGCAGGATACGTTGCGCGCCGGGATGGCGGCTGATGTGTTTCTTGAGGCGCCCGCCAAATGAGCGATATTTCTGGTGATTCCAGCGACGATCGCATCGTCATTGAGACGCACGGACTGACACGCCGTTTCGGCGATCTGGTGGCTGTGCGCGATGTTAATCTCACCGTGCGGCGCGGTCAGATCTTCGGCTTTCTCGGTCCGAATGGCAGCGGCAAGAGCACCGTCATCCGCATGTTATGCGGCTTGCTGCGGCCGAGCGGTGGGGACGCGCGCGTTCTGGGCTTCGACACTGCGCGCGACGCCGAGCGCATCAAGCCGCGCATCGGCTACATGTCACAGGCGTTCAGCTTGTATTCCGATTTGACGGTCGCGGAGAATCTCGACTTCTTCGGGCGAATCTACGGCCTGCGCGGCGAGCGTCTCGCGGCGCGTAAGCGAGCCGTGCTGGATCTTGTCGGACTCTCGGATCGCCTGTCGCAATTTGGCGGCACGCTGTCGGGCGGATGGAAGCAGCGCATGGCGCTGGCTTGCGCACTCATCCACGAGCCGGAGATTGTCTTTCTCGATGAGCCGACCGCGGGCATTGATCCGGTGGCGCGGCGCGAATTGTGGGACCTGCTGTTCGATCTATCCGGCCGCGGCGTCACGCTGTTCGTGTCGACGCACTACATGGACGAAGCCGAGCGCTGCTCGCACATCGCGTACATCTACCTCTCGCGGCTGATCGCGAACGACACGCCGGAAGCGCTGAAGCGATTGCCGCAAGTGACGCCGGAGGGCGCTCGGCGGCTGGAGTTAGCGTGTCCCGACCCGGTGAAGGCGCTCGGTGTCTTGCGGGGCGCTCCGGGCGTGCGCGACGCGACGCTGTTCGGCGCCACAGTCCACTTGCTGGCGGACCGTTCGGTATCGGATAACGCTGTGCTTGAACTGCTGAGGCATCAGGCTGATCGCAGCGCGCTGGAAATCCGCGAATCACCCGCGACGCTGGAGGATGTGTTCGTCGCGCTGACACGGGCGGAGCATGCGGTGGAGTCGGCGGCATGAACGGCTTTTTCGCGATCATGTCCAAGGAGTTCGCCCATATCCGGCGCGAGCCGACCACACTCGTTTTCGCGTTTGTCATTCCGGTGCTGCAACTGACGATTTTCGGCTACGCGATCGACATGACCATCGAGAACATCCGCACGGTGATTCTCGATCTGGATGGACGCTCCGCCGGGCGGGAACTCGCGGCGGCGTTTTCGAACACACGCACGTTTCGAATTGTCGATCACGTCTTCACAAATGACGATCTTGAACACGCGATTATCTCAGGGCAAGCGAACGTGGGTATCGTCCTGCCGCCCGACCTGACCGAACGGCTCGATCGCGGCGAGCGGGCGGAAGTGCAAGTGCTGATCGACGGCAGCGATTCGCAGGTCGCGAGCACGGCGCTGAACTCGGCGTCGCTCATCGGGCTCAATCAGTCGTTGCAACGAGGCCGCAATCTCGCGGCGACCTTGCAGATCGCCCCAGCCCGCGATCCGTTCGGGCACTTTTCGTTGCCGATCGACGTCCGCCCGCGCCTGTTATTCAACCCCGACCTGAGAACTGAGTACTTCTTTGTGCCGGCGCTGGTCGGGATCATCATGCAGCTTGTCACGTTGTTTCTAACGGCGTTCGCAATTGTGCGCGAGCGCGAGCGCGGCACGCTTGAGAACGTATTCGTCACG
>JAGQOO010000070.1 GCA_020427345.1 Phycisphaerales bacterium | reverse complement strand
TCGTTTCGCAGTCGCAGCCGACGTAGCCTTTTTGTTCAAGACGATTGAGAAAGGTCTGGACTGTCGTATAAGCGAGCGACCGACCGCGGTCGGCCAGGGATTGCTGGACCTCACGCACGGTCGAGGCGCCGCGCTCCCACAGGGCGCTCAGCGTCTCCAACTCGGCGCTGGACAGGTCAACTTCCGGAGCGGGCACGACGGACCTCCCTCTGACCCTGGCTGAATCGGCCCCCTACTACAGGTGTCGGAGATCAGTCTACTACGTCTGTCGGACTTGTCAAGAAAAATCCGAAAATCGGGCGGCGGCGGCGATCGCGGCGGTCTCGACGCGGAGAATGTGACGCGCAAGTCGCATCGGGACAGCGCCTTGCGCAACCAGGTCCGCTCGCTCGGAATCGGTGACGCCGCCCTCCGGGCCGATGACGACGGCAGTGGATTTCACGCCGAGCGGCGCAGGGCCGTCACCGTTCTGATCCGCGAGAACGATTGCCGACTCGGTTGCCCGCCCCGCTCGCCACACGGCGACGTCCCGCATGAGATCCCCCCCGGCGCGGATTCGAGGAACGCGATTGCGGCCGCACTGCTTGCAGGCCTCCAACGCGGTGCGGGCGAGCTTCTCCGCCGACGAGGCTTTCAAAAGCACGACCGATCGCTCAAACCGCGTCAGAACGATCTCGTCGACGCCGAGTTCGGTCAGTTTTTCGATCATGGCGGTCAGGCGCGGGCCTTTGCATGCCGCGACAATGATCGTCAGTTGTTCGGATCGCTCCGGCTCAGCCCTGACTCGGTCAACGCGCACCGAAACGCCATGATGTCGATCGTCACCTTCCGGCTCAAGCGTCGCCAGGGCCGAGCGACCGACGCCGTCAAACAGTTCGACGACATCGCCCGCTCGCAGGCGTAACGAACGTCGCGCGTGTCGTGCCTCTTCGGTCGGAAGCGCGATCAGGCCTTCGCTGAGTTCCGGAACGTAAAACCGCGGCCGACTCACCGGCGGTCGCCTCCGACCTCGACACGATCGATTGTGCCCATCGGCCTAGTCGGCCTCGTTTGGATCGACACTCTCGCCGTGCCCCACTTCTTCCATTCGCTCTTCGAGCTTCGCCACCCGGTCGCGTAGCGACTGAAGCGCCGCCGAACCCGTTTCGTCGTCGCGAATGCGCTTGATCGCGTCGCGCGCCCGCTTTCGCAGGGAATCTGGCGCGGCGCCGCCGGCGTACGCCTGCAACTCATCAATCGCTTCGACGCTGCCGAGTGCGCCCAGCGCGCCGATCGCGGCTCCGACCACGCGCTCGTCGCGGTCCTCCAACAGGCCGAGCAGAAAACGCCGAACTCGTTCCGTCTGATACGTCGAACCGAGCGCCCCCAACGCCCGAATCCCCGCCGGTCGGCCGCGAGACGGCGCTCCGTCCCGCGCCACCTCAAACGCCGCTTCGATCCCGCTTTCGGCATCAAGCTCGGCCAGCGCGCCGATGGCCGCCCGGCGAATCATGTCCTGATGGGACGTCTTCCGCGTGTTGTCCAGCAACTGCTGAATGATCTCGTCGGTCTGATCCTGTCGCCCGAGTCCCTGCGTCGCGCGCTCCTCGACCGTGTAGGTCGGGTCGCTGTTTGCGAACCGAAGTAGCTTCTGCGCGACTGCCGCGCTCCGGTATCGCCCCAACGCCGCCACGATCGCCGCCCGCACCCGCGCTTCGCGCATGGCGGCATCGTCGTCCACAAGTTGCAAAAGCAACTCGCGCGCCGGCGCGATCGCCATCCGCCCCAGAACCGCCGCCGCCTCAACGCGCTCGCCGTAGAAGTTGCCCGAATCGCGCACAATGTCGGCCAGTGCCTGCCGAACATCATCGCGATCCTCTTCCTCCAATGTCGCGATGGCGGCGAGCCGGGCCGCTGCTGTCGGGCCGTCGAGGGCCTGGCGAATCCGCATCGGCACGGACAAGCCGATGTCCCATTGCGCCAGCACGCGCAAGTCCGGATCGACACAGACCTGCGTCGGCTCGTCATCACACGGAATCGTGATCGACGCTTTGCGCTCGCGCATGGCAATCACGCGCTCCAGGCGCTCGCCATCGGCCATTACGCACACAACCGGCACGTTCACGACAAACGCCGGCCGATCTGCGCTCAGATCCTGTGTCTGCTCAAGCGATAGTTTGACGGCGCTTTGCTCGTCATCCCATTCGTACTTCACTTTGATGTGTGGCACGCCGGGACGAATCAGCCATTGCCTGAAGAACCGCTCATAGCTAGCTCCCGAGACTTCTTCGATGACCTTGCGCAGGTCGTCGGTCTCGGCCTCATTCCAGGCGAAGCGCTTCAAGTACGTCTGAATGCAGAGCCAGAACAGGTCATCGCCCAACTCGCGGCGCAACATGTGAATCACCGACGCGCCCTTGCCGTAGGGATTGCTCAGCGGCCGGCTGAAGACGTCATCGGGCGTGTCATATTGTGGAAACACGACACCGGCGACCGCGTCGCCGCGATCGGATCTCGCCACGCCGCGCATCGTCTTCCAAATGTCGTAGTCGTAATCGTCGCGCCCGCGGCTGTGCTCCCACCACGCCGCCTCCATGTACGTGGCGAAGCCCTCATTGAGCCAGACATGCGGCCAGGAGCGACATGTGACCAAGTCGCCGAACCACTGGTGGGCCAACTCGTGCGAGATCAGCCCCTCCAAGTCCTTGTCGATGGCCGCGCGCTCATCCATGACAACGTCTTCACGCAGCGTCGTCGTCGATGTGTTTTCCATGCCGCCCCACTCGAACAGGTAGCAAACCGCCTGCGCGTACTTCTCATACGGATACTCAAAGTCGAGCTGCCGCGAAAAATACTCCAGCATGTCCGGCGTACGTCCGAACGTGCGGATCGCGCCTTCCGCCTGCCCGGCCGGTACCCAGTATTCCACCGGTTTTTCGCGCCAGGTTTGTGTGACGAGGTCAAAGTCACCGAGGACAAGCGACACGAGATAAGAGGCGTGCGGATGCGCCATTTCATAGCGGGTTCGCGCCAATCCGGCGCCGAGTTCCTCCCGCCCGATCAGCCCGCCATTCGACAGCACCTTCAGATGCGCCGGCGCAACGACGCTCATCGCCGTCCGGCAGCGCTCATTGGGCGAATCGTGCGAGAAAAACCAGTACCGATTGAACTGCGCTTCTCCCTGCGTGTGGATGGTCAGCGGTCGATCGGCATACCCCCCCTCGGGCAGCGCGAAAATCATTCCCGTCGTCGGCTTTTCACAGCGGTAGCGGATGACGACGCCGGCTTCGGCGCGCGGTTGCATTGGCGGATCGTACGCGACAGACAATCGCTCTTCGTCATAGTGATACTTCAACTCGCCGCCCGCGAGGTCCCGAACGGAGTCGACCTTCAGCCGAACCCCGTCCAGATGAAGCCGCGCGAGTGGGGACGCCAGGTTGGTGAATCGAATGGTCTCTTCGCAGGAGAATGAGCGCGTTTCGGGCTGGGAGAAGTCAATATCGAGCGCGAGCCAGGTGAAGTCGACCTGCGGATCGGGCGGGTAGTTGCGCGGATCGCGCCCGTCCGTGGCGTCGAAGGGGCGGCCGTTCACACCGTCGAGCCGACTCAGGGCGCAGCGCGAATCCGCGGACGCCGCAGCAGAAACCAGCATCAATCCAACGAACGCCCCCACCACACTGATGACGCTCCGCATGAGCCTCCCCAATCGCCACCTAAGCTGGAAACCACCAAGGATACCTGACGGCGCGGCAGGCAGCGAGTCGGTCCGCATCCGGCGAGACAACCCAGTTTCGAGGCGATGCGGCAAAAAAGCCGTCAGCATCTTACGATTGCTCACGCGAGAGGCGTGGCTAATCGGCTGAGGTCAGCCCGAACGCCGCATGCCCGCCCCTGATGGGACACGGCGAAGGCCAGTCCGCCCCTCACGTCGAGCGGGAAATCCACACCGATATCCCAATTCGACCATTGCTTTTGCCCCCTTGATTCCGGATAATTGCTCGCAACTCTCTTGGGGGTCACCATGACAAATCGAATTGGAAGACTACTGTCGCTCTGCGCCTTCGCGATCGGCGGCGTGGGGATGGGCGCGGCGCTCGCGGCGGACCACGGCGATGCGCCGCTCCTCGCTGACGCCGGCCGGAACGACGCGCGGTTGACGGACCTGTTCGCGTTCACGCGCGGCGAGAACCTCGTGCTCGCGGTGTGCCTCGATCCGGCAGTGCCGGTCGACGCGACGGAATACACCTTCTCGTCAGACCTGAAGGTCTCGATCAACATCGACAACCACAGCGAAGTTCGCTTCGACAACGCCGATGATGTCGCGACGTATGGCGGCACGATTGTCAATCCGAATCGCATCCGCAAAGACGTCTCCTTCAAGATCAGGTTCGATCGCCTGGGTCGCCCGCACTTGCGTACGAGCGGCCTGCGGCGCCAATGTCGCGATATCCGACTGTTCGCCGGCCTGCGCGACGATCCCTTCATCCGCGGGCCCCGCCTCGGGCGGAATGTCGCCGCCATCGTGATCGAGTTGCCGCTGGAGTGTGTCGTCGATCGGCATGGCAGTCACGGTCATAACGATCCGGACAACACGCTGCTTATCTGGGCGACGTCGGACGTGCCGGAACTCGACGGGCCGTTTCAGGACATGGCGGGTCGGGCGCTGCGGTCGATGTTCCCCGAGAACGACGCAATGAACCAGCTTGAGCCGCGGCGCCATTCGCGCGAGCTCGGTGTCGCGCCGGATGTGGTGATTTTCAATACGGACCAGCCCGCGGCGTTCCCGAACGGTCGCGAGTTGGCGGACGATGTCGTCGATCTGGTCGGCGATCCGCGGATTCTGGGCAACGACGCGCCATTCCCGACCGAGAACGACAGGCCATTTCTGTCCGATTTTCCGTACCTCCCGACGCCGCACCTGCCGGCGGGGCTGTCGGCCGACCCCGGATTTGATCGTCGCATGCAGCCGGTTCGAGAGTAGCGACAGAAGATGCAAAACACTTGGCGCGGGCAGCGAACCGGACGATGGACGGCGCTGCCCCGCGCCGTTTTCGTTGGGGCGCTGTGCCTACTGAGCGGCGCTTGCGCACACGAAAGCCGATCGATCCAACAAGCTGACCAGCGCGTCAGATACTATTCGCAAAAGGTAACGGAAAACCCGCGCTCATTCGCGGCTCATGCACAGCTGGCGTCGGCGTATCTTGGCAAAGCCCGCGCGACGCATGATCCGGCGTTTCTCGCCAGAGCCCGCGCCGCCGCTGCCGAGTCGATGGACATTCAGTCCAATTATCTCGCGCTCAAGACGATGGCGGCGATCTGTGGCTACAGCCATCGATTCGCGGAGGCGATTGACTGGGCGAATCGGGCCGCCGCCGCTGACCCCGCCGACCCCGAAATGACGTCGATGCGGGTGGAGGCGTATCTGGGTCTCGGGCAGCGTGATAACGCCGTCGCGCTGTTGCCCGTGACCATCGATGACGCGCGCGATTTTCACACCGCCGCCGCTTGGGGACTTGTTTGCTCGTCGGAAGGCCGCGTGGATGACGCTGTCGCCGCGTATCGGCGGGCGGGGGAATTCGCGCGGGCCGAGTCGGCGCCGGCGTTTGAGGTTTGGGCGCTGGTGATGGCGAGCGGGGCCTACATCGACGCGGGGCGTGTTGAGGACGGGCAGCCGCTGCTGGACGCGGCCGCCGAGATTGATCCGACTGATACGCTATTGCGGATTCATCGCGCGGAAGTCGCGGAAGCGCAGGGCCGTTTCGGCGATGCGCTGGACGCCTATGCGTCGCTGCTGCGCGAATCCGACGATCCGGCGATTCACGCGGCCGCGTGGCGCGTCGCGCGGGCGGCAGGCGATGAGGGCATAGCGGCCGCACACTTCGCGGCGGCGGAGCGCGGATTCAAGCGGGTGATCGACGCCGGCGAGGTGTACACGCTTGAGGCGCTGGCAAAGTTGTACGTCGCGGCGGAAGTGAACCTTGAGGCGGCGCGGGATCTGGCGAAGCGAAACTTGGAGTTCAAGCGCGACGCGTCGGCGATGCGGGCTTATGAAGAGGCGGTTGCGGCGCGCCGATAGCCGCGCGCCAGGAGCCGCGCGCCAGTAGCCGCGCGCCGGTAGCCGCGTGTCATACGTCATTCCCGCGCAAGCGGGAATCCAGCCGCGGGAGTGCCGCGATTTGGGCAGACATTCCGGATGCGTCATTCCCGCGCAAGCGGGAACCCTGTCCGCGCAGTGGACCCGCGCGTGCGCGGCGGCGCCGGAGCGGGTGTGGTGGCGCGCGGCGGCATTCGTCGTGGCATTTTGCTGCGCCGCATCGGCATTCGCGCATGACTTCTCGATCACGCGCGTTACCGCCGTCATCAAGCAGGACGGCTCGTATCTCATCGACCTGCGCATCGATGTCGACGCGCTCGCCCTGGGCGCGGCGCCAAACGAGTCTTCAGAAGAAATCGAAGCGGCTCTGCGCGCGCTGACGCCGACCGATCTGGCGTTGGCCGAAACGCAGGTCAAGCGGACCATCCAGCGCTTCACGCGCGTGCGCGTTGACGGTTTGCTCGATGACCCGCGTGTTGACTTGCCGGAACATGGAGTAGAGCCGCCGCCCGGATCGCCGCCGTCCGTTTTTGGCACGATCGCGCGATTGTCGGGACACATGCCGCTTGACGCGAAGGAGTTTTCGTTCGCGGCGTCACGCGCTTTCAACGCGGTGGATCTCACGATCCTGGAGGAAGAAGCGCTCAGCGGCGCGCGCTTCACGCTGTCACCGGGCGCGGAGTCGCCGCCATACCTGCTGCACGAGTCGAAGCTTCGAACGGCTGATTCACCGCTGGCGCGATATCTCGTGCTGGGGTTCGAGCATATCGTGCCAAAAGGGCTAGATCACATTCTGTTCGTGCTGGGGCTTTTTCTGCTCAGCATCAAGACGCGGGCGCTACTGTGGCAGGTAACGGCGTTTACTGTCGCGCATTCGATCACGCTGGCGTTGTCGATGGCGAGTATCGCTTCGCTGCCGCCGCGGGTTGTGGAGCCGCTGATCGCGTTGTCGATCGCGTATGTGGCGATTGAGAACCTGTGCGTGCGCGAGTTGAAGCCATGGCGGCCGGCGGTGGTTTTTGCGTTTGGCCTGCTTCACGGCATGGGCTTCGCGGGCGTGCTGCGCGAGTTGGGCCTGCCGCCGGGGCAGTTTGTGCCGGCATTGGTCGGATTCAATCTGGGCGTCGAAGCCGGGCAGTTGGCGGTAATCGCCACAGCGTTCGTACTGGTCGGGTGGTTCCGGAATCGTGACTGGTACCGCAAGGCGATCATCTTGCCGGCTTCTGCGTTGATCGCGGCCGTCGGGCTCTATTGGGCGGTGGAGCGCGCACTGGGCATGGCGTAGCGTCGATCGCGCCGGGTTTTGTTCCTTTCGGGCGTCCCGGTCGATATCATCTATGGTTTCGGCGTCAGGCGGCTGGCTTGGCGCTGTGAGTATCCGTCCGATATCGCGAGGGAGCGCCGCAAGTTGACGCCCGAACTGCAAAAGCTGCGTGAGCAACTGGATCAACTCGACTCGCGCATCGTCGAGGACCTCGCGCGGCGGCTTTCCGTCGTGGATGAAATCGGTTCGGTCAAGGCCGGCGGCGACGACGCGATCCGCGATATCACGCGAGAAGAAGAGCTGCTCACGCGTATCGTCGAACTCGGCCAGAAATCCGGTGTTGACGGCTTCCTGCTGACGCGCATTTTTCGCGAGATCCTCGACTACTCCGTCCGCCGCCAGCACCAGGAACTGCTGGACGAGCACAACCCGGATCAGCGGTCCGAGCGGGTGTTGAAGGTGGCGTATCAGGGCGCGCAGGGCGCGTACAGCCAGATCGCCGCCGAGCGGCACTTTTCGCCGCGCGGGACCGAAATCAGCTATCGCGGGTTTCGGACATTCAAGGAGGCGTTGGACGCGGTTCGCGACGGCGAGACGGATTATGCGGTGATACCGATCGAGAACACGACCGCCGGTTCGATCAACGAGGCCTATGACCTGTTGGCGCGAATGAACCTCGCGGTCGTGGGCGAAGAGGTGCTTAAGGTCGAGCATTGCATTCTGGCGCTGGAGCCGGTGCCGATCAGCAGCATTCGCCGCGTGTATTCGCATCCACAGGCGCTTGTGCAATGTTCTGATTTTCTGAACAGCCTACAGGATTGCCATGTTGAGTCGTTTGCGGATACGGCCCTGTCGGCGCAGCACGTCGCCCGCGCGAAGGATTTGTCGCAGGCGGCGATCGCGAGCGAGGAGGCCGGGCGCATCTACGGCCTGCATGTGATTCGGCGCGACATCACGAATCAGAAGGAGAACTACACGCGGTTTGTGATTGTCACGAACCAGCCGATGAAGTTCGACGAGCGGATTCCCTGCAAGACGTCAGTGATTTTCGCGACGCGCGATGAGGAAGGCGCGTTGCTGAAATGCCTGAAGGTGTTTCACGATCATCATCTGAATCTGACCAAGCTCGAGTCGCGCCCGCGGCCGAATACGCCGTGGGAGTACCTGTTTTACGTCGACTTTCGCGGCAACGTCGGCGATCCGGATGTGCAGGCGGCACTGCGCGAATTGACGACATATACGAGCTTTCTAAAGACGCTGGGGTCGTATCCCTCGCGCACCACGCGTGACGCGCAGCCGGCCGAGCCGAAGCGGCCGCCGCGAAAACGGACGGAGCGCCCGGCCCCGGCCGACGCCGCCGCGATCGAGCCGGCAGTGTTGAAGACGCTTGAAAAGGCGCCGTACAAGCTCGTTTCGCGCGCGACACGGGCCCAGGACACAACCATTACCGTCCGCAACGTCACCATCGGCGGCGATCGCCCGGTGATTATCGCCGGTCCGTGCAGTGTCGAGTCCCGCGATCAAATTCTGGCGTGCGCGAAGTTCGCGCACGAGATCGGTGTGGACATTCTGCGCGGCGGCTGCTTCAAGCCGCGCACATCACCGTACTCGTTCCAGGGACTCGGCTACGAGGGGCTAGACCTGCTCGAAGAGGCGGGCCGGCTGTTCAACCTGCCGATCATCACCGAGGTGATGCACCCGGCGGACGTCGAACGTGTCGCGCAAAAGTCAGACATCCTGCAACTCGGCGCGCGGAACATGCAGAACTTTTCGCTGCTGAAGGAGATCGGCCAGGCGGATCGGCCGGTCATGCTGAAGCGCGGACTGATGGCGTCGATCGACGAGTGGCTCGCGGCAGCGGAGTACATCCTCGCGCACGGCAATCAGCGCGTGATCCTGTGCGAGCGCGGCATTCGCACGTTCGAAACCGCGACTCGGAATACGCTCGATCTCAGCGCCGTGCCGGTCGTGAAGGAGCGCACGCATCTACCCGTTATCGTTGATCCTTCGCACGCGTGCGGCGAGTGGCGCTGGGTGCCCTCCTTGACGCGCGCGGCGCTGGCGTGCGGCGCGCATGGCGTCATGGTGGAATTCCATCCCGATCCGTCCAAAGCGCTCAGCGACGGCCCGCAGGCGCTTACCTTCGATGTATTGTCGAATCTAATGGAACAGATTCAGGCGGATCAGGCGATTGCGTCGGGCGAGGCCTAAGTCAAAAAGCAACGCGGATTCACACTTGCCCGGCAGAAGGTTCGTTCCTACATTACTTGAGGCGTCAAAGGGCTTGGCGTCCTACCTTAGATGGGTTTGGGTTCAGGTTTGAAGCGTTCTGTCCGATTTCTCGCGCTGTGCTGGGCCCTCTTGGGCGTCGGTGGCGTCGTCGTGGGCATCGAGCATGCCGACGAGCGCCCCGAATGCGTCGAGCGCGCGATGAAGGAAACTGCTCACCCCGAGCGACGCCCGGACATGGACGTTGTCTCAGCGCCAGCGGTGCTGATTGTTGAACAGCCTTGCCCCGCCGCCCGCGTCGTGCCCCAAGTGTATCGACCGGGGGCCGGATTACGTTTCGCAGATCGCGGCCTGCCGCATTTGTGTTGATTCTCTCCGTTCCGGTTCCCCGGATTGATCGATTTCGGTTTTAATCAGCGGTTCGACCATCGCGCCAGGCGCGCGACCGAATCGATGTCTACGGTCCCGACCGCCCTACGCATTTGCGGCGCGCCGGGATGATGGCATTCCAACCACTGCCCCGCCACAGGGGCTTCGCGGAGAAGCGATATGCGTAAGTTGGTCGAGGGTGTGCTCCGATATCAGCGTGATGTGCACGCCGAGCACGGCGAGTTGTTTGAATCGCTGGCCAAGGGTCAGCGTCCCCATACGTTGTTTGTCACCTGTTCAGATTCACGCATCCACCCCAGTCTTGTGACGAGCACCAAGCCGGGTGAGTTGTTCGTCATGCGCAACGCCGGCGCCATTATTCCGCCGTACGGGGCGGCATCCGGCGGCGAATCGGCGACGATCGAGTTCGCGGTCGAAGGGCTCGGCGTGCAGGACATCGTCGTCTGCGGCCACTCGCATTGCGGCGCCATGCAGGGCCTGCTGAATCGCGAGGCGTTGAAGCGATTCAAGGAGATGGACGCGTGGCTGCGCTTCGGCGAAGCGGCCATTCGCGCGACCGCCGCCTGGGTCGATACCCTATCGCCGGAAGAACTGCTTAACGCGGTGATTCAACGCAGCGCGCTCGCGCAGCTCGACCACCTGCGCACGCATCCCTCTGTCGCCGCGGCCATTGACGAAGGTCGCGTGCGGCTACACGCCTGGGAGTACCGCTTCGAAAGCGGCGATGTGCTGGCGTACGACCCGTCGTGCGGCCGGTTCCGCCCGATCGCTGAGCTGGCGGACTCGTACCAGGACGCTTTGGCCACGGCGAAGCGCGACTAAGGCGCGGGGAGGGACCATTCCATGAAAGTGATCTCCGCGGAGGTGGTACGTAAGGACATTTTGGCGTCCGTTGTCGTGTTTCTCGTTGCGCTGCCGCTGTGCATGGGCATTGCCATCGCGTCCGGCGCTCCGCCCGCAGCCGGACTCATGACCGGCATTATTGGCGGGCTGGTGGTCGGCTTTATTGCGGGTTCGCCGCTGCAGGTCAGCGGACCGGCGGCGGGTCTGAGCGTCATTGTTTATGAACTGATTCAGCAGCACGGTCTTGCGACGCTGGGCGTGATCGTGCTGGCGGCCGGCGCAATCCAGGTCATCGCGGGCGCGCTGCGCCTCGGACAGTGGTTTCGGGCCGTCTCGCCGGCGGTGATTCAGGGAATGCTCGCGGGCATCGGCGTGCTGATTTTCTCCAGCCAGTTTCACGTGATGGTGGATGACTCACCGCGCAGCGGCGGGCTGGCGAATCTGATCTCCATTCCGGTCGCCATCTGGAAGGGGCTCGGGCCGATGGGTTCCCAGCACCAGATCGCGGCGATCGTCGGACTCGCGACGATGGTCGCGATTGCGGGCTGGAGTTACGTCCCGGGCAGATTGAAGTCGGTTCCGGCTCCCCTGGTGGCTGTCGTTGTCGGCACGCTGATGGCGATGCTCTTCGGCTTGTCGGTCAAGAAGATTGATGTGCCCGCCAGTCTGATCGAAGCCGTCACGTTGCCGGCGTTCGCGGACTTTGGAATTCTGGCTTCGGGGAGCATCATCGTCGCCGTGCTGACCATGGCGATCGTCGCGAGCGCAGAGACGCTGCTGTGCGCGACGGCGGTGGATCAGATGCACAATGGCCCGCGCACCAACTATGACCGCGAACTCGCGGCACAAGGCATTGGCAACATGTTGTGCGGCATTGTCGGCGCCTTGCCGATGACCGGCGTTATCGTGCGAAGCTCCGCGAATGTGACCGCCGGCGCCCGCACGCGCCTGTCGGCGATCATGCACTCGGTTTGGCTGTTGGTGTTCGTCGCGGCGCTGCCGTTCGTTCTGCAATCGATCCCAACCGCGGCGCTGGCGGCGATTCTGGTTTACACCGGCTACAAGCTGATGAACTTCAAGGCGATTCCGAAGCTCGCCTCCTACGGTCGCAGCGAATTGGCGATCTTCTTCGCGACCGTCGCCGGCGTTGTGGCGATCGACCTGTTGTCGGGCGTGCTGATCGGCCTGGGCCTGAGCATGGCCAAGCTGATCTACACGTTCAGCCACCTTGAGATTCACAAGGAGATGTCAGCGGACGAAGACCGCACGACGCTGCGTCTCGTCGGAGCGGCAACTGTTGTGCGCTTGCCGTTCCTGGCCGAGACGCTTGAGGCGACGCCGGCAGACACGGAGCTGCACGTCAACCTTGAAGGTCTCGATTACATCGATCATGCCTGCCTGAACCTGCTGATGGAGTGGGAAAAGCAGCATGAGGCACAAGGAGGCCGGTTAGTGATTGACTGGACTGACTTAACGGCGCGGTTCCGTTCCCAGCGACCGCTCGTTGAGCGGAAACGCGCGCCCGGAGCGCCGGTTTACAGCGAGTCCGTCGATGCTTCTATTCGCTCCAGCCCGCCGGTCATGGCGGAGTAGTGCGAGAGTTTGGTACACCGGATCGGCGCCTGCGGGCGCCGATCTGCTTTTTCACGCTAGCTCTGCGCGGCTTCAAACTTGGTGATTGCGGCGTGAACGGCTTCCGGGCTGTCCGCGCTCGCGATCGCGTCGCGGAATTCAAGGCTATGCCACAGGCGCGTCATGTCGGCGAGCGCCTTAATGTGCAGGCTCGTCTGGGCCGGCGGGCTGATCACCAGCGCGATCATGATGACCGGCTTGTTGTCGAAGCTCTGGTAGTCGATCGGTGTGCCAGGTTTGCCGACCGCGATCACCACGTTATCGCAGCAATCGACTTTCCCGTGCGGGATAGCCAGGCCGAAACCAACACCGGTCGTCCGTTCGGCTTCGCGCTTCAGCACCGCGTCAAGAGCCATTTCGGGCCTGGTAATCGCGCCGGATTCGGCCAGTTGGTGAACCAGCGCGGTGATCGCGGCCGTTTTGTCGGTCGCGTTCAAGGGCGCGATGATGCGATCCGGCTGAATAATCTTCGCGAGCTGCATAACTCTCCGCCGCTAAGGTAAAGCCCGGCAGTCTAACGTGGCGCCCGCGCCGCTGGTAGCCAAGGGCCGGAAAAAGCGAGAACTACCCGACTACCGGCAGCGCGACCGACCTTGCGATATCGCTTGGCGGCGCCAACCCCCGCCGGGCAGGCGAAACGACCTCTACCAGTCGCCCAAACAGCGTGTGCGGCGACGCGTCCTCGACGTAAACCCGTACAGTCGCCCCAATCATGGCGGGCGGCGCATCGAAAACCGTGATCGTATCGTGTGGCGTGCGACCGACGAGTTGATCCTGTCGATCGGCCGAAACCTCGGATCCACGATCCTGCTCGGATTCCGGCAGGACGCCTTCCTCATTGCCGCTCCATGCGCGGAGTTCGCCATTGACGCGATCCGCGCCGAATGAAGGCGACTGCTTGCCGCGCGTCCGCAGCATGGCCTTGGTCTCGCCCTGCGCCCGCCGCGACAAACGGCTGTATCCCTCGACGAGCACTTCGACCGTCTGCCCGATCATGCCCTGGCGGCGGGCAGCGCCGATTTCGCGCTGGACCGCAATGAGCTCATTGCAACGGCGGGATTTTTCCGACTCGGGCACGTTGTCTTCCAGGTGGCGATCGGCCCGGGTGCCGGGACGCGGCGAGTACTTGAACACGTACAAGCCCGCATACTCGATATCGCGCACGAGTTGGATCGATTGTTGGAAGTCCGATTCGGTCTCGTCGCAGAAGCCGACGATAAAGTCGCCGGCGAGCGCGATGTGCGGCACGTAGCGCCGGGCAGTGTCCATCAGGCGCCGGTAGCTGTCGGCCGTGTAGCCGCGCTTCATCCCGGCCAGCACGCGATCCGAACCACTCTGCGCGGGAATGTGCAGGTAGGGCATGATTTTCGGATAGTCGCGCATCACGCGAAAAATGTCCTCGTTCCAGTCCGCCGGATAGCTGGTGACAAACCGAACGCGATCAATGCCGTCGACCTCCTGCACGCGTTTCAGCAGGCGGGCGAACGAGATCGCCTGCCCGTCTTCCTGATGGACGTAGGAGTTCACGGTCTGGCCGAGCAGGGTTACTTCGCGACAGCCGCGTTCGGCGAGGGTTCGCGCTTCCTGCACGATATGCGCCGCCGGCCGGCTGCGCTCCGGCCCACGCGTAAACGGCACAACGCAATAGGCGCAAAATTTGTCGCAGCCGCGCTGCACACGGATGTACGACTGCAGCACATTCTGCTCGACATCCGGCTCGCGGGAGAGATCGAGCGCCTCAAGGCTGTCGTATTCGAGCGCGCGTTGCAGCACTTCGGTGCGCCGCGACAGGCTGCCCGCCAGCGCGGCGACTTGCTCCTGGCGGTCCAC
>JAGQOO010000006.1 GCA_020427345.1 Phycisphaerales bacterium | reverse complement strand
TGCCTACACGCTCTTTAAGCCCAGTGATTCCGATCAACGCTCGCCCCCTACGTATTACCGCGGCTGCTGGCACGTAGTTAGCCGGGGCTTCCTCTGGGACCGATCAGATCTTTCTAGTCCCTGACAGCAGTTTACATCCCGAAGGACTTCCTCCTGCACGCGGCATTGCTGGGTCAGGCTTTCGCCCATTGCCCAATATTCGTTACTGCAGCCACCCGTAGGTGTCCGGACAGTGTCTCAGTTCCGATGAGGCGGGCCACGCTCTCACGCCCGCTACCCGTCGTCGCCTTGGTAGGCCGTTACCCCACCAACAAGCTGATAGGACATGGGCCGCTCCATGACCGGCAGGTCCGAAGATCCCCACCTTTGGTCGCAAAACCATTCGATCTCGCGACTTCATCGGGTATTAGCCACACTTTCGCAAAGGGCCGAAGCCCGTGGTTGTTCCCGAGTCAAGGGTACGTTGCCCATGCATTACGCTCCCTTTCGCCACTGACCGCCAATGCAAGCAAAAGCGGTCCGTACGACTTGCATGTCTTAGCCATGCCGCCAGCGTTCGATCTGAGCCAGGATCAAACTCTTCGTAGAGTTTCGTCGATTCGCAGCCCGAAGGCTGGTCATCTACCTGACATAAATTTGAAAGCTCAAACACTCACGTCTATTGCGAGAGCGTCCGATCGGGGTCCCGAAAGGATTTACGGGCCCCTATTTGGATCGCGAACTCCAACCCCGCGTTCAGCAATAGAACGAGGTCGGCTTCGCGTACGCTCTCACGGCGTTCGTCCACTGTTTACTTGTCAGAGACCAGTGTGTCGCCCAGTGGGGTGACAGATCGGCAAAGATACCACGGCCGCGACGCGTTGCAAGCCCCGCCAGCCAAAAATCTGGGCTCGCTGACACAAGTCGTTATCGGCCCGAATGTTACGGGATAGCTGATTTTCGCCCCGCGCCCGGCAACCCGCCCGCCCGCGTGAAACGGCCAACGCCATCAGCCGGTTGAAGCGAGTACGCGCCGTTGAGCGCTTCGCCCTCAAAGCACAACCAAAGCCCGTCGTCAGAAGGCCTTACAGAAACGACGCCTCCGTCAACGCGTTCAACACAGCCGCGCCTATCACTCAACTCCCCCGAAAACGTCAGGTACACGGGCCGATGGTCTGCGTTCCGTTCGCAAGCTAACGAAGCGGCGCCCGCCGTCGGATCCTCCGCCAATCGCCACGCCCACAACGCGGCGCCGGACGCCGACTCGATCAGCAAGTCCCAATGCGTGCCGATCTCCGCGTTCGCCGGCCCGGGAGCATGGCGCAGCAGACAGAACCTTCGAATTGGTTGATCCGTCGACATTTGTTCGAGATGTGCGATGCAGGTGAATTGGCGTTATTGCGATTACTCGTCCAGCGTGCTCGCCGGGACCAGCATGTCGATTTCGCGAATGATCCCCATCGTCGCAGAGGCGTCTTCTCGCGCCAGCAGGTCGCCCACGATCCCAGTCGGGCCCGAATCCGGCGGCGGCGCGTCGCCGACCTGATCCACCATTTTCAGCCGCCCGCTCTCGACATGGGCCACCATGCCCGACCCCAGCCGCCTATCGCGCGGATAAACATAGCCGCAGCCTTTGAAAACCGTCGCTCCCGTCGGCGATACAACCGCATAGCGAATCACGGCGTCAACCGATGACGGATGGTCAAACGTCTTCGACGGCGCAGGTTTCCAGTACACATGGATGTGAATCAGGCGCGAGTCGCCGTTCCGCTCGACCACTCGCCCCGCGATATCAAGCGACCCGTTGTCGGCGCGCCGGTACACCGTCTTCGGCACATCCGTCTCAAAGCTCGTGGCCGTCAGCCCGTCAGGCCAATACGTCAGCTTTACGTGCGAGCGCGTCTCGATGCAGCCGCACATCGCGGCGAACAACACGCTGTTCACAACGATAATGAGCTTACGCGTCATCGTCTTCCATGATGGCCGAAGGCCGGCGGCGATCGGCGATTCCGAGCAGCGCGAGCGCGTCTCGCTCGACAATACCCCGCAGTTCCGCCCGAGGAATCGCCGGCATATTCGTGCCGAGCGTGATCTGATTGATCGAGTACAGCGCTTCAATGCACTCTGCCGAAGAGCGGTACGGAAAGTCGCTGCCGAACAGCAGCTTGTGCATGACACCGTGCTCATGCGCCACCATCAACGCGTTGTAAGCCGTCCACGGCTGCCGCAACAGCCCTGACACATCGGCATACACGTTCGGATGCTTGCCGAGCAGGAGGACGGTTTCACCCAGCCATGGGCTGCCGAGACGCGTGACGACAATCCGCAATTGCGGAAACTCGCGGGCCACTTCGTCCAACAAGTGCGGCCGGGCAAAGTCGAGCTTCGCGGCCGGATTGCGGTGATTGTGCTCAAAGAAAATCGGCATCCGCCGCTCAGCGCACGCCGCGTAGACCCGCATCGCGTCGGTTGCGCACGGGTGAAAGTTCTGCAACGCCGGCGACACGGTCACGCCTTGCAGCGATAACTCTTCGTCGGCGATCGCCAACTCGTCCAGACAATCCGCCGCCAGCGGGTCAATCCCGGCGACGCCAATCAGTTTTGAAGAGTATTGGCGGACATAGTCGGCGATCGTGCGGTTTGGGATCTCCGTGTCGAGGTACACACTCTTAAACCCGTGCACCAGCGCGCGGTCCACCGGCGACAGCGACTGCACATGGCGCGACGCGTCCGCCTGAACGACGACGGCTTCGCCCGGCCGCATCACCCCGGGATCAAACAATTGCGTGTGGCAATCCACGATCATGAGATATGTCCGAAACTCGGCGCGATTCGCGGGTTTCGCGCTAACCGCAAGGCCTATCGACCCAACCCGCGCGCCATCGGGCGAAAACAGGCGTCCCGCCTGCTTGAGCCAACGAGTCCAACCCGGCGGAATCGTAACCGGCCCCGCGCCGTCCGGTCAAGGAACCCTGACGGAATCGCGTCAGTCTGGCCCGAACCGCCGAATATCGACCGTGCCCCAGTCTCACCCTACTATATATAGCGGTAGTGTTTGAAGAACCACCGGCAGAGTATGTTCTTGGAGTCGCTGCTCCAAATGCGCAACCAACCTCGGGACCCCACCCACGTTCGGCGCCAATGAGTCTCGACGTTGCCAAGCTGCACGCCGCTCTCGAAAAGGCCGTCAGGGGCGCCGTTCGATTTGATCGCCTGACCCGCGCGATCTACTCAACCGATGCCAGCCTGTACGCAATTCCGCCGCTTGGCGCCGTGCTGCCCTTGGATACAGACGACGTAAGTGCGACCCTCCGGGTTTGTCGCGCCTTCGGCGCGTCGATCATCCCGCGTGGAGCCGGCACCGGCATCGCCGGCGGGGCGGTGGGGGCGGGCGTCCAGCTCGACTTCTCCCGGCACATGCACGGCATTCTCGAAATCGATTCCGACCGGCGCCTCGCCCGCGTGCAACCCGGCGTCGTGCTCGACGATCTGAACGCGGCGCTCGCTCCGCACGGCCTGCACTTCGCCCCCGACGTCGCAACCGCCAGCCGCGCGACTATCGGCGGCATGATCGCCAACAACTCATGCGGCTCCCACTCGGTGCTCTATCGCCGGACGGTCGATCATGTTGAGTCGGTGAAGTGCGTGCTAGCGAGCGGCGATGTCGTCGAATGGCGCCAGCTGCCGTTTGCCGATCTGCCGCCAGAGGCGACGGGGGAGGGGCCAACGTGGCCGCCGGCGACAAACACGCCTGACAGCGCGGCGATCGCACGAATCGACGCTGCGATGCGCGGCGTCCGCGACGAGTTTTGCGCCGACGTGTTACGTCAGTATCCGCGCGTGATGCGCCGAAACGGCGGATACGCGCTCGACCGCCTCGTCATGTCGTCGGAGCCGAACCCGGCAACGCTGATCTGTGGCAGCGAGGGCACACTTGCGCTAGTTGTTGAGGCGACATTGCGCCTGACGCCACTTCCGAAACACAAGGCCCTGCTGATCGCGCGCTATGACGACGTTTTTTCTGCGCTCGGCGCCGCCCCGCTGTACCTCGAACATCGCCCCGCGGCGGTCGAACTCATCAACCGCTCGATCCTCACACAGGGCCTTATCTCCGCTCCCCCGGCGGTCCGCGCTTTGCTGCCTGAGCCGTTTCCGGCGGCAATCCTGATCGGCGAGTTGTACGACAATGACAACGCTTCGCTGCGTTCGCGCATGTGGGCGCTGGAAAGTCATCTGCACTCCGCCCGCCCACCCGGCGCCGGGCCGACCCGCGTCGTCTATCAACCAGCTTTGCAGCGCGAAATCTGGAACATTCGCAATCGCGGCTTCGGCCTGTTGATGGCTCAGCCGGGCTCCACGCAGCCACACGAGTTCATCGAAGACGCCGCTGTCGATCCGCGCCGATTGCGGGAGTACATCCAACGCCTCGACGCGCTGCTCGCCGAAGAGGACGTCAAGGAAGTCGGGTACTACGCCCACGCAAGTGTCGGCGTGATACACGTTCGCCCGGCCCTCAACCTCGAAGCCCCCGCCGACGTGTCGCGCATGCGCCGCATCGCCGAGCGCACTGTCGATCTTGTGCGCGAATTCAGCGGGGCATTCACCGGCGAGCACGGCGACGGCCTTGTGCGTTCGGAATGGCTCGAACGTGTTTATGGCCCACGCATCACCCGCGCGTTCCGCGAGATCAAAGACGCGTTCGACCCCGATCGGATTCTCAACCCCGGCAAAATCGTCGACGCGGCGCCCATGACCGAGAACCTGCGCTATGCACAGCGCACTCGCCTGATCCCGCTCACACGTTTCGGATTCGAGCCGCACGCCGACATGGCCGCGATGGCGAAAATGTGCAGCGGCGTCGGGCAATGCCGCCAGAAACTCGTCGGCGTGATGTGCCCGTCGTATGTCGCCACGCTCGACGAACGACACACGACACGGGCTCGCGCCAACGCGCTGCGCGTCGCACTTTCTGAGGGCGGGTTGATCGACGGACTCAACGACGCCGCACTCGACGATGTCATGGACTTGTGCCTTTCGTGCAAAGCCTGCAAGCGCGAATGCCCGACCGGCGTCGACATGGCGCGACTGAAGGCTGAGTGGCTTGCCGCGCGCAACGAGAAGCGAGGAGCTTCGCGCGCCGCTCGATTCATCGCGCACATGCCGGATCGCCTTCCATTCGCCTCGCTCGCGCCGCGTTTGGCGAACGCGATCTCGCAATCTTCGATCGCGCGCGGATTTATCGAACGCCGATACGGCCTTGATCGGCGCATCCCGCCACCGCGTTTCGCGCAGCAGACGCTGCGGGCGTGGTTCAAGCGTCGAACGCCACGCCGCAATGCAAAGTCGCGCGGACTCGTCGCATTCTTCCCCGACACGTTCACCAACCACGTTCAGCCGAACGTCGGGATCGCCGCGATTCACCTGCTCGAAGCCGTTGGGTTCGAGGTTGTTATGCCGCCGACAGTCTGCTGCGGAAGAACGCGCATCAGCGCCGGCTTTCTCGACGAGGCCGCGCGCCTCGGGCGGCAGAACGTCGCGCTTCTCACGCCCTTCATCCAACAAGGCGCCTGGATTGTCGGCGTCGAGCCGAGTTGCGTCTCCGCGTTAACGGACGACCTGCCCGCGCTACTCAAGTCCGACGACGCGCACAGCTTGGCGGAACGCGTCCGACTCGTTGATTCGCTTCTGGCCGCAACCCTGCGCGACGCCCCGGACGCTATTCCACAACAAACACGGCCTGCTGAACGACCGATCCACGTACACGGCCATTGTCACCAGAAAGCCCTGATCGGAATGACCGACACGATCGACCTGCTCACCGCGCTCGGCTTGAATGCCAACGCGCTGGATACCGGCTGCTGCGGAATGGCGGGGGCCTTCGGCCACGAAAAGTCCCACTACGATGTCGCCCGCGCGATCGGCGAACACCGCCTGTTTCCGGCAGTGCGCGAGCGCGGCGACGCCGAAATCGCGGTCACCGGCTTCAGTTGTCATGAGCAGATTCAGCATCACACCGGCGTCGCCACGCGGCATGTGCTTGAGATCGCTTACGAGGCGTTCGCGCGGCGCATGGGCGCGCATTAGCCGGATCGGCCGCGCTAAAGCGAGGCGAGCTTCTCGGATGTGCCGAGTCCGCCAATGACAATGACAGTTTCGCCCGGGCGCAAGACATGGTCCGGCGGGGGATTGAACACTGTCTTCGCGCCCGACCGCTTGACGGCGACGACAATCGCGTTGATCCGCTCGCGCAGGCCCGAGTCACGCAGCGACTTGCCCGCCAATTGTGATTTCTCGGAAATGACAAGTTCATCGAGCTGCAAATCAACGCCCCGCCAGGCGATGTCCACAAAGTCAACGACATTCGGCCGCGTGACCAGGCTGGAGATTCGCGTCGCGCCGATGACCTCCGGGCAAACCACGCGGTTGGCTCCTGCCCGAAGCAGCTTGCCCTCCGTTGTAGTGGTTTCGGCTCGCGCGATGATCAGCAAATCAGGCCGAAGCCCGCGGGCCGTCAGCGTAACGAATACGTTCGCCGCATCGTCCGGCAGAACGGCGATCAGCGTGCGCGCCCGCTCGATTCCCGCTTCGCGCAGCGTATCTTCTTCGGTAGCGTCGCCATGCACATACAAGTGACCGTCTTCCAGAACACGTTCCACCTGCTCTTCGGAACGCTCGATCACAACAAAGTCGGTCCCGGCGTCGCCTAACTGACGCGCGACGAGTTCGCCGACCCGCCCATAGCCGCAAATGACCGCGTGGCCATCGAGCATCTCCACGCGACGCTTGATCTTCGAGGCTTCCATCACGTTTTGAAGCTCCCCGGAAACAACAATCGAAAACAGCACAACCGTCGCATAGTAAACCGCGCCAACACCCACCATAATCAGCATCATCGTAAAGACGCGACCGGCCGTTGACAGCGGAACTGTCTCGCTGAATCCGACAGTCGACATCGTGATCACGGTCATGTAGGCCGCGTTCAGTAACGACGCCCGCTCGATGATCATGTAACCGACTGTTCCGACAATCGACAACACCAGCAGCATGGCAAGCGTCAAGAAGAATCGGCGCCAGGCGTCCATTCGCGTCGGTCTCCGAAAAACCGGCCCGGATCATCGGCGTGCATATTATCGTCAGGGGGGCGCCTACGCGTCGGCGGGGCCGGGCTATCATGCCATGGCGGTTGGCATTCTGCGGCATTCGAGATCGCGTCATGGCGCTACGAACATCCAAGGCGATAGCCTGCCTGACGGTGGCGTTCGTCGGAACAGCGGGCTGCGTCGCGCCGCCCCGCATTGGGGCGCGGGGTGAGCCGCCCTCCGTCCCATCGCGGGCGAAGTCGCGCGCCGAAATTGTCGCGCGCCCGATCTTATCGCTCGAGCCGGAAGCGAACTGGACCGCTGTTTTCAACGAGTTAATCGCCCTCGGGCCGGACGCTGTCGATCAGCTCGCCAACGCCCCCGCGATGCGCTACCAGAGCCCGCCCGACAGCCTCGACACCCTGATCCACACGTCGCTCATCGCGTTACTGTTGCGCCCCGGCGTCGCCCCGCGCCTGTCGGCCTATTGCTTCGAAACCGGCGACAGCCTGGTTTGTCTCGACTTCAAAGTCGCCCGGCGCAGGCTGGGACCGATCGCGCAGCCGCTGGCCCAGCCTCCGCGCGCGTGGCCCGACCTGTTCCCCGGCCCGTTCGATCACGACCGAGCGGAAATCGTCGATCCCGATCTGGATCGACTCGCGATATTGAAGTGCGTTGACGAGTTTCGCGCTCGTGGCGAGGCGCCGCCGATCGCCCGCCCGCTCGCGCCGATCGACGCCAACCTGTTCGATCAGCTCAAGCTGCGCTACGCCGATCGCTGGACGTTTCAACCGCCTAACAGTGCCGTCTTATGTGCCGGGCTTGCCGGCGCCGATGCGCCACTCATCGACACGCGGACATACGACTACAACGCCACGCGCGCGGCGTGCATCTGGCTGGGCCAATCCAGGAATCCCGAAACGCGTCGGCGTCTGATCGAACTCGTCGGGTCGCCGAACCCGATCGAATCCGCCAACGCCCGCTTCGCCTTGCGATTCTGCGACGACCCGGATGTGCAAGCCGCGCTGCGCCGCTTCGAAGCGGCGCAATAACGGCTACTCGCGCAGCATCGCCAGGCACTCATCCAGACAATCCGCCAAAAAGTCGCAATCGTCGCGCGAAACGCACAACGGCGGCTTTACGCGCAGCACATTGCCGTACATGCCGCCCTTGCCGAGCAGCAGGCCGCGCTCGCGCGCCAGCTCCAGCACGCGCGCCGTTTCCACCAGCGCCGGCTCGCGCGTGCGATCGCGGACAAGTTCCACGCCGATCAATAGCCCAGCGCCGCGCACGTCGCCGATCCATTGATGCCGCTCCTGCAGTTCGAGCAGTCTTCCTCGCAGATGCCCCCCGACTTCACGCGCATTCGCCTGTAAACCGTCATCCTCAATCGCCTCGAGTGTCGCCAGCGCCGCCGCCGTCGAAACCGGATTCCCGCCGAACGTGTTAAAGTGCAACCGCTGCGCGAGCGACGCCGCGACCTCCGGCCGCGCTACGCACGCGCCCAACGGCGACCCGTTCGCGATGCCCTTCGCGATCGTGACGATGTCCGGCGTTACGCCGTAATACTCGAATCCCCAGAACGCCTCGCCCAAGCGCGCCACACCGGTTTGCACTTCATCCGCGACGCATAGCCCGCCATGGGCGCGGACGGTGTCATAGACGATTTTGAAATACTCGAGCGGCGGCGCGACAACGCCGCCGATTCCCTGCATGGGCTCGGCAATGAACGCGGCGATCTCGCCGGATGTTTCGGTCTTGATCGTGTGCGCAACCGCCTTTGCGCAGCGCATTTCGCATGATGGATATGGCAGCCCGAACGGGCAGCGATAGCAGTACGGCTCCGGCGCGTGAAACACGTTCGCGACCTGCGCGGCCGGATAGCGCCAGTTGGGGATGGAGGTCAGCGCCATCGGCAGCGCCAGCGCACCGTGATAAGCGTTTCGTAGAGCGATCACATCCTGGCGGCGCGTGTGTGTCCGCGCCAGCAGAATCGCCATGTCGTTCGCCTCGCCGCCCGAGTTCACAAAATAGCTCTGGGTCAGCCCCGAACCAGCCGGCATTCGCCGCGCCAACACTTCCGCCAGCTCGACGCGATTCGGATGCAGATACACCGTCGGCAGATGCGTCAGTCGCCCGACCTGCCCGCGCAACCGCTCGGTGACTTTCGGATGCGCATGGCCCACGCTGACCGTCGCGATCCCCGAATAGCCGTCGAGATAACGCCGACCGGCATCATCCCAGACATACTGCATGTGCCCTTCGACCACGCACAACGGCTCGGCATATAGATGAAACAGTGCCGGATTCAGAAACTCGCGCCGGGCCGCGCGCAAGTCGGCGGCGGGGGGGCCGTCGTATGGTCGCGGCTGATGCTGACAAACGGGGAGCGAAACGCGGTCGACACGTTGCGGCGCGGACATAGGCGTGATCTCCGAAAGTGCGAGCGGTCATCATAACGCCCAGGTCCAAACAAAAACGCGCGCCGCCAACAGCGGACACGCGTTGAAAATCCTGAAGGTTCGCGAAGCGGCGGCTAGTACGCCAAGCCACCCCGCAGCGGCTTTTTCCGCTTCTTCTCCGGCCGCGCGGCAGGAGCCTCCGCGTGGCGCCCGCCATGATCGTGATGCGCCGGAGTCGCCTTTTCGACCGCCTGCTTCAGCGACAGCTTGATCCGGCGCTGCTCCATGTCCACGCCAAGAATGCGGCACTGCACGACCTGGCCGACTTCCACCGCATCGCCCACCGAACGCACGTGCTTGTCGCTGAGTTCGGAGATATGGGCCAGCCCCTCGACACCCTCCTCCAGCTCGATGAACGCCCCGAAATCCGCCAGCCGCGCCACACGCCCGCTGACAACCGTGTCCGGCCCGTACCGGTCGGCGACGTTGGCCCACGGATCCTCGCCCAGCGCCCTGAGGCTCAGCGTCAGCTTGCGATTCTCCGGCTCGACCTTCAGCACCGAGCAGCGCACCGAATCGCCCTCTTTCACGATGTCCTTCGGATGCCGAATCCGCTGCGTCCAACTCATCTCGCTGATCGGAATCAAGCCTTCGACGCCCGGCTGCAACTCAACAAACGCGCCGAAGTTCATTAGCTTCGTCACGCGCCCGTCAACGGCTTCGCCCTCGCGGAAGTTCGCCGAAACCACGTTCCACGGGTCGGGCTCGAGTTGCTTCAATCCGAGCGAGATACGATCGCGCGCCGCGTCGATCTTCAGCACCTTGACCTGAAGTTCCTGGCCAACCTTCACCAGCTCTTTCGGATGACCGACGCGCCCGTAGCTCATATCCGACACGTGCAGAAGGCCATCCACGCCGCCGATATCGACAAAAGCGCCGAAATCAGCCAGCCGTCGTACAACGCCCGGTCGCACCTGGCCTTCGCTCAACTCGCCCTTGATCGCTTCACGAGCCGCCTCGCGCTCTTTCTCCAGCACGCGCCGGCGACTCAGCACGACGCGCTTGCCCTTGCGGTCAACTTCCGTGACCTGAGCCTCCATCTTGTGGCCCACAAACTGCGCAAAATCATCCAGCCGCTCGATCGCGACCTGGCTCTTCGGCATGAACGCGCGAACGCCGCGGGCGTCGAGTTCCAATCCGCCCAGATTCACGCCGGTCACGCGCGCCTCAATCACGTCACCCACGCGCACATCCGAGATGTGGGTCACCGCGCGTACTTCGCGCAACGACAGGCGCAACAGTCCGGACGTGGCGTCAACGTCGTGCAGCACGAATGTCCGTGTCTGCCCGGGCTCCGGTGGGGCGTCCGCGTCGAACTCCTCCAGCGGCAACACCGCCTCCGCCTTCGCGCCGACATCCACAAACACATCAGCGCCGCGCACGCCGATGATGCGGCCATGGATGCGCCCCGACTCGTCACTCTGCGCTGGCGCAGGAGGGGCGGCGGCGTCCACCAGGCGATCGACATCCGCGTCGGTGATGTCCCCGACTTCCCGGTCTAACGCCGACTTCAATTCGTCACTGTTGATTGACTGCGGATCGATACTCATCGCCCGAACCCTATTCGACTGTGTGTGCTGTGAAATGAACCAACGCCGACGCGCATGGTATCCGGCGATGTTCGGAAATAAAAGCACAATCGCCGGCCTTTGGGCCGCCGCAAGTGTCGACATTCCTCCGCCGTCGCCGGCGAGCCCGGTTACGGGACCCTATGCGCCCTCGTTATGGGCACGTCTGGCCGAATCGAGCGAGGAACCCGGCGAGATCACCCAGGTCGATACATCCGTCGGCATCCAGATCCGCGAGCGGATTGTAGTCCTCAGAGCCTGCGCACTCGCCAAACACACCGAGAAAACCCGCCAAGTCACTCAGCGTGATCATCCCGTCGCCGTCCATGTCACCCAGACACTCGCAAATGTCCGGAATCAGGTTGCCGTTAACATCCGGCTCGCCGTCAAACAGAATCTGACAACGGTCAAGCCGACCATCGCCGTCGCAATCCGGGCCCGGCGCCGGGCTGTCGCAAACGTCGCCAATCGCCCAGTTCTCCACGCACTCAATCACGTCGCTGCACGCGATGACGTCGAGCGCTTCGATGTCGTCAGACGCGCTGAGCCCGAGCGTGGCCGCCGACGCGAACAACATGAATCCGCCGCCCGGCGTCGTAATGTAGATGTTGCCCGGCGTCCCACTTGGCGAATTGCCATCCAGCGTGAACAAGACCCGATCCGTCATCGGGTTGTACACCGGGCCCGGCCCGCGCGTGCTCAGCGGGGCGGAGAGCACAACCATGCCATCAATGTCATCAAAGGCGGTCAGGCCAAGCACACCCGGTTGCGCGAACAGCGTTTCGCCGCCCGGTGATCGCGGATCATTGTCAAAGTAGATATCCGCGCCGCTATTCGTGCCAGGCAGGAACGCCAGCGACGGGCTCGTCCGCGTTACGGTAAAGAAGATGCCCGTCACTTCGAACGGCGGACACTCCGCCTGAAAACATGTGGTCGCGTCGCCGAGATAAATCCCACCCAGACCGTTCGGATCCTCGCATTGAGTTCGATTCACACTGTCGAAGCATGTGTCGTCCGGCAGGCAACATGCGCCGGTCGGGCACGGACACTGCACGGAGATAGTTACCGCCCCCGACGAGGCCGGCGTCGGTGAAGCGACTCGTATGAGATACTCGCGGCCCGGGATCAGGCCCGACACACACGCAACGGCGTGCCCGTCGCCGCATCCGTCCACATCGCACGCCAACTCGTCCATCGTGTTCGGATCAAACACATCCAGAATCGTTGACGCCTGGCTGCCGCATGTCGAAACCTGGGCGGTCGTTTCGAAGGCGAGGAACCGATACCACACGGTGTTGAAGTAGGGGCCTGCGCACGAAAAGCCGGGCTCGCTCGGGCTTAGCGTCGCGCCGCTGTTGGTTGACAAAACGTCGGATCCGCAGTCGACAAAAATCGCGCCGGGAGGATCATCGTTGATCGGGGGCGGGCAGTTATTGCAGTCGCCACGCGGAGCCCACATCGCCGTCGGCGGGGCAATCGACCCGGAAACACCCGCGAACCCGCTGAGCCCGTCGATGGTCCCCACGAAGCTGGTCGTCGGTGAGGTTGGCGGCGTCAGGTAGAAGTCGACCCCGCCCGCGTCCCCCTGACTGATCACAAGCGTATTGTTCGCCGACAACGAGCGCGCCGTCGGAATCGCTCCGCCCGCGAGCGTAAACAGCGTCAGCGACATGAACGCGTCGCCGGCCGCGTGCCCCTTCGTCGCCTGATCCTGCACGTTGAATGGGAACCCCATCGAGGTGAGCGTCGCGTCCGGCGCGACGGCGCCTGTCGAATTGCGATTCACCGCGAACACAAACGCGAACGGCTCGTTGGGCTCGGGCGGCATCGGCAAGGAAATCCCGTCGACTTCGTCAGGCGGCGAAAAGAGTAGGAACAACCCCAAGTTGTCGATCACGATCGTCGGCCCCGGCACGCGCAACACATCTGCCGGATCAATCACGCCCAGCGTAGTGGGGGAGTTCGCGTCAATTGTGAACAGCGGCGGCGTCAGCGGATTTCGCGCCGTCACCGGTTGAGCCTGTGTTGACGCGACCAACCCCGCCGCCAATATCAGCGCCGCGGCGGATAGCGCACGTCGGTTGACCGTCGGAGCCATGTCTGATTCCCTGATAAGACAGAATGAGCGCATAGTGGCGCCCGTCGCCTCATCGTAGACGAAACACACCAACAAACGGATATCGATTTCGGTGTTTTCTTGCAGGAATCACGAGCCCCGACGCCCGAAACCCCGTTGTTATTGGGCGTCGGCGGGGGCTTCCATCGCCGCCAGCGTCCACGCCACCGCCCGCGCACGGAAGCAATAGTCCTCTACGTCCCGCGTTTCCGCGGCAGATTCCAGAAGTTCGCGCGCGTGCTCAGCCTGCCCCTGCGCCAGCGCCGCCAGGCCCGCGTGAAACAGCGCCACGCACCGCACGCGTTGCCGGCTGTACGGAATCGGCTCATCAGGCGTCCGATCCGCCGCGGCTAGCAGGCCCGCTTCATCGAGGCGCCCGGCCAGGAACTCGCCAAGCGTCGCCTGCCAGTCGCCGGTCCATACGAGAGGTAACGCGTCCGCGTCAGACACCTCGGGCGGGTCGACTGCGACGCCGCAAACGCCCGCGATCGCATACAGCAGCGCGCGCCCCTCCCAGCTTGGCTCGCGCGCAAACGCGCCCTGCGCAACTCGACCTCCGGCCGCGACATCGCCGCGCGCCATCGAGATGAGCGCCCCAAAAAATGGGCCATCCGCCTCGTCGCTATTCAGATAGCGCCTCGCGCGAGCTCGCTCCGCCTGCTCCCACTCGCCCAACCGCAAATGAAGCCGCATCGCATAGCCCCATCGCTCAGCTTGATCCATTTCGTCTGCGCCGCTCGCCTTATCCAATCGTTCCCACGACTGAATCGCGCGCCGAAACGACTCCGATTCACCGAGGTACTGCCCACGACTCTCCCAGTAACCGGCCTCCGCCGCGTATCCGCGCGGACTTTCGGGCTCACACACTTGCGCCTCGCGCGCCGACGCCTCGCTCGCGGCGTACGCCCGCAATGCGGCGGCGAGATCCTCTTCCGATACCGGCTTTCCACGCCCGAGATACGACGAAGCCGCGAGGTGATGCGTCGTGGCCAGCAGGTAGCGCGGATACGCCACATCCGGCTGCAGACGCGCAACGGTCTGCAGACTCACCTCGGCGGCACGGTAGTAGCTGACGTCGCGTCGCATATACATGACGTAGTTCGTCGCCCGCGCCTGGTGCAGCATCGCCTGCATGAAGTTCGGGCGCATGCTGATTGCGGTTTCAAACGATCCCATCGCGCCATCGGGGTTGATCTTCACCTGTGCCAGGCCGCGCAGGAGATAGCCCGCCGCCGTGGCCGTGTCTGGAGGCGCCTCCGCGGCGCTGATGACCTCGCGCGCGGCGATCGCGGTCGCAGATGTTAGTTGCCGTGTCAGCGCCCATGCCTTGAGGTAGCCGTAATCGTCGACTTGCGGATGCGCGCGAATCAGCGGCTCAAGCCGTTTCAAAGCGCCCTCTGGATCGTGGTACGCCTGCGCAAACGCCTCGACAAACTCCCGCCGATCCGCGGCGCCGGCCATCTTCTCGATCCAGCCAATGTTCCCGATCGCGGCCGCGCCGTCGTGATAGTCAGCCATCAGCGCCTCGAAGGCGTTCTCGATGTGCTCATTCGCCCGAGCCCGTGTGACCGCGGCAAGCAACGGGCCGAGGATCACAACCAACGTCGCGGCGGCGATTGCGCTGGAGAGCGCCGGATTCCGCCGCACCCATCGCACTGCCCGCTCAACCGGCCCGATCCGCCGACTCTCGATCGGCAAATCCTCGGCGAAGCGCCGCAAATCGCGCGCCATCGCCTCCGCCGAGTCGAACCGACGCGCCGGGGCTTTGTCCAGCGCCCGCAGGCAGATCGTCTCCAGATCGACCGGAATATGGCTATCAAGTTGACGCGGAGGGCGCGGCTCGCGATTGAGCACGTGGTGAATCAACTGCTCATATGATTGCGCGTCGAACGGCCGCGTAAACGTGAGCATCTCGTACAGCGTGGCGCCGAGCGAATAAATATCCGTGCGGCCGTCAATGTCGCCGCGCTCGTGATTGATCTGCTCCGGCGCCATATACGCCGGTGTGCCGACGATCTCCGCGCTTAGTGTCACGCCCGCGACATCCGTCAGTCGAGCGAGCCCGAAGTCGGTCACATGTAACTGGTCATCCGCGCCCAGCAGCAGATTTTGCGGCTTGATGTCGCGATGCACGACCCCTAGATCATGCGCATGCTGCAACGCCCCCGCGACCCCCGCCACCAGCCGCGCGACGCGCCGATAGTCCCGCGTCTTTCGTTCCGAGCGCACAATCCCACTCAGCAGCAGCGTGCCCGCTTGTGAGTTACTGAAGTCAGTTGAAGCGGTTTCCGGCCGCGGCGCGAGCAACACCGTCGCTTCCGGATCAGCGGCCGCCGCTGTATGCCCGCGCCGCGCCTGATACGCCGACGATTCCTCGCGCAGCACACGATCGAGCGGCGCGCCGGCGATCAGCTCCATGGCGTAATAAAACCGCCCATCCGCCGACCCTTGCGCATAGATCGGCACGATGTTGGTGTGATGCAGGCGCGCCGCGGCCCGCGCTTCTGACAGGAAACGGTGAATGCTCCGCTCGGACTGCGTCAGCGCGGGATTCAGCACTTTGAGCGCCACCAGCCGATTCAGCGAAGCCTGCCGCGCGCGGTAAACAACCCCCATCCCGCCGCGGCCCAACTCGTCGATGATCTCAAACTCGCCGATCTGGTCGCCGGCGGCGAGCCCCGTCGCCGTCGAGGATTCGCCCGACGCCCACGGCGCTTCCTGTAGCGATCGCGCGACGCTGAGATCGCCGATCAGCGCCTTTGCTTCGTTCAGGCTCAGTCGGCAGGCGTCGCAACTATCAAGGTGGGAACGAATCGCGGCGGATTCGTCGGCTTCGCACAAATCCTCGAGGAACTCAAACAGTCGGGAGTCAACCTGCTCACAGTTCATGGCCGGTCAGGTCGCCGAGTCCCCCCAGTTTGTCGCGCAAAACTGTCATCGCCCGCGCAAGTCGCGCCTTTGCCCCCGCCAGCGACAACCCGATCGCCTCCGCAATCTCCTCGCGCGGCAGATCCTGGAAATAGCGCATCAGAACGACATCGCGCAAATCGTCTTCCATCTCGTCCAGCGCCTGCAGAATCTTCGCCGCCCGATCCCGTTTCAGCGCCCGGCCCGCCGGCGTCGTCAGCGGATCAACCGCGTTGGCATAGCTCCGCTGCGCGTCGCGCACGCCACGGGCATCCTGCACGCTATCATGGCGTTTTCGCCGAGCATCGATGCATTTCCGACGCGCAACCTGATACAACCACCCGCGAATGCTGCGCTGCGGCAGCGACTCGGCGTCCAGCCGGCAGCACGTCGCCATCACGTCCTGCACGATGTCGTCGCCCGCGTCGGCGTCATTCAGCATTCGGCGGCAAAACAGGCGCAGTTCGTCGCCATACCGCTTTTCGATCGCCGCCACCGCCACCCGATCCTGCGCGCGCAACCGCTCCAGCATCAACTGCTCATCGCGACTGAGCTGACTGGATGTGAAGTCGGGACCGGCGGTCATGTAGCGCAACCCGTTTGGAGAAGAGGAATTGCCAGCATTGTAGCCTATCCGCCGCCACTTCGCTTCACAACCGATTTCATCCCCCCCCTGACCGGTGGGAATTGCGCCCACAGGCGCCCGATGCGCCAACCACCCGGTCACGCTCCCCCTTGTAACGGCATTCGGCGAAGCAGGCCCCGCGCCGCCGTCTTTGGCACACGACTTGCTCAACCGCCCGTCGGTCAATCTCGACTGCCACCGCCGGAGCGCGGGGCGATCCACGATGGAGTCGTGCACATGAAGACACAGGGTGACAAGCGGCAACGGAAACCGCGCAGCCAGACACTGCCACCGCCGGATCGAGAGATCGTGACGCGCGTGGACTGGTCGCGCCTCGGTCAGCGCGTCTTGGCGGAAGGCATGCGCCGCGCGGTCACAGAGATCGAAGCGTCAACCGCGCCGATCCTGGGAGAACAGGCGTGATATACGGCCTGTACCACTCCGCGGCCGGGATGATGGTCAATGAGTACCGGCAGGATGTGCTCGCCAACAACCTGGCCAACGCCGAAACCGTCGGCTTCAAGCCGATGCGCGCGGTCTTCGCCGAGCGGGCCCCCGCGAGCCAGGCGGGCGAGCGGCAGGGGCCCAGCAACGAACTGCTTCGTCCACTCAGCGGCGGATTGTGGCTCGGGGCGACGCGTACCGACTTCAACGAAGGCGACATTGTCCGAACGGAGCAGCCGACGGATGTCGCGCTGGCTGGCTCCGGCTTCCTCATGGTGCAGCAGGACGGCGAAACGCTGCTGACGCGCAATGGCGCGTTCGTTGTAGATCGCGACGGCGCGCTACTCAGCGCGACAGACGGAGCGCCTGTATTGAACATCGCCGGCGCGCCGATTCGCGTCAACCCGCTTGGCGGCGAGATTTCCGTCAGCGAAGAGGGCACGATCCGGCAGGGGACGGCGATCGTGGGGCGGCTCGGCATTGTCGACGTCGACGACTACAACGAATTACGGCAGGTCGGCGCCGCCCGTTTTCGCACCGAACAGCAGACAACGCCGTCGCTGGCTCGCGTACGACAGGGCGCGCTTGAGCGATCCGGCGCTGAGCCCATTACCGAACTGACGAACATGCTGGAATCCGCGCGGGCGTTTCAGATGAACGCGCAGATGGTCACGATGCAGGATCAGTCGATCGGTCGACTGATCAACGCCGTTTCGACATAAGCACTCGCGCCGTAATGGCGCTCGACAGGAAAGAACCAACGCATGGCGATTACCGCACTGCATACCGCCGCGACAGGAATGAGCGCACTGTCGCAGAAGATCGACGTGATCGCGAACAACATCGCGAACGCGGACACGGTCGGCTTCAAGTCCTCACGCGTGAACTTCCAGGACGCGCTGTATCAGATTCGCCGCCAGCCGGGAGTTCAGACGAGCGACACGACCAACGCGCCGCTCGGCACACTGATCGGCCTCGGCGTGCTCACCAGCAATACGCAAATCCAGTTCACGCAGGGCTCGCCCATGGCCACGGGACAGACGCTCGACGCCATGATCAACGGCGACGGCTTCTTCCAGGTGGAAATGCCGGACGGCACGATCGGCTATACCCGCGCGGGCAACTTCATTCGCAACGCCACGGGCGAACTCGTGCTCGGAAACTCCGAGGGAAATCGCCTTGTCGATACGCCGACGATTCCGGAAGACGTGCCGATTGACCGCATCAGCATTTCCAGCGACGGCCGTATCAGCGCCCGCGCGTCAGACGGGTCGATCACCGAGCTCGGACAGATTCAACTGGCCCGATTCGCCAACCCGCAAGGGTTGCTGCAGAACGGCGCCAACATCTTTCTCGAGAGCGCATCTTCAGGGGCCCCGGTCGTCGCGACGGCCGGCACACAGGGACTTGGCACAGTGCAGGGCGGCTTCCTCGAACTGAGCACGACCGAAGCCGTCACCGAACTCGTGGAACTGATCAAGACGCAACGTGTTTTTCAGATGAACTCGCAGACGATCGAAACCGCCGACCAAGCGCTGCAGGTCGTCGCCAACCTGAGACGGTAGGCCGGGCTAGCGGCTGAGTAGCGCGCGGAGCGCGCGAGGATTGAACGGATGATTCGCACGAAGCACAACATCTCGATCCGCCTGATTGTCGCGACGCTGATGGCAAGCGTATCGACCGGCGTCGCGCAGGTTACGCCGGAAGAGGCGCCCGTCATGCGGCCGGCATTCAGCCAACTTCGCATGTATGCGGAGGTGGCCGTTGCCCCCGGACAGGTGACGTTCGGCGATGTGCTGTCCTTCGACGACGCGGATCCTCAGTTGATCGAAGCGATCCGCGATCTGCCTGTGACGCGAAGCGCCTCGACCTGCCCCGGCGCGCTGATGCTCTCGCACGACGAGGTTCGCGCACAACTGAGATCTGTCGGCGTCAACATGGCGCTCATCACGTTGACCGGCGCCCGCGTCTGCCGCGTAACGGCTGTCGCGCAACCCGCCGCATCGGGCGATGCCTCCGCAAACAACACGCTCCAAACCGCGCCAGTGCTGCTGGCTTCGGCCCCGCCCGCGGATGACCGGGCAATTGTCACTGGCCAGACGACAACGACGACCGCTCGAGTGCACACAGGTGGCGTCTCGACGCTCCAGGACGCGATTCACGCCTATGTCGCCCGCGAACTGGCGCCCTATGGCGAGCCGGAAATCGGCTATGGAGTCGGCAGTGAGGCGCTGCTGAGTCTGATGGCGCCGCCATTCAGCTTTTCTGTGCGGAGCGCCGCCGGCTCTCCGCTCGGCACGCGCACGTTTCGCGTCACGATATCGCGTGACGGCCGCGACCAGCGCGAAGTCGCTGTCGTCGCGCACGTCCGATTGATCCGACCCGTCGTCGTCGCCGAACGCCCGCTGAACCTCGGCCAGGTGATTGCGCCGCTGGACGTGCGCGTCGAGAAGCGGCCGTTTGACACGTTGGAGAACGTCGAACTCGCCGAACCCGGCGCGGTGATCGGCCAGCAGGCGTCGCGCTTCATGCGCATCGGCGAAGTCGTCACTGAAAAGGACATCAAACGCGCCGCCCTCGTGCAACGATCGCAGCGCGTCAAGCTCATCCAGACGCAGGGAGGCGTCCACATTGAATTCATCGGTTCCGCCCTCGAATCGGGGGGGTTCGGCGAAACGATCCGCGTTCGTGTCGGCGAGTCCCGTCGCGATCGCCAGGAGGCGCTTGGCCGCGTCGTAGGGCCGGGCCGCGTGGAACTGATCTCCGAAGCGGACATGGCAAGGGGGATGCAATGAAACAGGTACTACTATCGGCGCTCGCGATTGCGCTGTGTGTATCCGTCGTCGAGGCGCAGAGCAATTCACCGTATAGCCGCGCAAAGCGCTCCAACGCGAACCAGGCACAAGCTGGGGCGACGAGTAATGCGTCACAGCAGGCGAATGGCCAGCGGTCAATGCCGATCCCGCGCCCGTCAACCGCCGGCGCTGACGCGCCGCCGCCGCCGAACCCCGCGTTGCTGCGCTGGTCGCTGATCGCCGTCGAGGCGCCGCCACCGCGCAAGTTCAAGGTCAACGACCTCGTCACGGTCATCGTGCGCGAGGACAAGCGCGCCTCCTCGGATTCGAAGCTCGAATCCTCTAAAGACTGGACATTGCAGGCGGAACTCAAACGCTGGTTCCGGCTGGACAAAGACGCCCGCCTCGTCGAATCGCCACTGCGCGGAAACCCCGGCGTCGACTTCAACTTCAAGAACGACTACAGCGGCGAAGGCAAAGTCGACCGCCGCGACTCGCTGATCACGCGGCTGACCACGCGCATTCTCGACGTCAAGCCCAACGGCAACCTTGTGCTGGAAGCGCGCAAGGAAGTCGTCAACGACGAAGAACGCGAAGTTGTCACGCTGACGGGTGAATGTCGCAGCGATGACGTCACGGCGCAGAACACCGTACTTAGCACGCAGATCTTCGGGCTCTCGATTCAGTCCCAGCACAACGGCGCGGCGCGCGACGCCGCCCGGCGCGGCTGGATGATGAAGGCCCTGGACTGGGCGCGCCCGTTCTAACGGACCCGGAGGCATGGAGGCCACGATGCGGAGTGTTTGCAAAGTGTGGGTGACAGGCGCCATCGTCGCGATCCTGAGCGCAGTCAGCGCAATCGCCGAAGTGCGCGTCCAGGATGTCGCCAAGCTAAAGGGACAGGACGAAATCCCGCTGATGGGCTTTGGTCTGGTGAACGGCCTTAATGGCACCGGCGATGGCGGCAAGTACCTGACGACGATGCGGGCACTGGCTCGTCTCCAAGAGCTGTATTCGCAGCCCACGCTCAACATTGATGATCTCGCCGCGAACAACAGTGTCGCGATGGTCACCGTCGAGTTGGTCGTTCCCGAGTACGGCGGCCGCGACGGCGAACGCCTCGATGTAGTCGTCAACACGATCGGCCCCGCCAAGAGCCTTGAAGGCGGGCAACTGCTGTTCACGCCGCTGCAGCACACCATCGAGCGCGGCGAGCCCCTCGCGATCGCCTACGGCCAATTGACGATCCCGGACCCGGAAAATCCGCGCCGCGCCATTATCCGGAATGGCGGCGCCCTCGTGGATGAGTTTGTCTACAACTTCGTCGTCGATGGCTACATCACGCTCATCATCGACAACGCGCACGCCGGTTTCCCGATGGCGCAACAACTCGCCAAGGCCATCAACATCGGCACACAGTCGCCGCTGGAGATGGGGCAGGTACAGTTTGACGAGAACGGCCGCCCGATCCGCCAGGCAAAAATCGCAACAGCAATCGGCCCCAAGAACGTGCTCGTCCGCATTCCTGACGCCGAGCTCAGCGCAGGCCAGGCGACCGCGTTCATCCATCGCGTGCTCGAAACACAGATTGTCGACATGCCGGCCCAACGGGCTCGCGTCGTCATCAACCGCACAACCAACGACATCTCTTTCACCGGCGCCGTCACGATCTCCCCAACCGCGCTCCAAATCGCCGGCCTCGGTTCCGTGTCAGTCGGCGGACAGCAGGGGGGCGCGGCGGGAGGCGGCGGATCGGGCTTTGTCCCGCTCAGCACGGAGACCGACCAGAACGTCCCGCTCGAAACGCTGCTCGCCACGCTTAGTCGCCTGAATGTCGAGCCCAAGCGCGTCGTCGAAGCGATCGAGCACCTGCACCGAACCGGCACGCTACACGCGCAGCTCGTGTACACGGAGTAACCGTTTGAACGCGATCAGCGACAAACTGAACATCGCCGCGCCGAGCGCGCCGCAAACGGCCTTGCGGCCCGGCGACACGCGCAGCCTGCAATTCTTGCGCGAGCTTGGCCGCGCCAAGGACGCCAACAATCCGCAGGATCCGCGACTGGCGCGCGAGGCGTCGTCTGAACTGCTATCCAACCTGTTCTTCCAGCCGCTGCTCGCGGAAGCGCGGAAAATGCCGTTCCAATCCGAACTGTTCAGCGGCGGTCGCGGTGAGGAGGTCTTCGGCGAGCAACTCGACATTCGCGTTGCGGACGCCGTCGCGGCGGCGAACCCCGGCGGAATCGCTCAAAGCGTCGAACGTTACTTCGAGCCCCGGATATCGCGTGGGAGGGTCACGTAATGACCCAGGCGGTCATGGAGCGACAGGGCCTGCGCGAAGCGGTTGACTCGCTCATGGACGAATTGTCCGCGCTGGCAACGCCCCTGTCGGACCTGACGCGCCTCGCGGACGACAAGCTCGCCGCTCTGCGGAACGCGAACGCCGCCCGGCTGCGAGAGGTATCGGAGGAGGAGCCGGCGTTGATCACGCTGATGGCGGAACTGGACCGACGCCGCAGCGCGGTTCTTACCCGGCTCGCGCAAGCGTTGCGATCGCCGGATCTGGCCACAGCGCGCGTTTCTGAGATTGCCAATCATCTGCCGGAGCCGCACGCCTCGCGAATCCGCGCGAAAACAGCGGGCTTGCAGCGATTGGCGACGGATTTGCAAAAAAAGAACAACCTGGCGGGCGAAGTGGCACGCGCGTTGCACATGCACGTGCGACACGTTTTCGCGGAGCTCGCGAAGACCGGGCAGGAATCGATCGGCTACGGGCCGACCGGACAGGACCAACGCAGAAGCGCGCAGCTTCTGATTGACGCGGTGGGATAAAGGCAATGACGCTCGGCGCATCATTCCAAATCGGACGCAGCGCACTTGCCGCCTATCAGGCGGCGATCGCGATCAGCGGACAGAACATCGCCAACGTGGGCAACGTCAACTACACGCGCCAGAGCGGTCGACTGTCCGCGCTGTTCGGCGGCACGCTGATCGGCGGAGTCAAGCCGGGCTCGGGCGTGCGGATCGACGCGCTGCAGCGCCATTTCGATTCAGCGATCGAGGATCGCTTGCGGGTATCGCTCGGCGGACGGTCAGCGTCGCAAACCGTTTACGACAACCTGTCACGCGTCGAATCCCTCTACAACGAACTGACGGACCAGGACCTTTCAACCCGCCTCGGCGAGTTGTTCTCTGCCTTCGGCGGATTGCAGGCTGAACCGAGCGAATCGACGGCGCGCGACAACATCATTGCGGCCGCGGATTCGCTGATCAACACAATTCGCCGCCAGCGCGAAGGCCTCCTCGATCAGATTGACGGACTTAACGAGCAGGCCGGCGTCGCGGCGCGGCGGGTGGGCGAGATTGCGAATGAGATTGGCCGCCTGAACGAGATGATCGTCCGCGAAGAGGCGGACGGCCGCACGCTCGCGAGCCCGTTGCGCGACAACCGCGACGCGTTACTGCGCGATCTGGCCGAACTCGTAAACGTGACCGTTCGCGAACAGCCGAACGGCACCGTCAACGTCTATACCGGCAGTGACCCGCTCGTCGAGTTCAATCGTGTGCGTCAGTTCACGTCAGAAATCGAGCGCGTCGACGGCATTGAAATCGTGCAGATCCGCTACGCCGACGACGGTTCGATCGTCCGCATCGGCGAGGGCGAGTTCGGCGGCATTCTGACCGCGCGCGACACGCACCTGCGCGACCAACTCGAAAAGCTCGATGAGCTGACCGCCGGCATCATCTACGAAGTCAACAAGATTCACTCGACCGGCGTCGGAACCGTCGGGTACTCAACGATGGCTTCCGCCTACGCCGTCAGCGACCCGGATGTGGCTCTGAGCAACGCGAATCTGCCATTCCCGCTCAACAACGGCAGCTTCATCGTGAACGTCCGCGACAAGGCGACCGGGCAGGTCATTACACGCCAGATCGATGTCGATCTTGACGGTCTGAACGGCGACGACACGACGCTCAACGACCTCGCCGCGGCGCTCGACGCTGTGCCCGGCCTGAACGCGAGTGTCGGGGCGGACAATCTGATTCGCATCAGCGGCGACACCGGAAACGAATTCTGGTTCAGCGAAGACAGTTCGAGCGCGTTGGCGGCGCTGGGGCTGGGCGGCCTTTTCACCGGCCAAACGGCCAGCGACATCGAAGTCAACTCGCTCGTCCGCAACGACCCACGCCTGATCGCGTCTTCGCTGACCGGCGCCGAGGGCGACGGCGACAACGCCGGACTGCTCTCGAAGCTGGCCGACCCGAGCAAAGTGAGCGTAATGCTCGGCAATCGCACGATACAGGACTTTCAGCGGCTGATCGTGACCGACCTGGCGGTGGAAACCGCCTCGGCACAAGCCGCTTACGACGCGAACGACTCAACATATCAAGCCTTGATCGCGCAGCGCGAGGCGATCAGCGGCGTCAGTCTGGATGAAGAAGCGCTGAACCTGGCGCGGTTTGAGCAGGCATACCAGGGCGCGGCCCGGTACCTGAGCACCGTGAATCAATTGTCGGATGAGATCCTGGCGCTGCTCTAGCGGCGCGGAGAGCTGAAACGAGTATGCCGATCGTCCCGGTCAATGTGGCGCGCGTGAGCCAGTACCTCAAGTCGTTCACGCTGCTCAATACGGTTCAGTCGAGCAATCTGAATCTGTTCCGGATTCAGAACCAGCTCGCGACCGGCCTGAAGTTCCAGGCGCCCAGCCAGGATCCGCGCAGTGCGTCGCAGGCCCTGCGCCTCGATCGACGGCTCGACACCATCAAGCAGGTGGAACAGAACCTCAACACCGTCAACGCCACGATGCGATCCGGTGAATCGGCCATGCAGGACACCCTCGACATGATGATCGAAGCCAACACGCTGGCCCTGCAAACCGCCGGCGACACGGCTTCGCCCGACGAGCGCGCCGCTCTCGCTACAATCGTCGATTCTCTGATCGAGAGCCTCGTCTCCGTCGGGAACCGAACCCATCTCGGCTCCTACCTGTTCAGCGGTCACGTCACCAGCGCGCCGCCGTTCGAGCTGAACTCGCAGGGCGTGCGGTTCAATGGCGATAACGGCCGCCGTGAGGCGATCATTGACACGGACTACAGCCAGGACTTCTTCACGATTTCGGGGCAGGAGTTCTTTAACGCCGTTTCCGCCGGCGTGCGGGGAACGGTCGATCTCGACCCGGCGCTGACAACCAGCACCCGGCTCGTCGACCTGCGCGGCGCGAATGCCGACGGCATCCGCATGGGGCGGATCGAGGTCAGCGACGGCTCGACCACCAGCACGATCGATCTCACGAACGCCGACACGATCGGTGACGTGATTGACCGCCTCAATGACGAGATGCCCCCCACGCTTCAGGCCACATTCACAGCGAACGCGATCAACATCTCGCCGACCGTTGTGGGCCCGCTGAATGTCACGGTATTTGACGTGGCGGGCGGCACAACCGCGGTTGACCTCGGCATCGCGATGACGACGCCGGCGCCGGCGATTCTCGGCGCCGACCTCGATCCGATTCTCACAAACCGTACGCGTATCGACGACCTTGTCGGCGGAGCGGGTTTGTCGCTCACGTCGGCGATCCGCCTGCGCGTCGGCGAGCAGACCGCCGACATCAATCTCAGCTCTGCCGAGACGATCGAAGATGTGCTGAATCGGATCAATCAGTCCGGCATCGGCGTTGAGGCGAAGATCAGCGACGACGGCAAGTCGATCGACATTTTCAACCGCGTTTCGGGCCCGGCGCTGAGCATCGAAGAGCTTGGCGGCAATACGGCGCAGTTGCTCGGTATCCGCTCGAGTATCCCGACAACGCCGTTGTCAGAACTGAACGAAGGCCGCGGCCTCGATTCGGTCGACGGCGACGACATCCGGATCACGACGTCGAACGGCACAGTCATCGACATCGACCTTGACGCGATCGACCTCGACAACGGAACGATTCAAGACCTGCTTGATCTGCTGAACACCGCCGGCGGCGGCGCCATCACCGCGCGACTCGCGGACATCGGCAGCGGCATCGAACTGATCGACAACACGGGCGGGGGCGGCTTGCAACTCGAGCGTCTGAATGTCTCGCCCGCGCTGGACTCGCTCGGATTTCAATCCGGGACATTCGCCGGAGGCGTGGTTGGCGATGACATCCACCCGCTTCGCGTCGACAGCCCATTCACAGCGCTGCTCGATTTGCGCGAAGCGCTGCAAGCGGACGACACCCGCGCGATCGGCTTCGCGGCTGAACGATTGCAGGACGTGATGCCGGTTATGCAGCGGATTCAAGGCCAACTGGCGTCAAAGGCGCGGGCGATGCTGGATCGTGAAGAGCGCCTGACCTCGGAAAAGACAGCGACTGAGATTATGCAGAGTGATGTGCGGGACGTGGATCTGGCCGAGGCGATCGTGCGGTTTCAGCAACAGCAGATCGCGCTGCAGGCCAACCTGAGCACATCCAGCCAGGTGTTACGACTGAACCTGTTCGACTTCCTGCAATAGCGGAAGACGAGGGCAGTGGAGTGAAAGCGGCAATGTTCACGCGTCGCCAACGGCTCGGTGATGCGGAACAGGTGATTCAACAGCAGGGAAGCGGTTGAGGATCCGGAGGATCCGTCCGGCTCGATGAAGCGAGGATCCGGTCACTGGGACCGGCGCGTCGAGCGGCAGGAAGATCACAGTGGCCAGGGCCGTGGGAGCAAAGGAAATGCTCATCGAAACGTCGCGCTTCGGATCCATCGAAGTGGATGACAGCCGCATCATGCGGTTCAGGGATGGTATGCCCGGTTTCCCGGGCGAACAGCGTTTCGCGCTGCTGCAGACGAACAACGATCCGGCATTCTTCTGGCTGCAATCCGTCGATCGGCCCGAACTGGCGTTCGTCGTTTGCGATCCGCTGACATTCGTGCCCGACTTTCAGGCCACGATCCGGCGCGAGGAGCTGGAGTCGATCGACGCCGACGCAGTCGAGGCCTGCCAGGTCTTCGTCATCGTCAACAAAGTGGATGGCGCGCTGACGGCCAACCTGCTGGGGCCCCTCGTCATCGGGGTGAACTCGCTCCTGGGCCGTCAACTCGTGCTCTCTGAGAAGAAATACAGCACCAGACATCGTCTGATGTCGGCCCGCAGCACGCGCCCGGTGGCCCGGACAGCGTGACAAAATCGGACTAGCGAACTTTACGACAAGGCTGTCTATAATGAACCGTGGGTTTCAATCGCAACCGAGCCTCGTAAGCCCCACCGGCGGCGCGACAGGAAGTCGCGCAGACTTACAGGGCGTCCGCTTTGGCGTGCGGCGGCGAGCTTCCCACCGCATCGGCATAACCCAGGAAGGAGCCGCGGATGTTGGTGCTTTCACGGCAGCGCGACGAATCAATCATGATCGGCGACAACGTGCAGATCACGGTCGTCGACATACGCGGGGACAAGGTACGACTGGGAATCATTGCGCCGAACGAAATTCCTGTGCACCGCAAGGAAGTCTTCGACGCGATCCAGCGCGAGAACCGCAAAGCGGCCGGACTCGAACCCGAGGACGCCGCCACCCCAACCCCGTCGCGTGGCCACAATCGGAAATAACCACCCGACTTCCCATACTGATCGAAACGGAATTCGTAACCCCCAGGAATCTGGCCAAGGCCCATTCATGGAGGATGGCAAATGGCTCGTATTAACACGAACGTCGGCGCTCTGGTCGCTCAGCGACACCTCGCCTCCGCAAATCAGAACCTCAATAGCACGATTCAGCGCCTGTCGAGCGGTCTGCGGATCACGCGCGGCGCCGATGATCCGGCCGGGCTGATCGTGTCCGAACGCCTGAGAGCTGAAATCAGCGCGGTCGGGCAGGCAATCTCAAACACGCAGCGCGCCAGCCTGATCATCGCGACTACAGAAGGCGCGCTGGACGAAGTCGCCCGACTGCTCGTTGACGTGCAGGACCTCATCGTCGAAGCCGCCAACGACGGCGCGCTGTCCGAAGAGGAAATCCGCGCAAACCAGCTTCAGGTCGACTCGGCCATCGAGAGCATCACCCGTATCGCGAACAGCACCACGTTCGCCGGACGGCAGTTGCTCAACGGCTCGCTCGACTACATCACCAGCGGCACCGACTACAGCGTGATCGATGCGCTGAACATCCACTCGGCTTCGTTCGGCACGCGACCGTTTGTCCCGGTGACCGTTGAAGTTACGACATCCGCGCAACCAGCGATTCTTGATTACCCTGCCGGAAACGTCACGAGCTCGGTTGTTCTTGAGTTGCAAGGCAATCTCGGTGTCGCCACACTCCAATTCACTTCCGGAACCGCGGCTTCGGCCATGGTGGCGGCGATCAATGCTGTCGCCGAAGCGACCGGCGTTACCGCGACACTATCCAGCAACGGCGCGTCGGGCTTCCGGATTGAAAGCCAGCTGCTCGGCAGCCGACAGTTCGTTTCGGTCCGCACACTCTCAACCGGTGGATCGTTCCAGACGGTCGATGTAAATGGCAATCCGCAAACGCGCGATATCGGGCGCGACGCCGTCGCGACCGTGAACGGCGCCTCCAGCCTGGGCGACGGCAACCATCTGTCGATCAAGACCGGCACCCTCGATATGGAGATCGCCCTGGATCAGACGTTCGGTCTGGGCACGACGTCGTTTGCCATCACAAGCGGTGGCGCCAATTTCCAGGTCGGTCCGGAAGTCAACACGAATCTGCAGGTAGGCGTCGGCGTTCAGTCCGTCGCGGCCACGCGCCTGGGGGATAACAACGTCGGCTTCCTCACTCAGATTCAGTCCGGCGGCCAATACTCGCTCGTCGCGAAAGAAACCCACCAGGCGCAGCGCATCGTGAGAGAGGCGATTCGTCAGGTGGCCGTGATGCGCGGTCGACTCGGCGCGTTCGAAAAGAACACGCTCGATACGAACGTCAATCAGTTGGGCATCACGCTGGAGAATCTGATGGCGTCCGAATCGCAGATCCGCGACGCGGACTTTGCCCAGGAAACCTCGACACTGGCCCGCGACCAGATTCTGGTCCAGGCCGGCACGTCGGTTCTGGCCCTGGCCCAGCAGACCCCGCAAAGCGTGCTGCAACTGCTCGGTTAGCGGACAGAAAATCGCGCCGAAGCCGCAAGGGTGGAGGCGTGATAAAAACAGGCCCATCCATGCCCGCAGTCGGGCGATCCGCTGGAAAACCCCGCGAATCGCCCGACTCGCTTTGCGCGCCCCCGAATCCGCTGGGCCCTCTAATCAAGCCGCTGACGGCGCGCGACGATTCCCAAAACGTTCAGAGTCGCGGGACCAGGGGTCGCGCGGCGGAAAATTTCGAGCCGAACGTGGCAGGGTCCAGTCGGCCTGACGGGCCGACGGCGTTCGAAAGCCTTTGGAGGCTATAGGACATGAGTCGCATCAACACCAACATTCAGTCCCTGATCGCTCAGCGCGTGCTGACTGCTCAGAACCGCGGACTGGACACGTCGCTGAATCGTCTCAGCACGGGCCTTCGAATCAACGTCGGCAAGGACGACCCGGCCGGCCTGATTGCCTCTGAAACGCTGCGGGCCGAAAAGACGGCGATCAACGCCGCGCTGACCAACATCAGCCGCGCCAACAACGTCATCGCGACGGCGGAAGGCGGCCTGATCGAGGTCAACTCGCTCCTCGTCGAACTCGAAGAGCTTGTCGACCACAGCGCCAACGAAGCCGGCATCAGCGATGACGAGCGCCGCGCCAATCAACTCCAGATTGACGCGATCCTCTCGTCCATCAACCGCATCGCTAACTCCACCGAGTTCCAGGGCAAGAAACTGCTCAGCGGCGAACTCGATTATACAACGTCCGGCGTCGCCGCCGCGGACTTCACAAACGTCGACATCCTCGGCGCCCGCCTCGCGAACAACGCGACCCGCGCCGTCGTCGTCGAAGTCACCACCGGCGCCTCGGCCGCCCGACTGGTCTACTCGGGCTCGGCCACCGGCACGGGCACGACGACGATCGAAGTGAGCGGCAATCAGGGCACCGAAGTCTTCAGCTTCGCGTCCGGCACCGCCATCGCGACTGTCGCGACCGCCGTCAACGAGGCGACCGAACTGACCGGCGTGTCGGCTACCATTTCCGGCACGTCGCTCGTGCTGTCCTCGACCGAGTTCGGCTCCTCGCAGTTCGTGTCCGTCAACGCGCTGACCGGCACATTCGCGACGACCAGCGATGATCCCGGAACCGACGATCACGGTGTCGACGCCGTCGTCTTCGTAAACGGGGTACAGGCCGATGTTCGCGGTCTCAACGCCCGCCTCCAGTCTTCGACGCTCAATCTGGAACTTGATCTGTCGGCGACATTCGGCGGAGCGCCGGGCACGCGAACATTCCACGTCACCGGCGGCGGGGCGGACTTCGCGATCGCTCCGACAGTCAATCTGAACGGCGTGGCCAGCTTTGGCGTTTCGAATGTCGCAACAAGTTCGCTGGGCAAGGGCAACGTCGGCTTCCTCTCCTCGCTGGGCAGCGGCCAAGCCAATTCGCTCGACACCGGAAACTACCTGACGGCACAACGCATCGTCCGCCTCGCCCAGACGCAGGTCTCGGAGCTTCGCGGCCGAATCGGCGCCTTCCAGAAGAACACGCTGGAAACGACCGCGAACTCGTTACTCGTCTCATACGAGAACACGACCGCGGCCGAGAGCTCGATCCGCGACACGGACTTCGCCTTCGAGACCAGCCAGTTGACGCGTGCCCAGATCCTGGCGCAGTCGGCGACGAATACGCTGCGATTGGCGAACCAGCAGCCGCAGCAGGCCTTGGCGTTGCTCGGCTAAACGATCCTGAACGACGACCCCCGCTGATCACAACGACGGGCGAGCAATGGAAGGCTCGCCCGTTGTTTTTCTGTATGATGCGAGCGTAGCCATCGCTCCCATACCAGTGGCGCTGTTGCTTCAGGGGTCGCGACATGCGTGATCAGAACACACCGAATCCTGTATTGCCCGATCCTACCCGCCCCCGCCGCCTGCACTGGTTGGCCTATGTCGTGATGTCCCTTGCATTCGTCGAAGGCGCCTGGCTGGCGTTTGACGGCGTTCATGCGCTCACAACGGGGGACTATGTCACGCCAGCCTCAGGCAGATTCGCCGGCCAGTTGGGACCGTGGTCGAAAGTGGTGGCGGCTGTCGGAATCCCGCCCCGATCGACGGCCATGAAGTTGATTCACGTTGCCCTCGGCGCAGCGTGGCTTGTCTCGATTGCGATGTTCGGGTTTCGCGCGCGCAGCGGATGGGGGGCCATGCTGGCGTGCGCAATCGCGGGGCTGTGGTATCTTCCCTTCGGAACGCTAATCGGTGTAATCCTGATTGCGTTGCTGTGCTTGCCGCGCGTTCGCACATAGCGACCTGAATGCTTTGACACTGGGCCTGTGAATAAACCGATCGCTGCGACCGTCGCCGATTACTGTTGATTTGTTAGTGCCAACGCCGCAGCCCCCAGCATTCCCGCGTCATTGCCCGCTACCGCGAGCTCGATGCGCGGCAAGTCATCCACGAGCCGCCAGGTAAGCTCACGAGCGTAACGCCGCACAGGCTCAAGCAACACATTGCCCGCCGCTGCGACGCCGCCCCCGAGCGCGATCAACTCCGGGTTGAGCAAGTGTTGGAGGTTGATGATTGCAATCGCGAGCATCTTGGCCGCCACGTCAAAAGCGCCCATCGCGATCGGATCGCCCCGTTCCGCTTTCGAGCAGATGTCGCGCGTCATTTGAACGGCCGCTCCGCCACGTTCCTGAAACGTCGCGCTGATGCCCGTCGCCGACGCGTAGCGTTCGAGGCAGCCGGATTGTCCACATGGGCACTTGCGTCCGTCCGCTTCGACGATCATGTGGCCGATTTCGCCGGCGCTGTCGTAAGAACCGCGAACAAGCCGTCGATCGATAACAACGCCGCCGCCAACACCGGTGCCCAAAGTAAACAGCACCATCGACGAAATCCGCTCGCCGGCCGCGATGCGATGCGCAAACTCCCCAAACGCGGCCGCGTTCGCGTCATTCTCCAACGACACCGGCGCCCCAAGCGCTACCGACAGGCGCGGACAGATCTTCGTGTTCTCCCAGCCAGGCAGATTCGGCGCCGCGATCAACACTCCAGCGTCGCGATCGATCGGCCCCGGCGCGCCGACACCAATCGCGGCGATCTCATCCGTCCGCAACCCGAGCCGCCGCGCCAGCTCCCTAATGTGCTCGGCAAGACGATCCAGCGCCTGATCGGGCCCATCGGCCGCGCGCGTCGGAAGTGTCGCCTTTTTGAGCAGCACTCCCGGTCGATCCATCACACCGACTTTGATATCCGTGCCACCCAGATCAACGCCGATCGCCAGCTTCATCGCGCGTTCCTTCTCACTTCGCCCAAATCGGATCACCGCCGCCCACAATCGAACCCAGCGCCGCCAGTGCCGCGCACTCTCGCGAACGCGTTCGGCGCGGATCGTCTGACCAAAGCGCCATGTCCGCGCCGGCGCCCGGCCGTAGAATACCGCCCGCCTCATCTCCAACCGACATGGCCGCCCCGCGCGTAAAGGCGTAAAGCGCCTCGCGCATCGTAGTCCGCTGTTCAGGAAACCAGATGCCGTGGGCGTCAGCGCCCCATTCAGCGCGATACGTCGCCCCCCACAGGCCCCGCCACGGAGCAGGCTCCTCGATAGGCATGTCCGAACCGAACGCCAGCGTCACGCCCCGTTCCAGCATTCGCCGAAACGGATACGCGTTGCGCCGCGCCCGCGGCCAGGCCGCGTTCGCGTTCGCGATATCGCCCGGCAGGTGGCATGGCTGCATCGATGCGATGACCCCCAATCGGGCCATTCGCGCCACATCACGCGGACGCACACACTGCGCATGCTCGATGCGATGCTGGAGTGGCGTTGGCTCGACCTTCCGCGCCGCCGCGATCGCGTCGAGCGATTCACTTACCGCCCGATCGCCGATCGCGTGTACCCACACCGGCCATCCGGCGCTCGCCGCTCGACAAACGGCTTCTCTCAACTCCGCGCCCGCAACCACGGCCTGACCATAGTCACCTTTCGTTCCGGGATAGGCCTCAAACATCAGCGCGGTGCGCGAACCCAGCGCGCCATCGGAGAATATCTTTACCGCCGCGACGCGCAGCCAATCATCACCCAACCCTGCCCGCAGGCCCAGCGCAGTCGCATGATCCAGCATCGCCAGCGGAATCGCATGTGTGACGCGAACCTCGGCGCCCTGCCCTCGCGAATCCCGCGATCGACGCCGCTGCATCGCGCGCAACGACTCAGGCCCATCCATCGTGTGAACCGCCACAATCCCCATCATCCGCAATGCGCGGCATGCGCCATCGAGCGCGCGATCCACGCGCGCCATCGCTCCTCCATCTTCAGATCGGGCCAGTTGCTGCACCGGGTCGGACACAAGCTCGATCGCCCGCTCATGCAGCACGCCGGTCGGCGCGCCGCGATCATCTCGCGCGATCCGCCCGCCAACCGGATCGCGCGTAGTCTTTCGAATGCGGGCGACCTGTAGGGCGCGCGTATTCAGGCACACCGTGTGCCCGTCATGGCTCCGCACGTAAAGCGGCCGATCCGGCACATATCGGTCTAATTCAGCCGCGGTCGGAAAGCGATCGCCAAACACGCGAGCGGACAACCGGGCGCCAACTACCCAGTCGGATTCGCCGCGCGCCGCGCGCTGGGCTCGCGACGCGCGAAACGCCCTCTCAAGATCAACCGGCCGCCGCGCGTCCCGCAGATCTACAACCTCGCACTGGTTGAGCGCCCAGTACAACAAGTGCGTATGGCTGTCGATCAAGCCCGGTGTAATGACGACATTCGACAAATCGATTACACGCGCGCCAGCGCGTTTCCAGCGCAGCGCCTGCCGCCGCGTCCCCAGCGCGACAACGGAGCCGCCGCACGTGATCATCGCCGTCGCGGCCCGATCCCCCGCGCGAAAACCGGGAATGATTGAGCGCGCCAGCCACACCGTTTCAGATTGCCGGGGATCGCGCAATGACATGACGCCATGTTACGGCGCCGCAACCGCGCAGGGGCGGCTCAAACGCCGCTCGATTGGGTCGCTTCGAGGAGCTTGATCACCGCCGGGTGATTGTTCCGCTGCGCCAGATTCAGCGGCGTCGAGCCGAGCCGGGTGCGCGCGTCGACATCGGCGCCTTCCGACAGCAGAAACGCGACCAGTTCCGCCGAACCGCGTTTCGCCGCCGCGTGCAACGGCGTCATTCCGTCGCGCGTCTGGGCGTTGACGGCTGCCCCTTGGCGAACCAGCAGCCGCGCCGACGCCGTATCACCAATATCAGCCGCGATATGCAACGCCGTATCGCCAGAGTCGTTCTTCGCGTCCACATCCGCGCCGAGGCTGAGCAGCACGGTCAGTGTCCGCAACCGCTCCTCCAGCGGCGCATCCTTGTCGCTCAGCGCGTAATGCAGCGCGCCCATCCCCTGAATATCGCGGGCGTCCACTTTCGCCCCACGGCTGATGAGCATCTCAGCAACATCCGCAGCCCCGGCCTGCGCGGCGAACAGCAGCGGTGTCCGACCTTGCACATCTGTCGCGTCGATCTCGAGTTCATGCTCTAACAGATAATGGACCATCGCGCGATGCGGAACGTCGCGGCGTATCCCCGCCCCCCGTGCCGCGGCATGAAGTAGCGTCATGCCGTACGCGTCCGGCCCACGCAGGGTCGCGCCGCTTTCGACCAGAAACTCCAGCACGCCGACCTGCCCGGTCACCGCCGCCATATACGCCGGCGTGCGGCGCTCATGATCGCGCGCCAGCAGATTTGCCTTTGCGTCGCGCAGCGCCGTCAACGCGTCGATCACTTGCGCGGGCGGCACTTCGGACACCGTGGCCAAGTGCGCCGCCGTCATCCCATGATCATCCACCAGCGAAACGTCAACGCCGGCCTCGACCAGCCGCCGCATCACGGCCGCCTGCGCCATGCTTGCGGCGTAATGCAGAGGTGTCCTGCGCGATTCATCGCGCGCGCTCGGATCCGCACCGGATCTCAACAGGAGTTCGACAACCGGCACGTGACCGCGCAACGCGGCGTAGTGAAGCGCAGTAGCGCCGATGGCGTCCGTCTGACCGACCTTGACGCCCTCACTCAGGCGCATTTCGATCTGTGCGACGCTACCGAGCCGAGCCGCGTCGAAAAGCGACGACTGAGGCGGCGGCGGTCGGCAGCCGACCAGCAAAACCGTGATCACCAAAATGGCGGAAATACGCAACACCGGCTCCTGAAAGGCCACCGGCGGCGGAAAGCGCTACTCCTGCCGAACGCGCTGCCGCAGCCGGGCGTCGATGAACGGCTGGATATCGCCATTCAAGACGCGCTGCGTATCTCCAATCGCCAGATTTGTGCGATGGTCTTTCACGTGGATGGTCGAGCCGTGCAGCACATAGCTGCGAATCTGGTTGCCCCAGGCGATCTCACCCTTCTCGCTGTACAGCTTGGCGAGTTCCGCGTCGCGGCGGGCCTGCTCCATCTGCTCCAGCCGGCTTTTCAGGATGCTGAGCGCCATGCGCTTATTTTGCGCCTGGCTCCGCTCGTTCACGCACTCGACGATCAGTCCCGACGGCTTGTGTCGAACCCGCACGGCGGTCGCCAGCTTGTTGACGTTCTGTCCGCCAGCCCCGGACGCGCGGCGGAAATACTCAAAATCCAGATCCGCCTCGGCGACTTCGACGTCGGACTCCTCAAACTCCGGTACAACATCCACGCCAACGAACGACGTCTGCCGCTTGCCTTGGGCGTTGTAAGGGCTGATCCGAACGAGCCGATGAACGCCCGCTTCGCAAGAAAAATACCCGTACGCGTACGGCCCCTCGATACGCAACGTGACGGATTGGATGCCGGCCTCTTCGCCGTCGCGACGATCCACTTCGGTGACACTGTAGCCAGCGCGTTCGATGTACAGCAGATACATGCGGAGCAGCATTTCGGCGAAATCGGACGCGTCCACCCCGCCCGCGCCGGCCTGAATGCTGAAAAAGCACGGCAGCGAGTCGTTCTTGCCACCGAGTAACGTCAGTAGCTCGACGCGATCCGTTTCTTGGCCGAGGGACTCCAGCTCCGTCAGCGCTTCGGCGCGCGAATCCTCTCCCCCATCTTCGCGAGCGAGTTCCAGCAGTACCTGCGCGTCGTCCGCGCGGCTGACGAGTTTCGATACCGGCTCCGAGATGGCGCGCAGCTGCTTCATCTCAGCCACGACTTTCTGGGCGGCATCCTGATCGTCCCAGAAACCCGGCTGCCCCATCTTGTCCGTCAGCTCAGCGAGTCGCGCGAGTTTGCCCGGCAGGTCAAAGAGAGTCCCGCATCGCCGTGATGCGAGCCGTGAGTTCGTCGAGAATTGTCGTCGGATCAGTGTGGCCGACCTGCATCATTACGCTCCAGACCTGAATCGATGCGCCTCAATGGCGGTTCGCCGAGTATACCGGCACGCCGGGAACATGCCCCGTCCGTCTCCAACCAACCTCCAGGTGTGCCACTGCTCTTGAGCAGTGCCAAGCAAGTAACCCCCATGTGTGCCACTGCTCTTGAGCAGTGGCCAAGCAAGCCAAGGTGACGAGCGCATCGGTCGGATCATCGACCCACATCAAAGCAAGCCACGCCCACTGACACCGGCCAACCCTGGGCGGCGTTGGATCGAAACTCGATCAGATTGGCGCCCTACGACACCCCCGCCTTCAATATGTCCAGCAGCCGCAGCACGCCGATGGGCCGGCGATCCTCATCCACGACAACCAGACTCGTAATCTGGCTGTCCT
>JAGQOO010000069.1 GCA_020427345.1 Phycisphaerales bacterium | reverse complement strand
GCGTGCGGGATGCCACGCCGCAAAAGCAGGATAGCGCGTTGCGCCAGGTTGTCGATGGCGCCGCCGAAGCGATGGAAGTGACGGCGACCGCGTCGCGCCTGGCGATAGAAGAAGCGCTTTCTCGCGGGAAGGCGTTCGTCGACGAAGATGTCCGCGGCGCGGGCGGTGAGTTGAAGGAACTGGGCGACCGTTTCGCCGAAATCGCGGTCGACTCGGCCAAGAAAGCGGGCAAGCTGACCATCGAACAACTCGACGGTCTGCGCCAGCACGCGATGCGGGCGGCCCAGTCGGCGTGGCCGGCGTTTCAGTCGGCGATTTCCGCTTCGGTGAAGCATCCGCTCAGTATGGCGGCCGAATCGGCCCAGGCTGGGGCGCAAATGACGCGCATGGCCGCCGGGGCGTTCTTTTCGGCGATGTCCGGGATGCTGCAGGCGGCGGCGGATTTGACCAAGCCCGGGAAGCCCGGGGGCGCGGGCTAGCTTGGACGTGTCATGCGGGTCGTGCGGGCCGGATTTCGTCCGGGAAAATCCGGCCTGTCGGGCCCTGATCGGCATTTCGGAGCGAATTTTCATGATGCGGAAAAGTGCGCGATCAGTTGACAAGCCTTGCGGCTTCGCTGATGCTTCCGGCTTGGCGCGGTTTGTTTGAGGTGTGGCAGAGAGCTTCGCAGCGAGTGGATGCCCAAGTCTCGAACCGATTGATGGGGGAAGCGATTTCGGCGGGAGGCAGTTCGACCAATCTCTCGGTCGGATTCTGCCGAAATAGCTTGAGAGTGGTTTTTTATTGGCGCGGTTCCGATAAGGCTCGGTCCTCTTCCAGTTGCGATATTTGCCAAGTGGCGATAACTAAAGAAGATATCAGACCCTGTGACGGGTCGATGTTGGTTGCCGGAGCGCGGCAATGAGCGCGACGGCGTTCAGGTTTTGAGAACTCGGTCCACTCGGGCGAGTGGTGAGAGAGATCAGACAAAGATCGATTTTCTTGGGTGAGTCCGAAGGAGACGCAATGAACAGACTCAGATTGACAGGAGGGCTGGTCGCTTTGGCAGCTCTCGCGGTCATGGGGTGCCGGAACCATATGCCCCATGCCTTCACCTGGCCCGCTACGGGCAAGGTCGTGCAGTCGCACGCGAAGCCGCCCGAGGGTGGCTACTACACAAACTGGGATCCATATGCCGTCTCGCTGGAAGTAACCCCGGTCGAGTCGGTTAACCCGGTTCAGACTCAGCACGTCCTGATCGCGACCGTTCGCGATAAGGACGGCAAGCCGCTCCCGAATCGCCGCGTTGAGTGGACGATCGAGGGTGTCGGCAACATCGTCGAGGTCGACGAGAGCGGGTGGCGTTCGAGCCGCGGCTACAAGGTCGACGAAGACTATGGCGTTTCCCACACGAACAACTACGACCACGTGATCACCCGTGGCAACGACGATCCGTCTGACGACATCACGCTGACCGAAGGTCAGACGTGGTGCGTCATCACGTCGCCGGTTGAGGGCGACACGAACATCACCGTCTACGCCCCGGGCATCTATGACTGGGACAAGCACAAGGTGTTCGCGGTCAAGCATTGGTACGACGTGGCGTGGGAGTTCCCGCCGGACGCGACGAATTGCGTTGGCGGCTCGCACGAGTTCGCCACGACCGTCACCAAGTACTCCGACGGCTCGCCGCTTGAGAACTACGTTGTGACGTACACGCTGGAAGACGGCCCGGCCGGCTCGTTTGACAACGGCGGCGGCACGGCGACGGTACGCACCGATGGTTCGGGTGTCGCCCGCGCCACGCTGCGTCAGTCGGGCGCCTCGGAAGGCACGAACACCGTGCGGATTGACATCATGCGCCAGGGCAACGACGCGTGCTGTGAGCCGCCGGTGCACATCGCCACCGGCTACGTCACGAAGACCTGGATTGGCGGCTCGATCGCGATTTCGAAGAGCGCTCCGGCGATCGTCGACTGCGCCTCGCCGTCCACGCAGTTCCAGTACGACATCCGGGTGAGCAACCCGTCGAACTGCGCGGTCTCCAACGTCGTCGTCAATGATCCGCTTCCGTCGGGCGTGTCGTACGTTTCGTCGAACCCGTCGACGGGCGGCGGCAGCAACCTGAGCTGGAACATCGGCACGATTGAGGCCGGCGGCGAGCGCACCATCACGGTGACGGTCAGCGCGGCCGAAGGCGCCTACGAGAACTGCGCGACGGTTACGGCCGGCGATCTCTCCGACCGCGCTTGCGCGACGACCGAGGTTCCGGGTTGTGCCCAGATCGTCCTCGAGAAGACCTGCACGCCTGAGGTCACGATCTGCGACATGATCGAACACCGCCTGGTGGTTCGCAACGTCGGCGAAAGCCCGGCCACGAACGTTACCGTTGAGGACGTGCTCCCGGATGGCATGGTCGCTGAGAACGGCAGCCGCACGCTCCGCTTCAGCGCCGGCACGCTGGCTCCGGGTGAGGCCAAGCAGGCTCGCTTCAACGTCAAGGCCGAGCGCACGGGTCGTTACACAAACCGCGCGACGGCTTCGGGCGACGGTGGTCTCTCGGCTTCGGCTGAGTGCTCGACGGTCGTGACGCAGCCGGTGCTGGCTGTTACCAAGACCGGTTCGGATGTCCGCTACATCGGCCGCGATGCCGAGTACAGCATCACGGTGCGCAACAGCGGCGACGCGCCGGCTCGCGACACTGTGCTGACCGACACGATTCCGGCCGAGACGCAGTTCCGCAGCGCCAGTGACAACGGCTCGTACAACAACGGGCTGGTCACCTGGTCGCTCGGCACGCTTGATCCGGGCGCGTCGCGCACGGTCACGGTCACGGTCAATGCCCGCACGGCCGGCACCGCCCGCAATACGGCGGTGGCCCGCGCGGTGTGCGCTGACGCCGAGGCGTCTTACGCGATGGAGATCAAGGGTATCCCGGCCATCCTGCTCGAGGTCATCGACATCGAAGACCCGATCGAGACCGGTAGCGATACCACGTACGTGATCACGGTCACCAACCAGGGCTCGGCGGTCGGCACAAACATCCTCATCACCGCGGATGTTCAGCCGGAAGCCACCTACAAGGATGCCCAGGGGCCGGTTGCCGCTTCGGTTAGCGGCCGCACGGTGTCGTTCGCTCCGCTGCCGTCACTGGCTCCGGGCGCGAAGGCCACGTACCGCATCACCATCACGGGTAACAGCGTCGGCGACACGCGCTTCCGCGTCAGCATGAAGAGCGATCAGACCGACTCGTCCGTCGATGAGACCGAGAGCACGCGTATCTACTAGAACGCGGCTGACTTTCGGATAGATTGAAATCCGGGGCCGATGGCGCAGCGCGTCGTCGGCCCCGGTCTTTTTCTGTACCATGCCCATCGGCGAAAGTTCTCTCAAGTACGAATCGACAAGGAGGCGCGTGATGAAAAGAAATTGGGGGGCTGCACGCCCCGCGATTGTGGTGGCGTTGCTGGCGATGACTGTAAGCGCCGTCTCGGCCCAGACGGGATCAGAGATGCGGCGGTGGCGCAAGGTGTTTGGAGAAAACGCTCGCGGCGGTGTGGTCGCGCTCGAGCGCGTCTCGCCGCGCGAAGTGCGAGTAAACACGGAGTTCACCTATACGTTGCGAGTGGAGAATCTGACGGATACGGCGATCGCAAACGTGATCGTCAACGAGAGTTTCGACGATGGGTTTGCGCTGAGCTCGACCGCGCCGGCCGGGTCGTCATCGGGAGCCGGTGTGACATGGCGCATCGAGTCCCTGCCGCCGCGTGGTGTTATGGAATACGCCATTCGAGGGCGGGCGGTGCGCACGGGCGATACATCGCAATGCGCGACGGCGACCTTTGAGACCAAGGCGTGTTCGAGCATCGGCGTCGTGGAACCGGCGCTGGCGCTCGAGAAGTGGGCGCCGGAAGTGGTCATGCTTTGCGACACGATTCCGGTCAAGATTCGCGTTACTAATACAGGCACGGGCGTCGCAGAAAACGTGGTCGTCAACGACCGCCTGCCGGCGGGCTGGTCGACGACTGACGGTCGGTCCGATGTCAGTTTCAACGTCGGTTCGCTGGCGTCAGGCGCTTCGCGCGAGGTCAGTTTCGTGGCGAAGGCGGGCTCAACCGGCAGCTTCACGAATCAGGCGATGGCGACGGCTTCGGGCGATCTGTCGGCCCAGGCGTCCGCGTCAACACGCGTGGTGCAGCCGGTTCTGACGCTTTCAAAGTCGTGCCCGGAAGTGCGCTACGTCGGGCGCAACGCGACGTTCTCGCTGACGGTATCGAACACCGGCGACGCGCCCGCGGATAGCGCGATGCTGGTCGATACGCTTCCGCCGGGAGTCGCGTTCCTGAATGCGAGCGACGGCGGAACGTTCTCGAACGGGCGCGTCTCGTGGAGTCTGGGCACACTCGCGCCGGGCGCGACGCGCACCGTGAGCATTGAAGCCAAGGCAATGGCGATCGGTGTGCACCAAAACAGCGCGGCCGTCAACGCGCGCTGCGCATCGGCCGAAGACGCGTGCCCGTTCGAGGTGCGCGGCATCCCGGCGTTGCTGCTCGAAGTCGTCGACCTGGCGGACCCGATCGAGGTCAACGCGATTGAGACGTACGAGATCACGGTTGTGAACCAGGGGTCGGCGGTTGGCACCAATATCGTCATTCGTTGTGTCCTGCCCAGCCAGCAGAAGTATGAATCGGCGACCGGCCCCGCGCCGGCGACGGCTACCGGTCAGACTGTAACGTTCGCGCCGCTGCCGGCGCTTCCGCCGGGCGCGTCGGTGAAGTACCGCGTTGTTTCGCGCGGCGAAGCTGTCGGCGACGTTCGCTTCAAGGTGGAAATGACAGGCGATCAGTTGGATTCGCCGGTTGAGGAAACCGAGAGCACGCACATCTACTAGCCGACGCCGCTAGGGTCTTGATCAATCGGGGCCGGCCGCGGGCGCAACGCTTGCGGTCGGCTCCGCTGTTATGATGGTCACAGGAGCCTGTGATGCGGCGAATACAGAACTTCATCAACGGCGCGATGGTCGATCCGGTTGGCGGGGATTGGCTGGATGGTGTTGATCCGGCGACCGGGCAGGTCTATTGCGGCGTTCCGGCGAGTGACGAGCGTGATGTGAACAACGCGGTCGCGGCGGCGGAGGCCGCGTTTCCCGCGTGGTCGAAGATGCCGGCTGAGAAGCGGAGCCGGATTCTCCTTCGTCTGGCTGATCTGATTGAACGGGACCTTGACTCATTGGCGAGGGCGGAATGCGTGGACAACGGCAAGCCGCTGTCGCGCTGCCTGACCGTTGATATTCCGCGCGCGGTCGAGAACTTTCGATTCTTCGCGACGGCGATTCTGCACACACGTTCCGACTTGCACGTCACCGGCGATGTTGCGCTGAACTACACGCTGCGTCAGCCGCGCGGTGTGGCGGGGTTGATATCACCGTGGAATCTGCCGTTGTATCTGTTCACGTGGAAGGTGGCGCCGGCGATCGCCACGGGCAATACGGCGGTCGCCAAGCCGTCCGAGGTCACGCCGATGACGGCGTATCTGCTCGGCGCCCTTTGCCAGGAAGCGGGTTTGCCGGCGGGTGTTTTGAACATTATTCATGGCGATGGCCCGCGCGCGGGTGCGGCGATTGTGGGCCATGACCGGATCCGCACGATCTCGTTTACCGGCAGCACGCGGGCCGGCGCGGAGATTGCGGCGACCGCCGCTCCGCGGTTCAAGAAGCTGTCTTTGGAGCTGGGCGGAAAGAACCCGACCGTCGTCTTCGCGGACGCGGATTTTGAGGCGGCGCTGGCCGGGGCTGTGCAAGCGTCGTTCGCGAACCAGGGGCAGATTTGCTTGTGCGGTTCGCGGCTGCTGGTCGAGCGGGCCATCTACGACCGATTCGTCGACGGATTCGTCGCGCGGGCAAAGGCGCTCCGCGTCGGCGATCCGCTCGAACCCGCGACGGAACAAGGGGCCGTCGTATCCGCCGCCCATCTCGACAAGATTCTGAGCTACCTGCGACTCGCGCGGGAGGAAGGCGGCGAGGTCCTGTGCGGCGGCGATCGGGCTGCGGCGCCGAATGAGCGATGTCGCGACGGGTTTTTCGTGCAGCCGACCGTGATTGCAGGCCTTGGGCCGGATTGTCGCGTGAATCAAGAGGAGATATTCGGCCCGGTCGTAACCATCGCGCCGTTTTCCGCTGAAGCCGACGCGATCACGATGGCCAACAACAGCGATTATGGCCTTTCGGCGAGTGTCTGGACGCGGGACCTGGAGCGGGCGCACCGCGTCGGGGCGGCGCTCGAAGCCGGAACTGTCTGGGTGAACTGCTGGTTGCTGCGAGATCTGCGGGTTCCGTTCGGCGGCATGAAGAGCAGCGGCGTCGGACGCGAGGGCGGGGACGAAGCACTGCGGTTTTTCACAGAGCCGAAGAACGTGTGCGTCCGAACCCGTTAGTGTGGTTCGTGCCTCATATCTCGATGATGTTCTCGCGAATGGCGTACTTCACGAGCTCGACGCGATCGCGCACGCCAAGCTTCTTCAGCAGGCTGGTGCGATAGGAATCGGCGGTCTTATAGCTGACGGTCATCTCGCCGGCGGCTTCGCGAAGGGTAAGCCCGCGCGCGAGCAGCGGCAGCAACTCGGCTTCGCGGCGGGTGAGTTTTGCGGCGAGCCCGTTGTTGTTGCGACCGTGCTCGATTGTCGGGCGGACCCCGTGACTGTAATAGGCGTCGCCCTTGAGCAGCGTCTTGATCGCGTGACCGATTTCTTCGATCCCACTGTCCTTGACGACGTAACCGTCGCACTCGCACCGGCCCCATGCCTGCAACTCGTCCGGATTAACCGCGGCGCTGACGATTAGCCGCCGGGTCCGCGGGCGGAGGCGCGGGATCATCTGACAGGCGTCCTTTACGGGTTGGGTCGGGCGGTCAGCCAGGATCACGGCGAGGTCCGGGTTGGCCCGCAGGGCGTCCCATAGCCGGACGGGCTCGAAATCCGACTGCAGCTTCGGCTCTATCCCGAGTTCGGTCCGCAGGAGGAGCGTGTAGGCGCTCCGGTCGAGCGAGGACTCCGCCAATAGCCAGATGGTCGCGTCTGAGATCATCCCTGCTCCCAACGCCGATACCGATACCGACGACTGCGGAGGCAGTATCACCACCCGGGCGGGATTCGCCTATGAGGTATCCGCCTGATTCTCGGAAAATGTTCGGGTTGGTCGGATTCGAGCAACGGGGCCGCTATGTAAGCAGCCGAGTTGCGGACTCGAGCAGGCGATCCATCGGGAACGGCTTGTTGAGGTATTCGTCGACGCCGAGGGCTTCGGCATATTGCTTGTGACGCCGTCCCTGGTTGCCGGTGATCATAATGACGCGCGGGCGTGATTCGAGTTGCTTGAGCTTCTCAAGGACGAGGAAGCCGCTTTTCTGCGGGAGCATGATGTCCAGGACAATCAAGTCCGGGCAGTCGCTCTCGGCCTTTTTCACGCCGGTCGCGCCGTCTGAGGCCGTGGCCACGACGGCGCCGGTGTCGGCGAAGGTGGCAGTGATGGCGGTAACGATATCCGGGTCGTCATCAACGACGAGGATCTTTTTTCCCTTGAGGCTTTCTGCCACGCGTGGCTCCCTCAGATCAACCGATTTCGGTGGTTAGTGTAGTATCGCGTGGATGTTTGGACAACGCGGCCACGTGTGGTCGCCCAAGTCAACGGGAGAATCCGATGTCGGCAAGACAAGAGTCGGGCCGCAACGTCATGGTCGGGCTGTTTGTGCTGTTCGGGATGGGGGCGCTGGTCGCGCTGTCCGTCATGTTTGGCGCCAGCGGCAACCTGCCGTTTGCGGGCGGCCAACAGGCGTACACCATTGACGTGCGGCTCCCTTCGGCCAGCGGCGTCGCCGGCGGCACGATGGTGACGGCGGGCGGCATCCGGATCGGGTCTGTTCAAAGCGTTCGCTTTGTTGATTCCGCCTCGCTTGGAGCCGGCGTTGTGGTCAGCGTGCAGTTTGAAGAGCCTTACCGGCTGCGAACGGGCGCCCGGGCGTTGGTCACCGAGCCCGGGATGGGGATGGGGCGTCCGCCGATCCAGATTTTCCCGGGGCCGGAGGGGGCGGCGCAGCTGGCCTCGGGGTCGACCATACAGGGGCAGATCAAGTCGGCCGTCGAGACGCTGATTCCGGGCGAGATGGTGCGGACGCTGGATACGACACTGCAGCAGATCGGCTCGGCGGCGGAAAAGCTGAATCCGGTGCTGGATGACATGCATGAGATCATGCGGGCCCGGGCGCCGGCGGATGTGAATGAGACCATGCAGGGCAACCTGTCGAGCGCCGTGGCCCGGCTGGATCTCTTGATCAAGGAACTATCCGCGCTGATCGCCGATCCCGCGTTGCGCGAGGATATCCACGTTGCCATTGGCAATTTTCGGGAGATGAGCGAGAAGTCAATCAAGGTCGTGGACGACTTACAGGCGACATCGGCTGACCTGCGCAGCATGACGCCAAAGGTGGAACAACTGCTCGACAAGGGGCATGAAACATTGAGCACGCTGGATCAGAGCGTGGTCACACTGGCCCGGGCGGGCGTGGACGATCTCGATCGCGCCGGGCGGATACTGGACGATTTGGCGATCGTCAGCGGCCGCCTCCGGAACGGAGAAGGGGCCCTCGGCAAGCTCTCGGCGGATGACGAGCTATACAACGCCCTGACGCTCACAGTCCGGCGGCTGACGGAAATGGTGGATGAATTCAAGCTGCTGGCCGAGGAGTGGCGCAAGGGCAAGGTGCGGGTGGCGTTGTAAACTTCGCGTCGGCTTATAGTGGCGCCGCGACGGATCGCGAAATAGGCTGGGGATTTCGACGTCAGGAGTGTTAAGTGTCCAAGACCGGCAATGATGTCCACGAGATACGATTCACGGCCTATCCGAAGCTGCTGTTTATCTGGCCGATCATTGTGGCCGGATTTTTGCTGTATCCGTTGGCTGGGATGGCGCCTCCCGACAGTGTGATGGAGACCGTGATCGGCTGGATCTACATCATGGTGCTGGTGTTCGTGCTGATCACGCTCGGCGTGGATGTGGATCGCAACCAGGCCATCTTTTTGATTGTGCTCACAATCGCCCTGTGGCTGGGGGCGTTTGTGCTGGAGAATTTCAAGAACGTGCCGGTGCTGAGTTGGATTCACGAGCAACTCAAGAGTCTGGACGTGCGCTACGATCGCGGCTTCGGAATGGCGGTGGCCATCATCCTGCTGATTCCCTTTTCAATGATGCTCATTGTCGCGCGGTTCAATGACCGCTGGCGGATCACGCATAACGAGTTTGAGCACTATTCATTTGGCAAAATGGACGACTCGCTCGGGCGCGGGGCCAAGTCGATTCGGGCCTCCTTTCCGGACGTGTTCGAACTCGTCCTCGGGATGGCCGGCACCCTGATTGTTTACAATGCGACCGGCACCCAGGAACTGCGGCGGATCAACAACGTCATGTTTCTGCCGCTGATCCGCAAGAAACTGAATAAGATCCTGGAAAGCACGTCCGTAACGGCGGCCATGATCGAAGAGGACGACGACGACGCCTGATTCGGGAACCGGCGGAGCGCCCGGGCCGTCCAAGCCGTCGAGACCCGGCGCCCGCGCGAAAAATCCGTGGCGCCGCGCCGGGGCTTGGGTAGTATTAGACTATAGGTCCGCATTTTCAGTCTCGTTCATCAGGAGACACCAATGGCCCTCACACGCCTGCTGGCCATCAGCGGGGTTATCGCGATCGCGTCGGCGCCTGCGCTGGCTGAGAAGCCCAAAGGCGACTATCGCTCGCACTCGGCGGCGATCCGCGCCGTCGTGGTCAATGACGACGGGACCAGTATCGCATCTGCGGATGTCAATGACACGATCTTCATCTGGGACCTGAAGTCCGGGAAGCCGATGCACAAGCTCGCGCTGCCCAGCCGCACGGTGGATCGCGGCTATCAGTCATACTCCACGCCGGAACGGGTGGAGTCGCTGGCCATGTCGCCGGATGGCAAGCTGATCGCCGCCGCCATGACCGCGGGCGCGTTGAATGGCGCTGTCTATGTTTGGGACGCCGAGACCGGCAAGTACCTGCGGTCGATCGCCGATGGTGTGAACGTGCGCGGCGTGGCGTTCTCGCCGGATGGGAAACGGATTGCCCACAATATCTCCGACAAGAACCGGCGCGGCCATCGGATCGAAATCCGCAATGCCGAAACCGGCGCTATCGAAAAGAAGCTGCGCGGCGATCGGCTGGCGGCCTCGCTGCTGCGCTTCACGCCGGACGGCACGAAGCTGATTTGCGCGGGCGGCGGCAAGGCGTTTGTCTGGGATATCGAGAAGCAGGAATTGCTGCACACGATCGAAGCGCATGACAAGGCGATCAACGACCTGGTCGTGAGCGGTGATGGCGCGCACTTCGCGACGTGCTCGGAGGACGGCCTGATCCGCATCTGGAAGATCGAAGATGGTTCGCGCGAACGCGAGATCAAAGCCAATCAGAAGGCGCTGAATGCGCTCGCATACAGCAAGTCGGGGTTGCTGCTCGCCTCGGGTGGAGATGACACGACGATCAAAGTCTGGAAGACCGACACCGGCAAGCGCGTCAATCAGCTTTGGGCGCATCGCGACCCGGTCACCGCATTAGTGATCAGCGGCGACGGAAAAACGATGGTCAGCGGCGCCAAGGACAAGTCGGTGCTCGCGTGGCGCTTTAGCGATCGCGAGGTCGAAGTCGAAGGCGAGCCTGTGCCGGATGATGACGCCGCGACCGATGAAGGCGGCGATAAGCATAATGGTGGCGCAGGTTCGGGCGGCGGCCGCTAAGCCGTGATTGACGCTGGCCTTCAAATGATGCCGGATCACGTCGCTTGAAGGACGCTGCGCTCATTGGGGCGGTGGCGCTCGGCGGCGCGGTGGGGGCCGTGCTGCGTTATCTGGTGTACGCCGGCACGCGGCGCGTGCACACGATTGTCGGCGGCGTGGAACTGCCGATCGCGACGCTGGCTGTGAACGTGGTTGGCTCGCTGGCGTTCGGCGTGCTGATCGCGACGTTACCAGAGCGGCCGGTTTTGCGCGGCCTGTTGCTGGTCGGGCTGCTGGGGGCGTTTACGACATTTTCAACGTTCGCGTTCGATACGTTTGCGATGTTTCGCGATGGGCGTCCCGGGCTGGCGATTTTAAATATCGTAGCGAATAACCTGATCTGCGTGCTGTTCGCGTGGGCCGGATTTCGGGCGGCGCTCGCGCTGGCGCCCGCCGCGACATAAGCCGCCAGCGGCGTTTTTTCGACCCGCGCCGGCGGGGTTGGTAAACTAGTACTGAATCCAAAACGCGGCGCCATGCCGCCGATAATCGCGGCGGCGCGCGGATTTTCTTGAAGAGGGGCGACACTGTGCGGGCCGAAATGACTTCAAACAAGTACGCGTTGTTGCGCACGACGCTGGCGGCGGGAGTCGCCGTCGCGATGGCGATCTGCGTGGGCTGCGACGGCAATCAGTCGGGCGCCGGCGTGGCCAAGGCGGGCGACACGCCTGCGGTCGCGAGCGCCAAGGGCAAGCCGAACATTGTGCTCATCAGCCTGTGCTCGGTCCGCGCGGACCACATGAGCCTGTATGGCTATGCCCGGCGGACGACGCCGAGTTTCGAGGCCCTTGCGCGTGAGTCGTACGTGTTCGATCACGCGTATACGCAATGGCCGAAAACCGCGCCGGCGTTCGCCGCGATCATGAGCGCGAAGTATGGCCACACCAACGGCGTGATGCGCATCACGCCGGGGCAGTTTCTCGCGGATGAGCACAAGACGCTGTGCGAAGTGCTGAACGACGCGGGGTATCAGACGGCGGCATTTGTGTCGACGGCGGCTGTGAACAGTGAAACGAATATCAACCAGGGCTTCCAGACGTTTGAAGAGGTCTGGCGCGACGCGAGTGGTCGTGCGAATCCGCAGCGCCACATCGCGCCGACGATCCGCGCGATCGACTACATCGAACAGCACAAGAACGACGACAAACCGTTCTTTGTATGGGCGCATTACAACAACGCCCATTACTACTACGACGGCGGCGGCGTTCCGCCGGAGACGTTCGTCGATGACGATCACATGGGGCCGAGCGAAGTTGTGGAGTTGCGGCGCAACCCGTTGACGTGTTTGGACATTCCGGCAGATTTGGAGGATCCCTGCTATCGCCCGCTGAAGCGTCCGGATATTGGCGGTTTGCACCGAGGCGCAATTCAGGTGGACCTGCGGGCCGGCGGGCGGACGATTCATCCGCGCGCAACCGATCTGGCGTACAGCGTAGCAGTTTATGACGCGGGTATTCTCGGCGGCGATCGCGCAGCCGGCGCTCTGATCGAAGAGCTGCGTGACTTGAAACTGATGGACAACACGATTGTCGTTCTCGTCGGTGACCACGGCGAAAGTCTCGGTGATCAGAACTTCTACATGGAGCACGGTCGCTTCCCGTATGACAGCACCGCGCGCGTGCCGTACATGATTCGCCCCGTCGGCGGCGTGAAGGAAGAGCGAATTGACGCGCCCGTCGCGTCGTTTTCATTGGCGCCGACGCTGTTGGACATGATCGGCGTCGCCAAACCCGAGGAGTGGGAGGCGCAGTCGGTCTATGCGGCGTTGACCTCTGACGAGAAGTTCCCGCGGTGGGTCTACACCGAATCCGGCTATGAGCAAATGTTCTCGCTGACGATTCGCGACAACCAGTGGAAGCTGATTTGGGTGCCGGATGAAACGGACCAGTTGCTGCAACGCAACAGCCAGTTTGAGTTGTACGACTGGCGCGCTGACCCAACCGAGAGTAAGAACGTGGTTACGTCGCATAAGGACGAGTTCGGCCAGCTGGTTAAGAAGCTTCAGCAATGGCGCCAACCTTGGTATGAGCAGGCGGCCGGCCTCAAATCTGGCGGCCACGCGATAAGTTCGCAGAACGCGAAAGGGCTGAAGGGGATGGGATACATCGGGGGCGCCGACGACATCGATCCTGCAATGCTGGCGATTCAGGACGTCTCAGTGGCATCCCCGGATGACTTTCACCGCGTTGGCGTCGTGACATGTCCGAATCCTGGTAAACCGGAGCAGTACCCCAACTAACGGGTTGTTTTTCGCGCACAGGAGCGCCGCCGTTTGAGCGCAGCCGACAACGGTCGTGACGCCGGTCTTCGCGGGTTGCCGTCGGTCGACGCGATGCTGCGCGAGCCGACGATCGAGCCGCTGCTGGGCGAGTTCCCGCGCTCTGAACTCATCGCGGCGATTCGGTTAACGCTCGATCGGCGGCGAATCGCGCTGCGCGGCGGCGAATCGAACGCCGACGCCCGCATCGACAAGAATGCAGGCTCCGATGCGAACGACCCCGCCTCTTCGCAGCCGCAACACGCCAACGGTAACGGCGCAGCTCCGCTCGACATGCGCGAACTGGCGGTCGATGTCCGTGAAACGCTTTACGCCCGCGCGCGGCCGCATCTCCGCCGCGTTATCAACGCGACCGGCGTTGTCCTGCATACCAATCTGGGCCGCGCCCCGCTTGCGGCCGAGGCGATCGACGCGATCGCCGACATCGCCGCTGGTTATTGCAACTTGGAGTTTGATCTCGAAGACGGGCAACGCGGCGATCGGCACGCCGGCCCGGCGGCGCTGCTTCGCGAGCTCACCGGCGCCGAAGATGCGCTTGTCGTCAACAACAATGCGGCGGCGGTGTGGCTGACGCTGAGCGCGTTGACGCGCGGATGCGGCGTGGTGATTTCACGCGGCCAGCTGGTGGAAATCGGCGGCTCTTATCGCATTCCCGACATCATGGCCGCCGCCGATTGCCGCATGGTCGAGGTCGGCACAACGAATCGCACGCGTCTGCGCGATTATGAACGCGCGATCGATGAGAACACCGCCGCGCTGTTGCGCGTGCATACCAGCAATTTCCGCGTGCGCGGCTTTGTCGAGGAAACGCCGCTGGCGGAGATGGCGCGGCTCGCGCATGAGCGCGGTTTGCTGCTGATTGACGATCTCGGCAGCGGGCTGCTGCATCGTGACATCCGCTGGCCCGCGCCGATCAACGCGGGCGCCGCGCTGCCGAACAGCCCGGCGACTTGGGATGAGCCGACCGTCGCCGAATCGCTGGCGGCGGGCGCGGACGTGACGCTGTTCAGCGGCGACAAGCTGCTGGGCGGGCCGCAGGCGGGGCTGATCGTCGGTCGCGCGGCGTTGATCGCGCGCATTCGCTCGCACCCGCTGACGCGCGCGGTGCGGCCGGACAAGTTGCAGATCGCCGCACTGGACGCGACATTGCGGCTGTATCGCGATCCGCAGCGCGTCGCGGAGCGCGTGCCAGCGCTGCGGATGCTGTCGG
>JAGQOO010000068.1 GCA_020427345.1 Phycisphaerales bacterium | reverse complement strand
GCCCGAGCGGCCCGAGCGCGACGCTCGATCCCAACAACAGTGCCGGTAGTGATACGCAAACGACCGATAATCCGAACTCCACAAACAACCCGGACGGGCCGAACGCGACCGATCCGAACGGAAACCCGACCAGCGACCCCAATTCCGGCGATCCTGGCGTGGAAACGCCGGTCGATCCGGTGGTTCCGGCGGCCAGCGGGAAAGTGTATTTGGGCGACATCAGCTGCACGATCACCCAGAAGCTGGACGATACCCAGACCGACCCCAAGTCGGACACGTTGGAGATTGAAGTCAGTTTCGATACTGAAGGTAAGTCCAGCGGATTTCTGGTGTTCGGATTCAGTGGATCGCCGGACGTGTTCGCGCCTATCATCCAGGTGGGGGAATCAACGACCGAGACCACCTCGTCGAACAATCTCGATGTCACCATGGAGATTACGATTCGAGAGGCGCTGTACTCGGCGGATGCGTTCCGCTTGGTGTTTGACGTCGACTACGATGGGCAGGGCGGAAGCCTGACTCAAAAGGGCACGGGCGTGCTGACGGTCAACGGCCTGATCGCAAATGGCACGTTGCGTTACACCGCCGAAATGGACTACCTGGTTGATCTGACAGCCGGGGGCCTGAAGTTCAAGACGGGAGAATCGCGCGTGTGCGAAGGCGCGCTCGGATTGCAGTAGGGCGCCGCGTGGTCGCGGGTCCGCGGGAAGGTTCGCGAGGAGAACGGCTCATGCCGCACAAGATGCTGATCGCGTTGTTCGTGTCCTGCCTGGCACTGGGCGCCATGGGCGGCTGCCCGCAGCAGAACCAGAACAACAATAACAACAACCAGCAGAACCCCGACAACAACCAGTCCGGTCAGGATAATCCCGGTAACAACACCGGCAATAACACCGGCGGAGACAACAAACCCGGAGACAACACCGGCGATCCGAACAAGCCGGGCGACAACACCGGCGGAAGCAACACGGGTGGAGATAACACCGGTGGCAGCAACACCGGCGGCGACAACAAGCCCGGTGACAACACCGGCGGCGATAACACGGGTGGCAACACCGGTGGCGACAACACCGGCGGGAACAACAACGGCGGTAACACGACCGAGCCCGCCAAGATCGAAGGCAGCTACAACGGCACGGTTCGCTGCACGATCACGCAGTCGCTGAACGGCACGCCACAGAACCCGACCAACATGAACCGCAACATCGGCATCATGTTCGACGCGGACGGCGTCCCGAACAAGATCATCGTTCCGGGCTTTTCGGCGGGTTCGTCCGAATTCGAAGTCGGCATCACCAAGGTGGGGCAGACGCAAACCGTCGTGAAAACATCCGGCAACCTCACCGCGACGTACATCGTCACCATCACCCAGGCCAGCTATGCGTCGACGATGATGTCGGTTGAAATGTCGATCGACTACGAAGGCCGCACGACCGGTGGCGACCTGACGCAGGACGGAACGGCCGTCGTCACGGGCAGCGCCATGCTGAACGCGGACGACAATATCGACGTTACCATCAATGCCGACTATATGGTGATCCTGTCGACGCCAAGCGGCACGATTTCGTTTGACACGGAAGAGACGACGGACTGCGCGGGGACGCTGATCCGCAACTAGCGAGTTTTGGGGCTTGCCAAGATGGACGACAAGGGCGCCTTCGTGGCGCCCTTTTTGTTGGGCAGTTTCATCCAAGCAAATGGGCCCTGCTGGGCTCGAACCAGCGACCGGCAGATTATGAGTCCGCTGCTCTAACCGACTGAGCTAAGGGCCCGGTGGCGCCGTCGCGCGCACCCGCGCTCGGCGACGCGTTTGATTGTACTCTATGTCCCGACCCGCAGCCGCGCCTACCCGTCATTCCCGCACGCGCGGGAATCCGGCGAGCGCGGCTGGTGAGGCGCGCGACCAGCCCAATCGTCATTCCCGCGCACGCGGGAATCCAGCTCGGTCGCGCGGCCACAGGAGCCGGACGCATGAGCTACCGCCCGCCGCGCAGTTGGATCGAACAAGCCGCCATCCGCCTCCGCGTGTTGCGGGAAACCGCGCCGGAAGCCAAACCCGGCGACGTCCCACAGCACGAAACCCTCGCCAAGTTCCCCGCTGCGGACCACTGGGACGAATATGTGGAACTCGATCCGCGTGGCGGCTCAAAAGCCCGTCCGCTCGGGACGTACCGGCTCGTGCCGACCGTGTGTTTCAACTGCGAGAGCGCGTGCGGCTTGCTGGCCTATGTCGACAAACAGACCGGCCGCGTGCGGAAGTTCGAGGGCAATCCGGTTCATCCCGGCAGCCGGGGACGTAACTGTGCCAAAGGCCCGGCGACGATCAATCAGGTCAACGACCCCGACCGCATTTTGACGCCGATGAAGCGCGAAGGCCCGCGCGGCTCCGGCAAGTGGCGCAGCGTGTCATGGGACGAAGCGCTGCGCGACATCGGCGGGCGCATCCGCAACGCCCTTCAGGAAAACCGCCACAACGAGGTTGTGTATCACGTCGGCCGGCCCGGATCCGAGGGGTTTGTCGATCGAGTGCTGCGGGCGTGGGGCGTCGACGGGCACAACAGCCATACGAATATCTGTTCGGCCGGGGCGCGGTTCGGCTACGCGATCTGGAGCGGCTACGATCGGCCGTCGCCGGATTACGCGAACGCCCGTTTTATTCTCGCGCTGAACGCGCACCTTGAAAGCGGGCATTACTTCAATCCCCACGCACAGCGCATCTCCGAAGGCATAAAGAACGGCGCGCAGGTCTGCGTCGTCGATCCGCGCTTGAGCAACACTGCGTCGATGGCGCATTACTGGCTGCCGACAAAGCCGGGGACCGAGGCGGCGTTGCTGCTGGCGATCGCGCACGTGCTGTTGCGCGAGAAACTGATCAATCGCGCATTTGTCGAGCGTTGGGTGAACTGGCGCGACTCGCTGTCAGCGATGAATGCCGAAGGCGGCGACTTTGACGCGTTTTTCGAGCGAATGGAACTGGAATACGCGCGATTCACGCCGGAATACGCGGCGGAAGAATGCGGGCTGGACGCGGCGCAGATCGTCCATGTTGCCCGCAAAGTCGGCGAAGCGGGCGAGCGATTCTGTTCGCACACGTGGCGTGGCGCGGCCAGCGCCCATCTCGGCGGCTGGCAGGTCGCGCGGTGCCTGTTTTTCCTGCACGTGCTGACGGGCAGCGTCGGCACGCGCGGGGGGTGCAGCCCGTCGGCATGGAGCAAGTACAAGGCGGATCTGATCAACATGCCACCGCCGCAGAAAACGTGGAACGAATTACACTGGCCGCGCGAGTACCCGCTTGCGCATTACGAGATGAGCGAACTGCTGCCACACTTCCTGAAGGACTGCCGCGGCAAAATCGACGTGTACTTCACCCGCGTGTTCAACCCGGTATGGACGTATCCGGACGGCTTTTCGTGGATCGAGGCGCTCAGCGATGAATCGAAGATCGGATTGCACATCGCGCTGACGCCGACATGGAACGAATCGGCGCTCTACGCGGATTATGTGCTGCCGATGGGGCATGGGCCGGAGCGCCACGACCTGACGACATATGAAACACATGCCGGCACATGGATCGCGTTTCGCCAGCCCGTGCTACGGGCGCATCGCAGGGCGGAAGGGACGAATGACGCGGACACGCGCGACGCGAACCCCGGACAGGTGTGGGAAGAGGACGAGTTCTGGATCGCGCTGACGTGGGCGATCGACCCGGATGGCTCGCTTGGCATTCGCAAGTACTTCGAAAGCCCGCGCGATTCATCAACGCCGTTGACCGTCGATGACTATTACACGCATATTCTTGAGCGAGTGCCGGGATTGAAGGACAAAGCCGCGTCGGAAAAACTGGCCCCCTTGGATTACATGCGGCGCTACGGCGCGTTCGAAGTGCGCGACAAGACCTATCAACGCCACGAGCGCCGCTTGAGCGAAAAGGAACTCGAAAACACGCAAACCGACGCGGCTTCAGGGCTGATCACGCGAAACGGCGCTCGCGTCGGCGTCATGATCGACGGCGCCGCGCTCGAGGGTTTCCCAACGCCCTCCGGCAAGCTCGAGTTCTACAGCCGCACAACCGCCGATTGGGGCTGGCCGGAGCACGCGATTCCCGGCTACATCCCGAGCCACATCTGGGAAAGCCCGGTCGCGTCGGAAAAGTGGGAGGCCTGGTCGGGTAGGCCCGGCGCCGCCGCGAATGACACGCCGGGCGTCGGCGACTTCTGCCTCCTGCCGACCTTCCGTCTGCCCACGTTGATTCACACGCGCAGCGGCGCGGCGAAGTGGCTGAACGAAATCTCGCAGCGCAACCCGGTCTGGATTCACACGTCCGATGCGAAGACGCTCGGCGTCTCCGACGGCGACCTTGTTCGCGTCAGCACGACCATCGGCCATTTTGTCGACCGCTGCTGGGTCACGGAGGCGATTCGTCCCGGCGTTGTCGCGTGTTCGCATCATCTTGGGCGATGGCGTCGGCCGAATGACCCGCCGGCGAGCCGCTGGAGTGGCAATGTGGTCACGATCGAGGAAGCGGGCGGCGTTTGGCGAATGAAAACGCGCAGCGGGCCCGGGCCGTTCGACAGCGCGGACAGCGACAGCAGGCGCGTGTGGTGGCGCGAAGGCGGCGTGCATCAGAATCTGATATTCCCGGCGCACCCGGATCCGATCAGCGGCATGCACTGCTGGCATCAGCGCGTGCGTGTCGAAAAAGCGCATGCCGGCGATGAGTATGGCGATGTCGTCGTGGATACGAACCGGTCGATGGAGGTGTACCGCGAATGGTTGGCGTTGGCGCGACCGGCAACGGGCGAGTTACGCCGGCCGCTGTGGATGAACCGCCCGTTGCGGCCGACGGATGAGGCGTACCGGCTGTAGATAGTGGACCCCCGCTTTGCGCGGGGGTGACGAATGGAGGGCGCGCAACCGGGAGCCCAACCACCGACCCCCCGGGCGCATCTACCGTCATTCCCGCGCAAGCGAACCAAAACGTCATTCCCGCGCAAGCGAACCAAAACGTCATTCCCGCGCAAGCGAACCAAGACGTCATTCCCGCGAAAGCGGGAACCCATGCCCCCTTCAACCGTCATTCCCGCGCAAAGCGGGAATCCAGCCCACCCCGAAACTGCCCCAACAATCCGGTTGCTTTTTGGCGGCCACCGTGGGACTATTCCAGATACAAGTCCGAACAGCTAGTCAACCGCAGGGGGCTCGACATGCGCCTTCGCCTGGGACTCACGCTCATCGAAGTCATCGTCTCAACAAGCGTCACGTCGCTGCTGGCCGTGTTCATGATGTGCGGCGTCGACAATGCCCGCCGGGATGCCGCCAAGGCGATCGCCATGGACAACATGAAGTTTCATGGTGAATTCGCGCATATGAACGCGCAGGAGTCCTCCGATGCACTGCTGCATCAGCAGCACGCCAACACGCATGAGGAACTGGATCGCGCGTCTCAAACGACGAACGATCAGAACGCCTATGCCATGGGCGCCGGCGACTGGGACTGGGGTGGAAAGGACGGACTTCGAGTCGATGACCAGTTGGACTTCACCCCAACCGGTCCGCGCGATCGACAACATCGTGGAGCCAGTGGCCGATTCATGAACCGGTTTGTCGAAACGACAGGTTCACGCGCAGGGTTCGAGATATTCAATGATCCCGCTGACACTGGACTGGATAGCGAAGTTCGCTCCGCGCCCGCACCGTGGACGCCGGGCGATCTCATCAAACGATCGGTGCATGCCACTACCGGCAACAGCTACATGGGTGACTTCTACTATTTCAAGGACCACGCGTGGTACGAAATCGATGGCGGCATCTATCGCCGCTTCGGCGCGTATCGTCGCTCGCTTCCCGCCTTTCCTGAAGCAGACCGCGCCCTGCTTTTCTGGGAATCACGATTTATCCAGGCGTTGGCCAACACGGCGGAAATCAATGTCGGGATCGTTGCCGGAAACTATGACACGCCCCCCGGAAAAGACCCGCGCGACGTCGTCGGATGGCATGGCGGAGTTGGTGAGTTTCTCGCCACTTTCGCTGATGGGCATACCGCGATGATCGAGTGTCGGCAATCCGGAAGCCTGATCAACCCGGCCGACTTTCGCGATGGTCAAACATGGTTTTGGCGGCTGCATTGGCGCTCACCACAATGGCGCTATGACAACTTCCCCGCGCCGATGGTCATTCGATCGTGGTTCTCACCCATTCTGCGCTACTCGGGCAAGTGGTTGACCGGATCAACCGCCAGGCCCTGAGGTCCGCGCTCCGCAGCGCCTCTTCAATTCTCCGATACTAGAGTCATGACAACGACTCTCCGGAAGCGGTTTGCGCTCGCCCTCGCAATGGCCCTTGCCCTGGCCACGGGCTGCGCGGTGCGCGACGATCCGGGCTACAACCCCTACGCCAAGCCCCAAAAAGGCCCCATTGGCCCACGGGTCCAGCGCGTCATGGACGACGCCCAGGCCGCGCTCGACAGACTCGACCAACGCGCCGAAAATGCGCTCTATTGATTTCACCCGTCCGGGGATACGCGATCGATGCGTGTTATCTTCACATCTGATCTGCACGGCTCCGCCCGACTGCTGGGCCTGTTGGGCGATCTGCTCGGCGCGGAACGTCCCGGCCTGCTGATCCTCGGCGGCGACAACCTCAGCGACGGCCCGGAAGACGATCCGGTAGGCGGGCAACTGCGCGAGCTCACTGAAACACTCGTACCGCGCATCGCCCAGTGGCGCGCCGCGCTGCCCGGCTTGCATGTCGCGTGGATCGCCGGCAATCACGAATGGCTGCCGACGCTCGAAGCGATGGGTAAATCCGACGTGGCCACGCTGCTCACGCTCGATCAACCTCGCGCGTTCGGCGGCGTGACGTTCCTCGGCTGTTCGTATTCGCCGCCGACGCCGTTCATGTTGAAAGACCTTGAGCGCCTCGACCAGCGCGGCGACCCGATTCCGCCTTTTGATGGCGCGCGATGGGACGCCGACCGCAAAACCGTCGCGCAGATTACCGCCGCTGACCACTTTTCAACGCGCCCGACATTTGCGGAGGAATTGGCCCGCGCTGCGCCGACACCGTCGCCGTTTGTGTTCGTGTGTCACGCGCCGCCCCACGCCACCAGGCTGGACCACTTGCCGGCCGTCGATCACCCCGTCGGCTCAACCGCCGTGCGGGCGTTTCTGCTTGAGCGCCGGCCGATTCTCTCGCTGCATGGCCATGTGCATGAATCGCCGATTGCGAGCGGCGCCTGGCGCGACGAAGTCGGCTCGACCATCTGCGTCAACCCCGGTCAGGGGGAGGATACGCTGCACGCGGTGTTTTTCGATCTCGATAACCCGCGCGACACGCTGCGCCACACGGTGCTCGATTGAGCGAAGCGCCGCCGGTTCCCCGCAATCTGCTTCTGATCGGCATGCGCGGCGCGGGCAAGACCACCGTCGGGCGATTGCTGGCGAACGAATTGCAATGGGAGTTCCTCGATACTGACGCGGTTATCGAACAGCGCGAACAAGCAACCATCCGAGAGATTTTCGCCACGCGCGGGGAAGCGGCCTTTCGCGCGATCGAGGCGCAGATCGTCGATGAAACCTGCGCGAATTCGGGTCAGGTCATCAGTCTCGGCGGCGGCGCTGTGCTCGACACCGCCAATCGCGAGTACATACGCCGCGCCGGCGTTTGCGTCTGGCTGAGCGCGAAACCCGAGACGCTGATTCAACGCATGGCGAATGACGATCAGCGCCAGGCCCGCCCGTCGCTTACGTCGCGCGACTGGGCGGACGAGGTGCGAGAATTAGCGGCGAGCCGCGCCCCCATTTACGCGGAACTCGCCACAATACGCGTCGATACGGACGGACGCGCGCCGGCGGATGTTGCCCGCGCCGTGCTGAGCCAAACCGGTCTGCGATCGACGGAATGAACGACGCGGTGATCTTCATATTCGGCGTGTTTGTGTGGCTGCTCGGACTGTGCGTCGGCAGCTTTCTGAACGTCGTGGTCTATCGCCTGCCGGCGGGGCTGTCGCTCTTGCACCCGCGCTGGTCGTTCTGTCCGCGCTGCCGCCATACGCTTGCATGGGCTGACAATCTGCCCCTGATCAGTTGGCTGGCGCTCGGCGGGCGATGCCGCTATTGCCGTGCGCCGATTTCCGCGCAGTACCCGCTCGTCGAAGCTGTTACGGGGCTCGCGTTCGCGCTGGTGTGGCGTTTGCTGGCGCACGATCACGCGCGATTCGGGCTCGACGAATTCGCGCTCGGGACCGACTGGCCGCTGCTGCTGGCGTGGTTGACATTGACGGCGGCGATGATCGCCTGCGCCGCGACGGATGTGGTGTCGTATTCAATCGACACACGTGTCACCAACTTCACGCTGATTGCCGGACTAATCCTGATGGCCCTATGGCCGCGCGGGGGATTCCTGGCGCCTGTCGCTGAAAGCCAGGTTGCGGCGGCGACGTTTGTCGCACTGATCGCGAGCGCGATCATGCTGTGGCGGTTTGCGCCCGCTGAGGAAATTGAAGGCGCGTCGGATGGCGGGGCGGGGGACGACAAGTTCGCCGACGAAACTCGCGAGCCGCACAAGTCGTCGGCGCCTGCCGTCCGAGTCCCGCTCATCGGCGTTTTCGCGGCAGCGCTTGCCGCGATTCTGCTGACCGTTACGCCGCTGTTCACGCGCGGCGCTGATTCGACCCAACCCGACTCAGCGATGACACAAGTCGCGGCGCCGCTCGCGATCATCATCATGTTCGCGATCATGGTCGCCGCCGGCGGCGCGCGGCGCGACGCGGATGACGAGATTCACGCCGAAATCGAAGCGGAACGCCCGTTCGCGCGACGCGTCGCGCTGAGCGAATGCGTGTGGCTGGCGCCGATTGTCGGCGTCGGCGCGATCGCATACTGGCTTGCTGGCGCCGGGCCGCTGGCGAGCGGTTGGGAAACACTCGTCGCGTGGACGCCGCTTGGCAACAACGCGCCGCCAGTGACGCCGATCGCCGGCATCGCCTACGCGGCGCATGGCGCGATTCTCGCGGCCGCCGCCGGTTGGATCGTGCGTATCTTCTTCACGCTGGTATTCGGGCGCGAAGCGTTCGGCGTGGGCGATATCTTCATACTCGCCGCCGCCGGCGCAACGATCGGTTGGGATTTGGCGCTGCTCGGTTTTCTGCTGGCGATTCCGCTCGCGCTGGTGGGTTGGATAATCGGCCTCGCGCTGAAGCAGACCGTCATGATCCCGTTCGGCCCGTGGCTCGGCATTGGTTTTCTCGCCGCGCTATGGCTGAGCCGCCCGGCGGCGGAAATCGGGATGCGCTACCGCGACTTGTTCACAGAAATCGCCCGCGACCGCCCTCAGGCGCTGCTCGGTCTGGCGGGGGTGCTGATTGTCGGCATGGCGCTGGCGATCGGGCTATCGCGGTTGCTGCGGCGATTCGTCGAGGGGAGGCTCGCGCAATAGACCGTCCCGGAATCTCAGCCTACTCCGCCCGCGACAAAAAGCCCACACTCGACGCGAACCAGCGCTCGCGCCGTTCGCGGGCCGCTTCGGCGTCGCGCTCCTCTTCGCGGCTCAGGTCTTCGAGGTTCGCCGCGCAGCGATCGCAATCCGCCACGCGAATGTGATAGTCGAGATATGACTCCCACGCGGGGTCGAGCGCGCCGAGCAGATAGCGGCCCAATGTTGAGCGCTTCGCGCACGAGACGCCTTCCTCGCGCCACACGCGGCCGACCGTGCTGTCGTGCGCCAGTTCCGCCTCGCTCCAATCCACCGCCTGGCCACGCTCCGCAAGCAGCTTGCGCCAGCGATCCAACACGCGAAACTTCACGCCGGCGACGGCGGTTTCGGTGATGTTCAAGTCCGCCGCGACTTCCTTATTCCGCAAACCCTGCACGACCAGCATCTCGACGATGATCAACTCGTCGAAGCGATTCTGTTCCTGGCATTGCCCGACATATACGCGCAGCGCGTCGGTCAGCGCCGCCCGCTGCGCGTCGAGCGTTTCCTGGCGATCGAGCCGGCCGCTCGGCGTTTCGCGATCGGTGTAGGCGCCGTGCCCTTCCTCCAGCGTCAACGATTCCAGACTTTGGCGCTGCCCCTTTTGTTTCCGGAAATGGTCGCTCAGTTTATTGCGCACGATCGCGAACAGGTACGTCTCAAGCGAGCGGGAGCGGTCGTAGTTCTCAAGACTGCGCAACAATCCGAGAAAGGTCTCCTGCACGATATCTTCGGCTTCGGTCTTCTGCGCGAGCATGCGCCGCGCGAAGCTCAGCAGGCGCCCTTCGTAGCGCGCGATCACCTCGCGCCACGCGTCCGGCTCTCCCCTCCGCACTGCGTCCACAAGGTAAAGATCCGCTTCGCTCGCGCTCACCGCGTGACCTCATAACAAAACACGCCGACGGCCGGCGATAGTCGCGGCCGCGGCATGCTAGAGAATAACGCGGGAAAACCGCGCCATACAGCGCGGATCGGCCGATCAGATCACGATCTGCCGCTCGCGGCGACGTTTCGGCCATGCGAGCAGGGTCCACCCCATGCCAAGCATTGCCGCCAGCAGCAGCAGATATCGCGCGGCGTGGCGCGAATGCTCCAGCTCTTCCCAATCCCGCGAGCGCAGGAACGTCCCAAGACTGTCGCCAGCCGGCCCCAACGCGACCATCGCGGCGGCGGCAATCAGCCCGCAAGCGATCAGACCTCGAACGAAGTGGGCGACGCCGTCATGCCGGCGGGCGATCGTGACGAAGAAAACGCCGACCAGAATCGGGGCGAGCACGACGGCGCGTGGGGCGTCAAAGCGCCGCGGCGCCGGCCAGCCGGTCTTATACACTTCGAAGTGAGCGGGCGAAATCTGAAAGGCGTCGCTTCCACTGTGCCAGTTACCGGTCAGCGAATCCGCTACGTTGTAAGTCATCGCCCACGCACAGCCCGCGAGGATCAGCAACTTTCCAAATGCCGACATTCCCGCGTTCGCCGTACGCACGATGAACGACGGCTCCGCGAGCGTTACGACCGGCGCCGCTTGCTGCTCAGGCCCGGGACGTGTCGCGTTTTCTAGTCTCGCGCGATCCGGAGTGGGGGTGGCCATTGTCGGCGTTTCGGATTCGCGGCGTGGCTCCGGCGCGGGTGGTGGAGGTGGCGGCGGGGGCGACGTGTGTGGGGCGCGGGTGCGATCCGGCCACAGTGCGGCGCCGAGTTGCACCGCGATAGACAACGCCGCGCCCAATACGCCAGCGGCGAGCGGCTGACCTTGGATCACCAGGGCCACGATGCCCGCGACAAGCGCGGCCGCGAAGGCGGATGAACCGTCGATGTCGCCGCGCCGGCCAAGCCGGATACGTCGCGACCAATCGCACAACGCCAAGGCGCCAACGACGCTCGCCAGTGTTCGCGAGTTTCTTTCGGCGTGCTCCTCGGACAGGATAATCAGTGGGAGCGCCATCATCGCCAGGCCGGTTACGGCGAACATCACGCGATCCAGCAGCGGACTCTGGGTCAGCAGGCGCTGCTTGAGTTTGAAGTGCGTCAGCAGGACGCCGGCCGCCGCCGCCCCCGCGCCGAGCGAGAACGCGAAAAATGAGAGCGATGGTTCGCGCTCATGATCGAGAATGGTCGCCAGCGCGCCGCCCGCGCAAACCACAATCGCGCTCGCTACAACTTGCGGCCAGTTCTCTCGCGGGGCCGCGATCGGCTTTGGGCCGCGGACGTTCGCGGGCGCGTGCTGCTCGCGGAGTCGACGGCCGCGGCCGCGCAGGCGGTCCCACAACCCGGGTCCGCGTTCGCCCGGCAAAGGCGGAATACTCGGAAAGTCGTCGCCGTAGGTCGGCGCCTGTCGCGCGTCCAGGTCATAGTCCGGTCGCGGTGAGGTGCGCGTGCGCATCGGGTCATCCGCCGGCGCGCGAGGAACGGACGATAGCGACGAGGCGTCAAACTCACCAAGATCAGCCGTGACATCGGACAACGCGTCAACCATCTCGTTGACGTCGCTGTAGCGATCTTCGGGGTTCTTTTGCAGCGCCTTGGCGATCACCGCCGCAAATGGCTCGGGAATGCCGCCGACATCCGGATTGTCGCGCACGTGGCGCATCAGGATCTCGGCCATGCTCGAGCCGGTGAACGGCAATCTGCCAGTCAGCATTTCAAACAGAATCACGCCCAGGGCGTAGATATCGATCGCTTTAGAGTAGGCGCCCGAGCCGATCTCCGGCGCCATGTAGTGCACGGTGCCGACACTCACGGTCTGACCGCTGTGGCGGCTGACTGCCATATGCTTGCTGAGGCCATAGTCGCCGATTTTCACATAGCCATCGTCATAAAAGATATTGCCCGGCTTCAGATCGCGGTGCACAACGCCGCGCTCATGCAGGTAGCTCAGACCTTTTGCAATGCCAACGAGGAAGTAGGCCGCCTTTCGCGTTCCAAGTCCGTTCGGCTCGGCGATCATCAGATCCCGCAACGAAGGACCGGTGATGTACTCCATGAGCACGAACGGTTCGTTTTCGTCATTTCGGCGAACGTCATACACCGTGACGAGGTGCGGGCTCTTCAGGTTCATCACGTGTGAAATGCCGCGCAGCTCGATTTCCGGATTGTCGCGCAGGTACTTCAACGCGAGCTGTTTGCCGGAGTCGGTGACGGCGAAGTACACCTCTCCGAAACCGCCTCGGCCCACGGCGCGCTGCACCGTTACGCCATCGATGGGGCGATCGCCATACTTGAATGTGTACGCCATCAGCCGCCTCCTCGCGCCGCGCTACATGCGGCGCCCCACAGGCTATCCAATCGATTGCGGCATCGTCGTCATCGCGATGCGCAAGTCGTCAAAATCAGTCGGGCCCCGATCTTCCAATGGACGGGCCGTTCCGGCCGGGCGACCACGCTCGTCGGCGAGGCGCGCCCACAATCGTCCGTCACGCGCGAAAACCGTCACGCGGGATTTCGTATCGCGTGTCGGAATATGACAACTTGTCTGCGGCCCGATCAGCAGCGTATCCCGAAACAGCGCGATTACACTCACGTCGTTCGCCAGGCGCAGCCCGCTCGCCAGCCGCAGCACGGCGGACTGGCTGCGCACGGTCGGGCGCGCAAAGCGCATTTTGACTCGCGCGCCGAATTGAATGCGATCGCCGTCGCGTAACAACACGCGTCGGACCGCCTGGCGATTAACGGTTGTCGGTCCGTGGGCGATCAGGAAGTAATCATCGCCATCGCGCTCGATGTCCGCGTGGCGCGACGCCAGATCGCCCGGGATCGCCACGTCCAGCGCATGCCCCGACCCTGCGCGACCGATTCTCACAACCGGCTTGTCCAACAACAGCGCGCTCGCCGCGCCGTCTACCATCAACACGGTCGCCGGAACAGGGCGCTCTGCGTTGACGGAGAGTGGCGAGGGCGGCGCTGCCTCGGAAGTCGATCTCAAGGCCTCGACGCTAGCAGACGCCAGGCGCCCAAGCGGCGACGCCAGCAACCCGTCGCGACCTTGAACAATGTGCGACAACGCATCGAGGCACCCGCTCAGCCAAGGCGCGTCGCGGCGGCCGCGTAGTCGCAACAGCGCCTCGCGCAGCTCCGCATACGCGCCACTCGCCAACATGGCGCCCGCGGCGCGAAGTTCGGCGGCCAGCGCCTGTGTGTCGGCGAGTCGGGGCGCGTGCAGCCGCAATGGCGCCGCGAGTTCGGCGTCGCGGATCGCTCGATCCAGCGCGCCCCTCTCGTAGTGCTCGGATACGCCGCGCTCCAGCGCGTCAGCGATCTGGCGCCCAAGGTCGTCGAGCGCTGCGCCCGGGTTCAACAAGTGGGCGTCGGACCATACGCGCGCCGCGAGCGCAATGTCACCCGCCGCCAGCGCCGCCTGGGCCGTTTCCATCGCCTGAGCCAACTTGCGCTGCGCGCCTTCAATCTGATTGAGCAACTCGCGGCGTTGATGCGTGTCATCCAACCGACATGCCGCCTCGCGCGCGGATTCCAGTCGCCCATCGCGCAGGCGCTGTTTGGCCCGGTCAACGGCGTCGGCGCCTTCGTGCTTCTGATCGATCCCGCGCTGGGCCTGCTGACGAAGTTCGAGGGCGTCCGAGTCGAGGGCGACTAGTCGCTCTGCCGCCGCGATATCCCGCAGGGCGTCGGCATGGCGCCCGCCGCGATGCCCAACCCGGGCTCGGGCGATCAAACCTCGCGCGACTTGGCCGCGCAGCGCCTGCGCGTCTGTTGAATTTTCTTTGAGTGTTATCAGCCGTTCGAACGCGTCATCCAGACGGCCTTCCGCCGCCGCCCGCTCGGCGGCTCGCAACTCGGCGTTGAACCATCTTCCGAACATGGGCATCCTCGATGCCGCCCGAGGGCGGTGGAAAACGCGGAAAATACGCAACATGCCGGCGGAAAACAACTTACACTTGTTCGTGCCCGGCATGGGCCGGCCTACCCCGCGA
>JAGQOO010000067.1 GCA_020427345.1 Phycisphaerales bacterium | reverse complement strand
GGAGCGCATTCCCCAGCCGGCGTCAACCGTGCACTTTCTGATCATGGCATATGAGGGTGAGTTTGCCGGCGCGGATCACCCGCACGCGGAAGAGTGGATCGACGCGCCATTACCGCCGTCAGTGGCCGGACAGCAAGTACAAATCAACGCCGTGAGTGGCTTGATCGACCGTTGGGAGGCGCGGTCCAACTGGGGGTATCTCGATGGCCACGCTGAGACCGTGTCGTTTTCAAACCTGATGGAGAACGTTTACAGAAACCGGTTTGATCCGCGCGTCGCGTACTAGCGCTAAACGCGTCAGCCGACGACGAGTGCGCGGCCGCCGGTCGGCGCGGCTGCCCCTTCCCTCCCGCTGGTCGAGGGCGGCGCGTTCGCTACAATCGCCCCGCAGTCAGAACGCACTTCGCGCCAGAACCGCCGGGAGGGCAGCGTTGGTGAACCCGATCCTGATGTCGGCGTTGCTAATCGTGGGGCTGGGCTTTTTCGCCTGGACCGCGTCGCGCCGACTGAAACTGATGTTCGCGGCCAAGGCGCCCGCCGATCGATTCGATCGAATGGGCGATCGCGTCAAGGCGGTCATCTACTACATGTTCGGCCAGGCGCGGATGTTCCGCTACAAGGCCGCCGGCGTCGCGCACGCGTTCATTTTTGTCGGCTTCATGGTGCTTGGGCTGCGCACCATCATTCTCGCCACCCGCGGCTTTACCGGGCCGGATGGCGGATTCGGCTTCTGGCTGTTCAACGACAGCGCGCCGCTTGGGTCTGCTTACCTGTTCCTGAAGGACATCATCGGCGGCTTCGTCGTGGTCGGCGTTTCGTACTTCTTGTACACGCGCCTGGTTATCAAGCCGCGCCGTATGACGCTCTCCAGCGAAGGCGTGTTTATCCTGTGCATGATTCTCGGGTTGATCACCGCTGACATGTTCTATGAAGCCGGCGGGTACATCGTCCACGGCAGCGCCGACGCGTCCGTGTTTCACGCCAAAACGCCTTTGGCATCGATTCTGGCCACCATCCTGCAAGCGGCTCCCACCGGCCTTGTTCGCGCCATGATGCTGATCGGCTTCTGGGGCCACACGATCATTGTGCTGACGTTCCTGAATTTCCTGCCTTTCGGAAAGCACTTCCACGTCATCACCGTGCTGCCGAATGTGCTTTTTTCCAACCTCGACGGCATCGGCCGGCTGCATCCGGTTCCGGACATTGAGGGCAAACTCGAGCGTGAAGAGACGCTCGGCGTGCGGACGGCGGCGAACTTCTCGTGGAAAGACGTGTTGGATTTCTACACGTGCACGGAGTGTGGACGCTGCTCGGACAATTGCCCCGCAGCGAGCACCGGTAAGCTGCTGTCGCCGAAGCAACTGACGATCGATCTGCGCAACCACATGCGCGCGAACGAGGATCGCCTGATCGCGGGCGATCCGGTCGCGACCGGCGACGCCGACGATTCCGGCGCCGGCTTGACGCCGCTGAAGGAGGACGAGCGCTTTCAGCTCATCGGCAAAGTGATTGAGCCGGAAGTGATCTGGGCGTGCACAACTTGCGGCGCGTGCGAGCAGGAATGCCCGGTGTTTATCTCTTATGTCGACAAGATCGTCGACATGCGGCGCCATATGGTGATGGAACAAGGCGAGTTTCCGGAGCAGTTGCAGAACGCGTTTCGCGGACTGGAAACCGTAGGAAACCCGTACAGCTTCGCGAACGAGCAGCGCGCGGATTGGGCCGCCGGGCTCGATATCCCGCTGCGCAGTGAAAAGCCGGATGCCGAATATTTGTTCTGGGTCGGCTGCGCGCCCTCGTTTGATGATCGCTCGCGAAAGATCGCCGTCGCGATGGCGAAACTGATGCAAAGGGCCGGCGTGGATTTCGCGATCCTCGGGCCGGAGGAGACGTGCACGGGCGACCCGGCCCGCCGCGCCGGCAACGAATACGTCTTCCAGATGTTCGCGCAACAGAATGTCGAAACGATGAAGGGCTACGACGTCCGCAAGATCGTCACGACATGTCCCCACTGCTACAACACGATCGCGAACGAGTATCCGGAGTTCGGCGGCAAGTTCGAAGTCATTCACCACACGACATTTCTGCACGACCTGATCCGCGCCGGCAAGCTGAAGCCGACTCACGAGGTCAACGCCCGCGTGGCCTATCACGATTCGTGCTACATCGGCCGTTACAACGGCATTTACGATCCGCCGCGCGAGATTCTCCGCGCGATTCCTGGCGTTGAAGTGGTCGATGCCCCGGAAAGTCGTGATCGCGGCATGTGCTGCGGCGCGGGCGGGGCACAGATGTGGAAGGAAGACGAGCCGATACGTGACGAATCCGCCAAAGCCGGCGCGGGCAAGGTCAATCACGCGCGGACGCGGCAATTGCTGAACGTGTTGCCGTCTGGCGGCAAGCCGCGCGCGATCGCGTCCGCATGCCCGTTCTGCAAGACAATGCTCTCTGACGGCTTGGCGGATCAGGGACACACCAACATCACACAAAGCGACGTCGTCGAACTGCTGCTGCGCTCGGTCGAAGGCGCGCCGGCGTCGGTCGGCGCGGCGGAGGAGTCGGCCTGATCGCCGCGATCACATGAGCGTCATCGGACACGGCATCGATATCGTCGAGTGCGCCCGCATCGAGCGGTTGTGGCGTGAGCACGGCGACGTGTTTCTGGATCGCGTCTATACGGCTACCGAGAAGGCGTATTGCCTCGCCGCCCGAGACACGGCGGTCCGCCTGAGTGGCCGGTTTGCTGTCAAAGAAGCGGTCTTGAAAGCGCTCGGAACCGGCTGGCGCGGCGGCATCGCCTGGACGGACATCGAGACGATCGCCGACGAATTCGGCAAGCCGGTGACGACGCTGTCGAACCTGACGGCGGAAATCGCGCAGCGCCAGAGCGTGCGGCGATGGCTGGTATCGATCTCGCACACGCGCGAGCTGGCGATCGCGTCGGCATTGTCAATGTCCGACTAGGCGTCTTCTCGCCTCAACCAGCCAAGCTTCCAGAAATACGCCAGCATGCCAATCGCGACTGCCGCCATCAGCGTCAATAGCGCCGGATATCCCCATCGGTAATGTAGTTCCGGCATATCCGCGAAGTTCATCCCGTATATGCCGGCGAGAAATGTCAGCGGCACAAAGATCGATGCGATCACCGTCAGCACCTTCATGATCTCGTTCTGGCGGTTGCTGATCGTCGACAGGTACATGTCCATCAGGCCCGTGACGAGTTCGCGGTTGCTCTCGGTCGCGTCGAGAATCTGCGCGCAGTGGTCGAGCGTATCGCGCAGGTACACGCGGGCTTCCGCGCTAAAGTCCTCCTCCTCGCTGCGCACGATGCTGTATATCGCCTCGCGCATCGGCCACACCGCGCGCCGCATTGTCAGCAACTCGCGGCGGGCGGCGTAAATCTGGCGCAACAGCGATTGACGTGGATGCTGGACAATCTCCTCTTCCAGGTCCTCCAGGAGGTCGCCGATCGCCTCCAGCACCGGGTAATACGCGTCGACCACGGTGTCGATCAGCGCGTACGCGAGATAGTCAGCGCCGAGCCTGCGAATCGGACCGGTTCCCTTACGCAGCCGCGCTCGCACCGGGTCGAGCACGTCGCCATGCCGTTCCTGGAATGTCAGCACATAGTTCTCGCCGACGAACACGCTCACCTGCTCGACATCAAGCACGGTCGCGGACTTCATGCGAATCATGCGGGTCACGATCAGCATGTGCTCGTCGTAATGATCGACCTTCGGGCGCTGCGGCACATTGACGACGTCTTCAAGCGCCAATGGATGCACATCAAATATCTCGCCGATTTCGCGCAATAAGGCCTCGTCGCCGATCCCTTGTATGTCGACCCACAGCGTGCCGGCGCCCGCCCGAAGCTGCCGCAGGCGGGCCACCTGGGCGACGGCCCCCTCCTCGATCGACCCTTCGGCGGTGTAGGCCATGTACGTGACGCGTGGCTTGGCGTCTGATTCCGAGATCATCAGCGTCCCGGGCGGCGCTCCCGCTTTCGGGTGGCGTTTTCTGAATCGCGACATGACGGCTCCGTGTTTTCGCCGCATTATAGATGAATGTGAAGTAGTCGCGCACGCCGGTCCGGCCGGGCGCGGTTCGCAGGAGACGCCCAATGTCCGACACCGTTCAACCGATGTGGCTCGCCGGAGAGCGAACGCTCTCCGGGCAGACGCTAGATGTGCATAACAAATTCACCGGCGACCGAATCGCAGTCGTTGCCCGGGCGAGCGCCAATGACGTCCGCGCGGCGATCGCGGCGGCCGAGCGGGCGTTTGAGCAGACGCGCGACATGCCGGCGTTTACGCGGCAAGCCATTCTGCAACAGCTCGTCAGACACATTGAGGAAAGGCGGGAAGAGCTTTGCCGAACCGTCTGTCTCGACGCCGGCAAGCCGATCAAGGACGCGCGCGGCGAGGTAACGCGGACGATCGACACGTTTCGCGTCGCCGCTGAGGAGGCGACTCGGCTGCGCGGCGAGTATGACCCGCTCGACATCAGCCCGCGCGCCGAGGGTTGCGAGTCGATCACCCGCCGGTTTCCGATCGGCCCATGCGGGTTCATCACGCCGTTCAATTTCCCGCTGAATCTCGCCGCGCATAAGGTCGCGCCGGCCATCGCGGTGGGCTGCCCGTTCGTATTGAAACCCGCGTCGGCGACGCCGCTAAGCGCGCTGCTGCTCGGCGAGATTCTCAGCGAAACGGAATGGCCGCGCGCGGCGTTCAGCGTTTTGCCCTGCGCCAGCCGCGACATCGAGCCGCTTGTAACAGACGACCGCATTCGCAAGCTGAGCTTCACCGGCTCGCCCGCGGTAGGTTGGGCACTGAAGGCGAAGGCCGGGCGCAAGAAGGTGACGCTGGAATTGGGCGGAACCGCGCCGTGCATCGTCGACCGCGACGCCGATCTTGACCGCGCGGCGGAGCGGATCACGTTCGGAGCGTTCTACCAGTCCGGTCAGAGTTGCATCAGCGTTCAGCGCGTGCTGATTCAAGCGGATGTCTACGATGATCTGCGTGACCGACTCGTCGCCGGAGCGGAGGCGCTGAAAGCCGGCGATCCGATGGATGAGTACACGTTCATCGGCCCGTTGATCACGCTTGATGACGCACGCCGCGTCGAGGAATGGGTAAACGCTGCGGTGAAAGCCGGCGCGCGGGTGCTGTGCGGCGGTCGGCGCGATGGCGCGATTCACGCGCCAACCCTGCTGGAAAACACGCCGCGCGACCAGAATGTGAGCTGTGCCGAAGTGTTCGGCCCGGTTGCGACGCTTGAGCCATTCTTGAACTTCAAGGAGGCGATCCGCGTCGCGAACGACACCGAGTTCGGCCTGCAGGCGGGCGTTTTCACGAACAATCTCGACCACGCGTGGTACGCGTTTCGTCAGCTCGACTACGCCGGCGTCGTGCTGAACGATGTGCCCGCGTTTCGCGTGGACAGCATGCCGTACGGCGGCATCAAACAGAGCGGCTTTGGGCGTGAGGGGATCCGTTTCGCTATGCATGACATGACGGAACTCAAGCTGCTCGTGCTCAACAACATCGGGCGGATCTAGTACCGGCGAATCGTGTCGGCGTCCGTCCTGATGATTAACAGGTCGCCGCGCCGCTCGACGGAGCCGCGCATCTCCACCTGATCCGCAACCAACGGCAGGATGCGCTCGTCAAACGGGCCACCATCTCGGTTCGTCATCAGGTAATACGCGCGGCGACCCGCTTCATCTCGTGTGACAAACGTCGGTGGAATACCGCCCGCGATACACAACGTCGCGCACTGCTTGTGGGTCTTGCCGTCGCCGGGCTTCATCGCGCCGAGGTAGCATTTCGAGTCGACAATCTCGCCGCGCAACGTTCTTTCGCCAAGCGTTTCACGTCTTGGCGGCGCAAATCGCTCGGCGTCTCTCACGTCCTCAGCCGCGTGAATCGTGTCGCCCGGTTCGAGTTCGATCATCCGGCGACCGTCGCGCTCCAGCACCCAGCCGCTCAGGCGAACAGCCTTGCCCGCGAATGGCGCGGCCCTCTGCCCGCCGCCAAACTTCCCGACTTCGACCAGCAGATACGTCACAGCTTCCCCGGCCTCATCCGTGACACGAATCAGCGGATACGGCGACGCGTCAATCACGCCGACGAACGTCTTCGCCTCGGCGTCGTTCCAGATTCCCGCGCCGGGGTCGCGCTGCGCACTCGCGAGAATCCAGGCGATCCCGGCGAGAAGAACTAACAGTGTCGGCGTGATGCGCCATAGGAAGCGCCGAAGCCTCGTGGGAACAGGTAGATAGCCGACATAGAACTCGTCGCGCCCGAGCGGAGACGTGGCTTTCGGCGACTCAGCCATCGGCGTGCTCCGAAATGACAGCCGGTTCAACCGGCGTGCCCGGCGGGAGCGCTTTGGCGTTGATCTGCACGCGCGAGCCGACGATACGCGCCCGGTACGTCGGGATTTTCTCCGAGAACGGCGGCGGCGATTGGCCATCGTGCGCTCGATATTGCCAACCGTGCCATGGGCACGTCACACAGCCGTCGATGACGCGCCCTTCGCCGAGTGGCCCGCCTTGATGCGCACAGGTGTTCGTGGTCGCGTACACACGGCCGTTGACGCGAAACAGCGCGACGCGCCTGCCGGCGCCGAGGACCGCGACATGCCCGCTATTCTCGCGAAGCTCGCCCACATCCGCGACATCTACCCAATCACCGTCATCGCCATCAAGCGGGGAGGCCGTCGCATCAAACCGCGTTTCGCGCAGGCCGGCGGCGATGTGAAGCGACGCCACCACAACCACACCTGCGCCGACCAACGCCGCCAGCCACGGCGCGCGCTGCGTTTGCAGAATGCCCAGCGCGACATGCGCCACGAGCAACGCGTACGCGACATACACAAGCATGTGCAGGCGCTTCCAGGCCGGCGCGCCAAACAGCTTCAGCCAGAAGTCGTGACTCGTCGCGGCCATCAGGAACATGATGGCGAGTGCGATCAGTCCAAGCAGTTCGAATGGGAAGGCGGCCAGGGACGAGTAGTTTGTGTTACTCGTCAGCAACGACACAAACGGGTTGACTACGCCGAAGCCATGGTAATAACCGATGATCAGCGCCGCGTGCGCCAGCGCCACACAAAACGTCGCGACGCCCAGATGACGGCGGTTGTACAGCAGCGGCAGGAACCGTCGATTCAGCCGAGCGAGCGGTCCGATGCACAGGATGACGTGAAGCAGCAGAAACGCACACGTGCCGAGCGCGCGGATCGCGAGAATCTCGTCGCTGATGGCGTGCGGCGGCGCGAAAAGCGCTTTGCCGACGGAGAAAAACACGCCGACGTACAGCAGAATTCCGCCGATCACGCACGCGTCGTAGACGCGCTTGTGGCGATTCCACTGCACCGCGACATAACCGACGCTCACGCCGCGCCTCCGGTCGGGCCGGCGCGCCAAGCAGCGATCAGGATCGCGAGGATAAGGGGCGTGAGAACCAACCACGCGATCAGATGCCAGCGGCGCTGCGGAGCGGTCATGCGTTGCCCCTCGCCGCGCGCAGCCATCTAAACGCGATGTACGGCCACAGTGCGGCTGAGGCGGGCCAGATCATCAGTCGAAAGCCGAACGGCCCGCCGGTCGCGGCGTGGTCAACGCGGCTGACGCCGTAGAAGGCGAAGGCGGCGCCGATGAGGACGCCGACGACACCGTAAGCCGCGACCGCTTGGAGTACAAAGGACGCCATGGATTTCGGAGACAATAACCGGGTCCCCAACGCCGTCTATTCCGCGCCCCGTGCAGACAACCCGAAGGAAGCCGACTTTTTTGTTGCGATTCCAGAGCGCCGCCGTATACTCCGGGTATCCAAACGAGTGAGCGAACCCCTCTTTCCGGCCCGACGGCGCATTGATGAAAACCGGATTTTCACGAACGCGGCTTGAGCTGCGCCCGGAGGTGGTCTGCGGGGCGGCTGGCCGGGGTGGTTGGCGTCTTGCCAATCGGGAGTGGCTTTCATGAGTCCTTCGCTCGCATGTATCGGCGGCACGGCGGCTTACGATCTGCTTCGCGAGGGGGCGCTGGTCGCCCGACGACTCGGGCCACAGGCCACGCCATTCGGCCATTCACAGCCGATCTACTACTGCGAATCTCGTCTGGGGGACTTCTACTTCCTGTCCCGCCACGGCGAACTGGGCTACGAGTTGGCCCCGAGCTTCGTCAACTATCGGGCCAACATTTACGCGCTGAAGGCGCTCGATGTGCGGGCGATTGTCTCGTGGAGCGAAACGCGCGCGCTGTCGCATAACTACCGCATTGGCGAATACGTGATCGTTCACGACGTGATTGACGAAACCACGTCTCGCGCGAACACGTTTTTTGAAAACCAGGGTCTCGGCCTCGTGCGTCAATGGCCGGTGTTCTGCCCGTCGCTGCGGGCTGCGTTTGAGCGGACGCTCGAAACCGAGGAATGCGACTTCTCGGATCAGGGCGTTTACATCTGCGTCGAGGGGCCGCGCCGCGAAACCCCGGCCGAAGCGCGAAAGTACACGCTGCTGGGCGCGGACCTGATCGGCCAAACACTCGCGCCGGAGGTCTTCCTGGCCAAGGAATTGCAGATGTGCTACGCGAGCTTGTGCTACGTCGCCAGCTATGCCGAGAACGGGAGCGATTTCCGCCCGTTCGAAAACGGTCGCATTCTCGACCCGGGCGTGCAGCAGCGTCGCGCCCGGGCGGCCGTGGAGCGCCTGCCGCGCTTGCTCGAGCGCCTGACCGACGTCTTGAACTCGACGCCGGCAATGTGCCGCTGCGAAGTGTCGATGGGCCACCATGTGCAGGCCGGCCAGATCGACCTCGAATGGCGCAGCTGGTTTGAGGACGAAGCCCGGCCGCTCGAAAACCGCACATTGCCGTGATCCTGCGAGCGGCGTGGGTCGCGCCGGGCGACGCGGCGCCGATTCGAGACGGCTACGTTCAGGTTCTTCACGACCGAGTGCAGGCGGTTGGCGCGTTGGATCAAGCGCCGGCTCCGAAGAGGCGCGAAGTCGTTGTCGATCTGGGCACTGCCGTCATTACGCCCGGTCTCATTAACCCCCATTCGCATCTCGAACTCGGCTGCTACGCCGGCCAGTTGCCGCGCGGGCCGTTGTGGCCGTGGTTGGCGGAGTTGATTCGCGTCCGGCGGATTGGCGACCAGGTCAAGCGCGAAACCGCGGCCGCGGGTGAATTTGCGTGGCGCTCGCTGCAAGCGGGCGTGACCTGCGTCGGCGATGCTTCTCGGCGCAATCTCGGCTGGCGTGCGCTCGCGGACACCCCGATCCGCAAAGTCTGCTTCGTGGAGTTGTTGTCCATCGCGGATCAGCCGCCGCGGACGATCGCGGAGCTGCGCGCGGCGATGCACGATGTCGCCGAAAACGGATTGCTGACGGCGGGCGTGTCGCCACACGCGCCATACACCGTGCCCGCTGCCGACGCCCGAGCGGCGATCCAACTCGCATCAGCGTTGAACCGGCCCTGGATGATCCACCTCGCGGAGACGCCCGAGGAAGTCGCTTATCTCAGCGGCGACATTAGCGGGATGCCGCCGGGCCTTGCCCAAGCGCAGCGAAACGCGGCGCTGCCAACTCCGAGCGGCGGGGTCGGGCGATATGTAAGAGGATTGCTGTCTTCGCGGCCGGCGGCGGGGTATCTCGCCCACGGTAACTACCTGGCAGATGATGACATCGCCGCGATCGCGGAAGCGGGCTGCGCGGTTGTGTATTGCCCGCGCGCGCACGCGTACTATGGGCATGCAGATCACCCGCTGGAGCGGCTGCGGGCGGCGGGAGTGACGGTCGCCATCGGTACCGACAGCCCGGCCTGCGACAATGCGGACCTCTCGCCGTGGCGGGAATTGGCGCAATTGCGCGAGGCGCACGCGGCCTTGGCGGACGACGATGACACGTTGCTGCGATTCGTCACCGTATACGCGGCGGAGGCGCTCGGCATGGCCGACAGGGTCGGCGCGCTGCGCCCGGGTATGCTGGCGGACATCGCCGCGTTTCCGCTCGATGCGCCGACGGAACGACCCATTCGCGCGTTGATTGACGCGGCGCCTGACGCGGCTCGCGTGTGGGTTGGCGGCGACGAAGTTAAGCTGACCTGAGTTCAATGCCCTGTCGCCGGCGCGCGACTCACCGGAGGCAACCTTGCCCGATACGCCGTCCGCAGTGCTTACGCATCATTGGCTGGTGAAGCGCCGTGGCGGCGAGCGTGTGTTGGAGGCGCTGTACCGCGTCGCGCCCGGGCCGATCTACACACTGGTGCACGACCCGCGCGGCTTCGGGGCGTCGTCGCTGGCGCGAGCGCGGGTACACACATCATTCCTTCAGCACATTCCCGGCGCCACGCGGCGGTACCCGATGTTGCTGCCGCTGATGCCGATTGCGGCGCGAACGACGCGATTGCCCGACGCGGACATCGTGCTGTGTTCGGACGCGTGCCTGGCCAAGGCGTTTACGGCGGCGGATCGCAGCAAAGTCATCTGCTATTGCCATTCGCCGATGCGGTATGCGTGGGAACCCGAGATTGAGGACGTGTACCGGCGCTCGATGCCGCCGGGTGTGCGGGCTGTCTGGGGACGAACGATCGCGTACGTCCGCGCGGCGGATGCGCAAGCGGCGCGACGCGTTGACCTGTTTGTCGCGAACTCCGCGCACGTCGCGAAGCGGATTCAGCGCTGCTATGGCCGCGAAGCGACCGTCGTGCATCCGCCGGTCGATCTACCGGCGCGGCCGACGCTGACACCGCGCGAGGATTTCTACCTGTGCGTTGGGCAGCATGTGCCATACAAACGGCTTGATCTGGCTCTGGAGGCTTGTCGCAAGCGCAACGCGCGGCTGGTCGTCATCGGCGACGGCCCGGACATTCGCAAGCTGGACCCACGCCGCTACCCCCGTGTCACCCTGCTCGGTTGGCAGGACGACGACACGGTGCGCGGGTACTACCGCCGGGCGAAGGCGCTGTTGTTTCCGGGCGAAGAAGACTTCGGGATTGTGCCGGTAGAGGCGATCGCGCACGGCTGCCCGGTGATCGCCTACGGCGTTGGCGGCGCGACGGAAACCGTCAGCGAAGGCCGCAGCGGCGCGCTGTTCACTCCGCAAACGGTGGAGGCGATGGAAGCCGCGATGGATCGGGCGGCGGATACGCGCTTTGATCCGAGCGAGATGTGGGAACTCGCGCAGCGGTTCTCGCACGCGCGGTTTGACCGCGAGATGCGCGACGTGATCGACGCCGCGCTCAGCTCTTCGGCGGTTCGCTCGCCACAATCACGCGCGTCGGCCGCACCACCCGCTCGTGCATCTTGAAGCCGCGTGAGACCTCGCCGATGACCGTGCCGGGCGGATGCTCGTCAGTCGGCTGCTGCATCAGCGCCTCGTGATACGCGGGATCAAACGGCTTTCCGACGGCCTCGATCGGTTGAATGTGCAGGCTCTGCAACGCCTTCAGGAAATTGTCGTGGACAATCTCGATCGCCTTCGCCATCGGCGCCACTTCGCTCGCGTCGCGCGCGGTCTCGCGGGCTTTGTCGAGATCGTCGATCACTGTAAGTAACTGCCGCGCGAAATCGGCGGCGGCGTAGCGGAGCGATTCTTCCTTTTCGCGCGAAACGCGTTTCTGCATGTTCTGCATTTCCGCGAGCAGTCGAAGATTCTCCGCGCGCAGTCGGTCGATCTCGGCTTGTGCCGCTTCGATCGGCGATGCGGCTTCAGCCATCGCTTCGTTCGCGGCTTCCTGATCGTCGCGCATCGCGTCCTGATCGGTCATTTCGGTGCTCATATAAATCGTCCCCTACCCAGATCGTAGCAGGTTACTCGTCGTCGTCCTTGTCGGCATCGGCGCCGGTGAAGTACTCCTTCACGCGCTCAAAAAAGCTCTTCGTGTGCGGCAGCACGTCGTGGTTTTCGGTTGCGGCGAACTTCCGCAGCAGCTCCTGCTGCTCTCCCGTCAGCCGCTTCGGCACCTCGATCAGCACCTGGACAATCTCTTCGCCGCGCCGCCCGCCGCGCAAGTTCGGCAGCCCCTTCTCCTTAAGACGGAATACGTCGCCGTGCTGCGTTCCTGGTGGAATGAGCAGCGGCGCACGGCCTTCCAACGTAGGAACTTCGACGTTGCCGCCGAGCGCCGCGAGCGAAAATCCGATCGGGAATTGGCAGATCAGGTGATCGCCGTCGCGCTCGAGAAACGCGTGCGGCTTGACGCGGACGACACAGTACAGGTCGCCGCGGACGCGGCCCTGCTGGCTCGGTTCGCCCTCGCTCTGGTGGCGCAGGCGTTGACCGTCGTGAATGCCGGGCGGGACTTTGACGGTCAGCACGCGCTCGCGGCGCTGATGGCCGCTGCCGCGACACTTGCGGCAAGGGTCGTCAATCCGCCGACCGCGACCGTTACATGCGGGACAGTCGACGATCGTGCGCGTGACGAAAAAGCCGGCCGACGCCTGTCGCTCAACCTGCCCATAGCCGCCGCAGGTTTCACACGCGCGCGGCGTAGAGCCGGACTGAGCCCCGCTGCCTTCGCATGATTCGCACAAGTCGTTCCGCTCGAATCGCAGCGTCTTCTCGACGCCAGTGGCGACCTCTTCGAGCGATACTTCGATAACCGTTTGAATATCGACGCCGCGCTCGACCGAACCGCGGCCACGCCGCCGCCCGCCAAAGGCGTCGCCGAACAGATCGCCGAAAATGCTGAAAATGTCGTCGACACCCATGCCGGAAAAGTCGTGCATGGTGGAGCCGTTGAGCCCGGCATGGCCGAAGCGGTCGTAGCGCTGACGCTTCTCGGCATCGGACAGCACCTCGTACGCCTCGGCGGCTTCTTTGAACACCGTGACGGCTTCGGGCGACTTGTTGCGATCGGGGTGATACTCCATCGCCAGACGCCGGTATGCGCGGCGGATCTCCTGGTCGTTCGCGTTGCGCTCGACGCTGAGGACTTCGTAGTAGTCGCGCTTGGTGGCCACGTCGGCTTATGCGGGCTTGCGGGCGCTTGGCGTCTCGGGAACCTCATCAGGCGAGAGGGGAAAGACGATTGTCACTCTCAACCGATCAGCGCGATCCCAACGCTCCTCCAGTACGGAGTTGACGACTTCGAGCCGTTCCGAATAATCCAGATTGGCGAATTCCGGCGCCACGATGTAAAGCCGATATCTGCCGGGCAGGCCAGACGCCTCAAGGTCAATCGACTGGGAGTCAATACCACGCTCACTGAGCCCGGCCCGAAGTGCGTCGCAAAGGGCCGTCCGGGCCCTGCTGGTTAGATTCTTCCATTCAGCCAATTGCGCACCTCGTTCAAGTGTCGCCTATACACCGTCGCGTCGCCGCGCGACGGTCGCTTCGGATTATACCGTAACCGAACGCTCCAACTCTTAATTGCCATGAAGCTCGCCCGAACTCCGGCATACACTGGCGACGACAAGTCGTTTTCCAACACCGAGCACTCTGCCATCAGCGCGTCCAGGTCATGGGAACGATAGATAAGCGTCGCCATATGCGGTTCAAGCCGCCGATCGAACAACTTCGCCTGGAGCATCAATTCAATCACGAAACCGCTCAAGTAGATCGCCGTAGCGTCGCGTCCGCTGTTGAACAGAAACTCGACATCGCCAAACAACTGGTGACTCTTCTCCAGCAGTTGGGTAGGCCTGCTGATCGAAAATCCGAGGAGAACTCTGAGCGGACCTTTGTGTCGAGTTTTCCCCATTATTCGTCCAGTTTGACGAAGGGGCGCCGTCGCTTGAACCCGGCGCCCCTCCGATTTGCTATCAGCACAGAACTCAGAGTTAGCGCGTCGCGCCTTCGATGCCCTTGTGCTTGTCTTCCTTGTACTCCGTGCAGATCACGTCGGTCGTGAGCATCAGGCCCGCGACGCTCGCCGCGTTCTGCAGCGCGACGCGACACACCTTCGCCGGATCGATGATGCCGGCGTCGAACATGTCGACGTACTTGTCGTTGCGCGCGTCGTAGCCGATGTTCGAGCCCTTAGTCAGGATCTCGTCGATCACGACGCCGCCATCCACGCCGGCGTTCTCGGCGATCTGACGGGTCGGAAACTCCATCGCCTTGGCGATGATGGCGTAGCCGATCGCTTCGTCGCCTTCGATCTTCTTCATCGCGTCTCTCACCGGCTTGATGGCGCGAAGATACGCCACACCGCCACCCGCGACGACGCCCTCTTCGGCGGCCGCCTGCGTGGCGTGGAACGCGTCATCGACGAGGTCCTTGCGCTCCTTGACCTCGATCTCGGTCGCGCCGCCGACGTGCACAACGGCCACGCCGCCGCACAGCTTCGCGAGGCGCTCCTGGAGCTTCTCGCGGTCGTAATCGCTCGTGGTCTTTTCGATCTGGGCGCGAATCTGGGCGACGCGGGCGTCGATTTCCTTCTTCTTGCCGGCCCCTTCAATCACCGTCGTCGTGTCCTTGTTGATCACAACGCGCTTCGCGCGACCGAGATGCTCCAGCGTCAGGTTTTCAATCTTGAAGCCCTGATCT
>JAGQOO010000066.1 GCA_020427345.1 Phycisphaerales bacterium | reverse complement strand
CTTCACGACGCCAGGCCGACTGGTGGCGGGGCAGCAGCAAGGCCCGTTGGGCAAGGGGCGGTCCAAAAGGCCGCCGCGAGTGTGGTTCCTTCGCGGCCGGAGATGGTCCCGGCGAGCGAGGCGCAACAGCGGCAGATTCTGGATGATCCGCTGGTCAAGCGGGTGATGGAACTCTTCGACAGCGTGCCGGTTAACATAGAACGCCGGCTGGATTTCGATGGACCGGCGGTGTCGCGGCCCACGCAAGAGGACGACGACAGTCCCGCGGCGGAGAGCGACGACGACAATACGGAGTGATGATGTTCGGACAACTCGGTCAAATCGCGAACGTGCTGAAGAACGCCGGCGCCCTCAAGCAGCAGATGGAAGACATGAAGAACCGGCTGAAAGAAGCGCGGTTCGTGGGCGAAGCGGGCGGCGGGCAGGTGCAGGCGACGGTCGACGGCGGTATGGAACTCGTCGCGCTCCGGATTGATCCGGACCTGCTGGCGGGCCATGACAAAGAGCTGCTGGAAGACCTGATTGTCGCCAGCGTGGCGGCGGCGCAGCGCGCGGCGCGCGACGGCGCGCAGAAGGAAATGGAAGCGCTGACCGGCTCGATGGGGCTTGGCGGCATGATGGGCATGCTGGGGCAATAGCGTGAGCGACGGACGCGGAGCCGGTCCGCTGCAGCGTTTGATTGAAGAACTAAAGCGCCTGCCGGGCATCGGCGCTCGATCCGCCGAGCGCATCGCGTTTCATGTGTTGAAGAGCCCGCGCGAAGAGGCGATCGGATTGGCGCAGGCGATTCGCGACATCAAGGACAACATTCGTCCGTGCGCGCGGTGTTTCAATCTCGCCGAAGGGGAGTTGTGTCACATCTGCGCCGATCCGCGGCGTGACGCGGGGCTGGTGGTTGTCGTTGAGCAGCCGAAGGACTTGATCAGCCTTGAGGCGACCGGCCTGATTACCGGCGTCTACCACGTGTTGATGGGGGCGGTGTCGCCGCTGGACGGCGTGCGTCCGCAGGATCTGACGATCGCCGCGCTGCGCGATCGTGTGGCAAAGGGCGATGTGCGCGAAATCGTGCTGGCGACGAATCCGAATCTCGAAGGCGACGCTACGGCGCTGCACCTGATGGAAGCGCTCGAAGGGACAGCCGTCAAAGTGACGCGCCTGGCGCGCGGGCTCGCGCCGGGGGCGCAGATTGAATACGCAAATCGGCACATGCTGGAAGAGGCGTTTCGCGGGCGGCATGCGCTGTGAGCGCCTGGCCGTGGCATGACGCCGGCCGCTGGGCGGCGCTACTGCGCGGCGATGAGTGTCCGCTATGTCAGACGCCGGCGGCGGAAGCGCATGTATGTGACTTGGCGTTTTCGCGCGTGATCGCGCCGGAGCGCGCGTGCCTTGCGGGGTATGTGTGCCTGATCGCGCGGCGGCATGTGGTCGAATGGCGCGATCTGTCGGCGGATGACGGCGCGGCGCTGATGTCGGAGATTCGACGCGTTTCCGCGGCGGTCGCGGACCTTACGAGCGCCACGAAGATGAACATTCTCAGCTTGGGCAATGTTGTGCCGCATCTGCATACACACATCTGCCCGCGGCGGCCGAATGATCGCTTCGAAGGCCGGGCGCTGGATCCGGGTGATGTCGACCGCGTCTATACCGACGACACGCACACGGTGTTTGTTGCAGCGCTGCGACAAAGACTGGCCGCAGCGAGTAGCTGGCGCCGGCGCTGAGGAGATCCATGGGCGTTACAGGACTCGAACCTGTGACCTCATCCGTGTGAAGGATGCGCTCTAGCCAACTGAGCTAAACGCCCAACTACTCTATTCTCGCGGATTGAACGCGTCATCGTCAAGCCCGGTCGCCCGGCGGGGAGTGGTCACTTTCGTTATCTAATCAAAATGAGCCACTATCGCCCGGCGGGGAGCCGCCTACTGCCGCTCAGACGTCTGCGCTCGGCTCGAAACCGCTCATCGGCTATCCTGCCGTCGCATTGGGCCCCTGCCGCGGTTTGATATCGAACATGGCCAACCAACATCACACTTGGCGTGTCGGAGAATACAGATCAATGTCCATTTCGCTGCCTATCCTGTCCACCCAAGCGCTCCGTTCGAGGGCCGCCCGCTTGCCTTCGATGTCCGCCGGCTTGCGATCGATGTCCGCGACTGCCCTGGCGCGCACCGCGACGACCAACCCGCGCGCTCTTGCGTCGCGTTTTCTCGGTAATAGACGCTTGCTTGTTGTCGCCGTCGCCTGCTTCGCCGCGCTGCCTTCCAGCTTGGCGGCAGCGCCCGTGGACCTCTCGTCTTACGCCGATCGCGCGGCGAGGATCGCCAAGGCCGCGGCTGAGGATGACGGCGGATGGAGAAAGCTGGTCGAACTCTGCGATGACGTCGGACCTCGCCTGAGCGGCTCCGACAATCTCGCCTGCGCCGTCGAGTGGGCGCAGGCCACAATGCGGCGCGACGGGCACGAGAATGTCCGCGCCGACCCCGTCACCGTACCGCGTTGGACGCGCGGCGCTGAATCGCTACGGATCCTCACGCCGCGCGAGATCGACATCCCCATGCTTGGTCTCGGCGGCTCGATCGGCACGCCCGCAGATGGGATCGAGGCGGAAATCGTCTCGGTCGCGGGCGACGAAGGCCTCACCGCCCTTGGCGACGGCGCGCGCGGCAAGATCGTGCTGTTCAATGTGCCGATGTCGCGCGAGAATGAGCGCTTCGGGGCCGGCTACGGTCCCGCCGTTCGATATCGCGGCGCGGGCGCCACGATGGCCGCGCGGTCCGGCGCCGTCGCTGCTCTTATCCGATCTGTCACGACGCGCACACTCCAATCCCCACATACCGGCGCGATGAGTTACGCCGGCGCTCCGGAGCAGATCCCCGCCGCAGCCATCAGCGTCGAGGCCGCCGAGATGATCGCTCGCTGGAACGAGCGCGGTATTCCCGTACGCGGCGTGCTCAAAATGAACGCGCAATCGCATCCGCCGGTTCAATCCGCCAACGTCCTCGGTGAACTCATCGGCTCCGAAAAGCCGGACGAGATTGTCGTTATCAGTGGTCATCTCGATTCGTGGGACGTCGGGCAGGGCGCCTCGGACGACGGCGGCGGCGTCGTTACGGCGATGGAGGCGCTGACGTTGCTGCGCAAGCTCGACCTGCGCCCGCGCCGCACGATTCGCGTCGTCTTGTGGACCAACGAAGAGTTCGGCCTCAGCGGCGCCCGTCGTTATGTCATCGATCACAAGGACGAAATGGAGCGCCATGTCGCCGCGATCGAATCCGACGGCGGTGTCGCGGAACCGATCGGGTTTGGCGTGCGAACCAACGATGCCGACCGCACGAACCGCGCGGCAGAGACGCTGAAGCGCATCGTCGCGCTCGTCCCCGGCATGAAGCTCGACGCGTATTCCGGCTACGGCGGCGCCGATATCAGCCGAATGCACGACTTCGGCGTCGCACAACTCGGCCTCGATGCCGACATGACGCACTATTTCGACGTCCATCACACACACGCCGACACGGTGGACAAGATCGACCAGGCGGAGTTGCAGCGGAATGTCGCGGTAATGGCAGTAACGGCCTACATACTGGCGGATATGCCCGGTCGTCTGGGGGATATCGATGCGGACGCGACGCCGTAGGACGGCGGCGACAGGACTCGGGGTTTGGCGGGCAATCGCTCGCGGACAATTGAAAGGAAAGCCATGTACAGAAAGCTCGTCACTTTCGTGGTCATCGTTGGCGCGGTGAGTTCCCTCACCGGCTGTGTGGCCGTTTCATCGCGCGGCAACATCAACACGCGCGGCGACTATGAAGCGGTCGCCACGCACGACGGCATTTACCTCGTTGACACGCAGAGCCACATCGCGACGAAGGTGCGCGTCGTGAGCGACGAGGAATTCCGCGCCGCGCAGGAGGACCAAGACAACTAGCCGCCGTCGCGGGGCCCAACGCGTTGCGCGAGTTGTCGGCGTGGCAACTTCCCGGGTGGGGCAGGCATCTTGCCTGCCTCCCCTTTCTTATTATTACGCCCGCGCCGCCGACATGATCACCGGCGGATTCACCGGCGCTGAATTCTCGCCCATCGCCGGATTCGAGCGCGTCTCAACGCCTTCCACGCGCTCCACCACATCCATGCCTTCCACGACGCGCCCGAATGCGCAATACCCCCAACCGTCCTGCCCGGGATGATTCAGAAAGTCATTGTCTGAAACGTTGATGAAGAACTGCGATGTCGCGGAGTGGGGGTCGCTCGTCCGCGCCATCGCGATCGTCCCCTTCTCGTTCTTCAGTCCCGTTTTCGCTTCATTCTTGATCGGCGCGCGGCCGCCCGGCAGCGACTTCTGCCCGGCCGCGTACCCGCCACCCTGGATCATGAAGTTTGGGATCACGCGATGAAAAATCGCGCCCGAATAGAACCCGGCGTCGACATACTCCAGGAAATTCCGCGTCGTCTCCGGCGCGCCGGCCTCGTCCAGTTCAATCACCACCGAGCCCCAGCTCTCGCCGCCTTGCCCGATTTCCAGCGCCACTTTCGGATTGGCCAACACCAGCCCCCTTATTCAAACGCCCATTTCGCGCCGGCGGCATCCGCCCACGCCCCGACCCGCGTATGCTACAGCGATTGTGCGGGGCGGGGGCGTTAATCAGCGCCGGAAACCGGAGATTCCAATGGGCCGTACCTCAGTGGCGGCGTTCAAGCCGAAGCCGGGTAAAGATGCGGAGTTACTTGCGGTCATCGAAACGCGTTTGCCGTTGCTGCGCAAGCTAAAACTGGCGACGGATCGTGATTCGATCCTGATGCGCTCGCGCGACGGAGCGATCATCGAAATCTCGGAATGGGGCGATGACGCCGCCATCGAACGCGCGCACAAAACGCCGGAGGTGCTCGAAATGTGGGGTCGCTTCTCGGCGTGCTGCGATTTCGTGTGTTTGAATGCGCTGCCCGAGACCGCCGATATGTTCGCGACATTTGACGCGATCTGACGAAGAATGCCGCGTCGATGGCACGCAGCCGTCCGGGCGAGACGCCCGGACCACCCACCAAATCACCACATCACAAAATCACCAGATCACAAACTCACCAAATCAACTCACGGCACCTGCACATGATCCAGCACATGCCGCACCACATCGTCGCTCGTCTTCTCTTCCGCCTCCGCCTCGTAGCTCACAATCACACGATGGCGCAGCACGTCGAGCGCAATATCCTTCACATCCTGCGGCGTCACATATCCACGACCGGCCAGAAACGCCATTGCCCGCGCGCCAAGCGCCAGGAAGATCGTCGCGCGCGGTGACGCGCCGTACTGAATCCACTGTCCGATCTTGATGCCAAATTCCGCCGGCGAGCGCGTGGCGTGCACAATCGCGACGATGTAGTCGCGAATCTTGTCGTCCATGTAGATTTCGTCGATCACGCCGCGCGCGTCGAGGATCGCCTGCGGGTTCAGGATCGGCTCAATCTGCGGCGCGCCGCGGCGGGTCGCCATGCGATCCAGAATCTGCCGTTCCTGCGCCTGCGTCGGATAGCGCACCACCAGCTTCAGCATAAAGCGGTCGACCTGCGCTTCCGGCAGCGGGTACGTGCCTTCCTGCTCGATCGGGTTTTGCGTCGCCAGCACCAGAAACGGCTCTTCCAGCGGGAACGTCTGCTCGCCGATGGTGACCTGCCGCTCCTGCATCGCCTCGAGCATCGCGCTCTGAACCTTCGCCGGCGCGCGGTTGATCTCATCCGCCAGAATCAGGTTCGAGAACACCGGGCCTCTCTTCACGCGGAACGTCGAGTCCTGCGGGTTGAACACCTGCGTGCCCAGAATGTCCGCCGGCAGCAGGTCCGGCGTAAACTGAATCCGCTGAAACCGCGTGTGAATCGCCTTGGCCAGGCTGGCGACGGCGGTTGTCTTTGCCAGACCGGGGACGCCCTCCAGCAGAATATGCCCGTTGGCGAGCAACCCCACCAGCAGCTTCTTCAGCAGGTCGTCCTGCCCGACGATCACCCGTCGGACTTCGGTCAGCAAACGGTCGAAACTATCGTGATGCTGGCGAACGAGTTCGCCGATCTGCTGCACTTCCACGTGCGTCGTCATGTGCGAAAAAGACTCCTGTTCGTCTTGCTGCGGCGGCGCCTCGCCGCTTTGGGTAGGACAGGCTTCCAGCCTGCCGCGCTGACGCCCAAGCGATGAAATCACCTCCGCCAACGATACGCCCAATCCCGGCGTGACTCAATTTCGACCGGTTTGGGACCGGGTCGCTGTCAAGAAAAGAAACCGGGGACCCGCTAGAATCTTGGAATCGCGGTTTCGATCCGCCGCGCCTTTTGACCCCGCGTCACTGGAGTCGCACGCATGACTGGTTTCGGCCCGTGTTTTCGTTTGTTTACTTTCAGCGCCGTTCTGGCGTTTTCCGCCGCCGCGGTCGCTGACACCACCGGCCGCTACGCCGCCTTTACGCCGTCGCGCTACATCGACCACATCAAGATTCTGGCGAGCGACGCCTTTGAGGGCCGCGGCACCGGCGCCCACGGCAACGACCTCGCGTCCGAGTACATCTCAAAGCACTTCGCGGAGTATGGGCTGCAGCCGATGGGCACGGATGGGTGGTTTCAGCCGTTCGATGTGCACTCGCGCAAGGTGCTGGTAGAGGACCACGCGCTCTTCGAAGTAAAGGGCATGGACAATAAGTGGAAGATTCGCCAGGACTGGATCACGTTCCCGATGTCGGCGATGGATGGGGCTGACGGCGCTCTCGAGGCTCCGCTCGCGTTCTGCGGCTTCGGCATCGCCGCCGACGAGTTCAATTACGACGACTACACACATTTCAACGTTGAAGGCAAAGCGGTCATCGTGTTCCGCTATGAGCCGAAGGGGGACGACCCCGACGCCAAGTTCGGCGGAAAGACCGCATCGGCGCACTCGACTTTTGTTCGAAAGTGCCGCGTCGCCGCGGATCGCGGCGCAGTCGCGCTGATCATCGTCAATCCGCCCGATCGCGACGACTCCAACACCGACGACTTGTACACGTTTGATCCGGGTAACACGCGCACGACGTATCGGCTGCCCCTGATTCAAATCAAGCGCGATGTCGCTGATGCGATTCTCGCCAAGGCCGGCGCCCCGTCGCTGTCCGAACTGCACGCGGAGTGCCAGGCCGGCAATCAGGCCTCGCGCGATCTCAACCTCACGATGCGTCTCAAAACCGGCCTCGAATACCTCAAAGCCCGCAACGTCATCGGCTATCTCCCCGGCGACGGTTCGACTGACGAAATCATCGTCGTCGGCGCGCATTACGACCACGAGGGCATCAAGCCGCCCGGCTTCTATAACGCCGAAGGTCCGCCGGCGATTCACAACGGCGCCGATGACAACGCGTCCGGAACCGCCGGCCTGCTCGAACTCGCCCGCACGCTCGCGTCCGGCCCGAAGCTGCGCCGTAATCTGTTGTTCATCACGTTCGCCGGCGAAGAAATGGGCCTGCTCGGCAGTCGTCACTTCGTCGAACACCCGACCGTCTCGCTCGATCGCGTCCGCGCCATGCTGAATTTCGACATGATCGGCCGCTACGGCCAGCACCGCTTCGAATTGTGGGGAACGACCACCGCCGATGAGTTCCCGGAACTCACGGCGCGCGTTGGTGAGCGGCTGGGTGTCGAATTCAAGACGCCGCAGTCCAAGTCGATCGACGAACTGTTCGGCCGCAGCGATCACGCGCCGTTCTTCGAAGCCGGCATCCCGGTGATGTTCCCGTTCACCGGCCTGCACCGTGAGTATCACCGCCCCGAAGATGACTGGGAGTTGATCGACGCGGACGGGGCCGTGCATGTGCTGGACTTTGTCCGCGAGATACTCGTCGAACTCGCCAGCATGCGCGAAGGCCCGACGTATCGCGGCCCGGAAGAAAAGCCGGCTGAGGAAAACGCCGTCGCTTCGGCCTCCGCGGACCAGGCCGCCGACGCCAGCAAAGACGCGGAGCCGGAACAGGACCCGCCATCTCGCACCGGCGGTCGCGCCCGAATTGGCTTTGCCCCGACATACGACGACACACGCGACGGCGTTCTCATCGACACCGTCACGGCCGACACCGCGATCAAAGCCGGTCTGCGCGACGGCGACCGCCTGCTGCGCATCGACGACATCGACATCGCCGGCCTGCGCGACTACATGAACGCGATGAGCGGCCGCGAGCCGGGGCAGGTCGTCAAGCTGTTGATCGAGCGGGATGGGAAGGAGCTGACGTTGGAAGTGCCGCTGACGAAGTAGTGCGGGTCTTCCCGTCATTCCGGGGCAGCGGGAATCCGTGCGCTCACTGCAGAGGCAAGACAAGTTCCGTCATTCCCGCGCAAGCGGGAACCCACGCCGCGCAAGACTGGACCCCCGCGCGCGTAGGAATGACGGTGTTAGCGCGGTAGTCCCGCAGACCGTTCCGCCTACTGGTCCTCGTCGTTCTGAATCAGGTCATACCGGATGCGGAACCCGCCCGGCTCATTCGGGTCTTGCTCAAAGATGAAGATCGCCAGATCGCCGCACGAGTAATCCAATCCCAACCGCGCTTCCAGGCCGTCGGCGGTTCCGGCGGTGGGGAGGTTCTCCGCGGCTGTCCCGGCGGCCGCGGACGAGAAGTTCACGACCGCGTTGAATTGCTGGCTGTTGAAGCCCGCCTGACTCTGCTCCCCGGTCAGGATGGCGCGGTCGATCAGGGCTTGCGTGCCCACGGCGAGGTTGCGTCCACAAATCAGGTTCGTTGGGGCCGTCGAACTGTTGGCTTCGACCGCCTGCTGGCGGAAGTCCATCGGCCCGGGCGGGTTGCGATCAAACGCGTCATACGTCGCGAACGAAAACACGGCCCGGAAAGGCGTATTATTAATGAATTGTACGCTGACGTTGCCCTGCGACTCTTCTGTGAGGTTGCGGATCAAAGCCGCGTTGCACCCGCCCAGCAAAGGGAGGCACAGGCACGTCAAACCTAACCAACGTGTTCGGGTCTTCATGTTCACTATTCTAATCGGGCGCCTGTTGCTGGGCCTGTAGGAGGCGGATGCCGTTGGCCAACGCCTGTCGGCCCTGGGCCAGGACCTGCAATTGCTGCTGAAACGCCTGCTGCATACGCGGGTGCGGGTTAACCTGCTTCTGGAAGTTGTTTCTCACGGCCTGAATACGCTGGTCGGTCCGCTGCATCTGCCGTCCAAAAAAGCGCAGACCTGTTTCGATGTCGCCGTTTCGAACAAAACAAGCCGCCGCCGGCGCTGAGCCGAAAACCATCGCGATGGGCTCGCCGCTGGCGATGGCCCTTTTCAGTCGTGGCAGCACTTCGTCGCACTCCGATCCACCGCCGGTGTTTATCAGGAGGTTGGCCTCGAACAACTGCCGCAGGCCCTGGTTGCGCAGGGCTGGGGCCAGGTACGGCGTCTTCTCCTCGCCGGCCCGGAACTTGCGTCCGAGATCTTCCAGAACGTCCGACCCGCGGCGCATATACAGGCGCGTTCGCCCGCCGATCGGGAGAAACACCCACTCCGGCGAACTGTCGAGCGCTCCGATCAGGTCCGCATAGCGCATGTTTGGCAATAGCATCGCGGTGTCGATTTTGGCCGCGTCGAGAATCCCCATCCGTTGGGCGATCGGCCCGCCTTGCGTAATCATGTACACATAACTCTGGTACTGTGGAACGGTATAAACCTGCTGGGCGCGCCCGTCGATGAACACCTGCACGTTCGGGCACACGAACATGGCGGCGCCGGCATGCGTCCACTCGGTGAACAGGCGCGCTCGTAAGTCATTCAGCTGCAGGTACTCAAGGCCCTCCTGCGGCACGCCGCCAAAGGCGGTAGCGCGGGCAAGCAAGTCAAGGTCTTCCCGGCCGACGATCTGCTTGACCAGGCTGTTGTCAAGCATTTCCTGCGTTCGGCCCCAAAGCACGTACCCGAAGGTGACGCACGTAAGCAGAACTGCCATTCGCACGCTGCCCGCAATCAAGTCCGGCAAACGCCCCACCAGCAGCATCAGCCACGTGATCATCGTCGGCAACGCCATGACGAAGAACAACGGCGCGAAGCGGCGGGCGAAGAACGTCATCGTCAAGGCGATGCCCACAACCGCCGCGTCAAACATCGCGGTGCGCAACACGGTCGACTCGGTCGCCGGGTCAGATTCCGCCTTGAACTTGTCAGGGAACATCTGCCGCGCGGACGCGACAACTCCCGCCAGAACAAACAGCCCCATCGCCACAAACAGCGAAATCCAGAAGGCGTCGGTCGGCGGGAACGGCTGAACGGTCCGCGGCTTGAACATGTCCTGCCACGGCGGTCGCCATTCATTAACGCCGCGGAACGCTTCGCTGCCCATGATCACGCTGACGTGCGTGAAATTTTCAACGCCGTACGGGCCGAAGATCAGCACGATCAGGAACGCGAGAAACGTCGCGATCATGATGCCGAGAATCTGTCCGTTTGTCTGGCGCGTGCCATTCTGACTGCCCAGCCACATCCCGATCGCGATCGCCGCGACCGCTATCGGGGCGAATGGCGCGCGACCCACGATCCACATCAGCACGATCGCAATAACCGCCAGCGCGCCGCCCACGAAGAACATGTTCGCGATCGTGTTTTGAGGTGGAAAAAGGCTCTCCAGCAGCGGGATCGGCTGGCCGTTGATTTTCAGTCGGCCCGCCGGGTTTGCGCTCAGCAACTTCGTCGCGAACCAGCAACCGACAAAAACCGCCACCAACCCGAAACCGAAGATGAAACTGCCGTGCGAATGGCTCCACGCCACGAGCAGCGGCGTCAGGAGCACGATCGGCCACCAGCGCGGCCGCCCCGGGCGCTGCGAGATCAGCGCGCTAAGCAGCGCGACCAGCGTCGCCATCATCAGAAAGCCGATCGTCGCGGGGCGGGCACTGACAAAGTCGCGACAGCCGAGGCCGCATATCGCGCCGGCCACCAGTGCGGCGAGCATGGACTCGGTTCGGAGGAAAGTGGCCCACGCGCAGATGACAAAGATCATCGCGGCCGATACCCACGTGCCCAGCAGCAGGGCGTTGCGACCGTAGTTCTTGTACAGCCAGTAGTAATACGCGTGACTTCCCCAGTTCTGGTCGAACCAGTGGTCGTCGGGATAGATCGAGTAGATGTCCTTCTGTGGGGCGCCGCCTTCGAGCTCCATCTGCGTGCCGGCGGCGAGGCCGATCCACGTATCTGTCGAGGAGTGCACTTCCGTCGAGCCGTACACCGCGGCGACCAGGAACACGAAAAGAGCCCCCGGCATCAGGGCCCAACCGACCCAGCGCACGATGTCCGCCGGGCCGATCTTGCGCATTTGTGGAGCGTCGCTCATGAGCATGACCATCGCCGCCGCACATAGGCCGGCTTGAGGCTCCCGGTCGGCGGCGGATGGGGAGGCCGGCTGTTTGATTTCGAACGGGCAGTGTATCGGGCAAGTGCTTGAACGCAATGCGAGCCTTGACGGCGGTCGGGCCACGCAAATAATTCATTGGCAAGCAGTTCCGGCGCGAGGGGGCATGGCCAGACGATACGAATCGGCCCGGATTCGGCTACTTGGATACACGGCCTCCCGATTGCCGATAACATCGAAACGAGTCGCCGGGCCCGTCGGGCGCCCTTTCGACGTTTTGGAGTGATGGATGCGATATTCGATCGTCATCGCGGCTGCGCTGTGCGTGATGCTGATGGGCGCCGATTGCCTGCCGCTTTTCCAACTCAATAACCAGAACGGGCTCGACCCGGTCAATCCCGGGCCCACGCTTGGCGTGGCGATTCGCGCTCCGGCCCGATCCCGCGTCGTGCCGACCGGCTCGAAAATCTCGATCGAGTGGACAGTCGGAAACGCCGCCGGCGGCGACACGATTGTCGACGTCATTGTGCGGTCGCGCGAGGACTTCAGCGAGACGATCATCGAGGGCGGTGTTCGCGTCGAGAAGGCGGGCCAGATACAGACGACGATCTGGGACACGACCGACTTTCCGCGCGGCCAGTACGGCATCCGCGTGCGCGCCAAAGCGGGCGATGAAGAAGACGAGGTAGACGCGGCGGGTGAGATCACCCTCGACGAGGCGCCCAGTTTTGTTTTCACCGAGCCGTTCGAGGACACGGAACTGATGGACCTCGATCCGAACGACGACAATCCGGATGCGCGCGAAATCGTGATTCGGTATTCCGCCGGCGACCCGGAGGGCGCGGCCACAGCCCAGATTGGTATCGATCCCGGGCCGACTCACACGACGGGAAACGAGATCGTTATCACTGAAGTGGATCTCGCGGTTGATGAGACACTCGAGTCATTCACTTGGGACGGAACGGACCAAAGCGGCCAAAACGTAGCCGCCGGTGAGTACTTCCTGTACGCGCTGGTGGATGATGGTGTGAATGAACCCCAAATCATCGATGGTCTGGCGAAAATCATCGTGCCCGAGATTCCCAAGGAGCCGAACGCCCCCGGCGAAAACGCGCTGCCCGACCCGAATCGCGACATGGAAGTGCTCGACCCGGGCGACAAGATCCGCATCTCGTTCACGTTGAATCAGAGTGAGGATGTGCTCGTCGATCTCGCCGTTGATCAGGACGACAATCACACCAACGCGAACGAAATCCGCATTCTGCGTGAACGCCTGATCGACCCGAACACGACGAAAGACGTGTTTGACTGGAACGGCGACGACGCGGACGGCGTGCGCGTGCCCGACGGCATCTACCAGATCATCATGTTCATCAATACTGGCGCCGGCTCTCCGACGACCATCGAAAACGACTTCCAGATGTTCGTTCGCAGCGTCGAGGACCAGGCCCTGATCGGCCTGCTTCAGCCTGTGACCGATCAGGAGCGTCAACCCGGCGCATTCCTGCTGATTCAGTGGCGCGACGACGATCCCAGCGAAGAGGCCAAGATCCGCCTGACGATCGACGACGACGACATGCCGAACGAGGCCGTCGAAACCGATGATCCCGAACGCGAAATCCTTGCTGACCGCGAGGCGGACGGCGACGGGGTGCTCGACTCGTTCCAGTTCCAGGTGCCGGATGACCTGACGCCTGGGCGTTACTTCATCTTCGCGTACATCGACAGCGACGGCGTTGACCCGCCGGACATGATCTCGACGGCGGCGGGGCAGTTGGATATCCCCGACCCGAACCAGTAAGCGTCAGGATGACCGTTGAATTCGGACGGAGCCGTTGAGAGCCCTGTTCCACGCGTTTCGGTTGTCATTCCGACCTGCGACCGCCGCGCATTGCTGGAGCGCGTCCTAAGCGGGCTGCTCGCGCAGCGCCTGACCGACTTTGAGACGATTGTCGTCGACGACTGTTCTGCCGACGACACGCCCGACTTCCTGCGGGAGTTTGCGGCCGCCAATCCCGCCTTTCGCCTCACCTGCTTGAGAAACGAGGCGCATGCCGGCGCCAATCCGAGTCGCAATCGCGGCGTCGGCGCTGCGCGCTCCGGGCTTATCGCGTTTCTCGATGGCGACTGCGTGCCGGAGCCGGACTGGCTGGAGCGTTTGATCGCGCCATTCGCCGACGAATCGGTTGGCGCCGTTGTAGGACGCGTCGATGACCCGCCGCCGCGCAACCTCTTTGAGCTGACCTTCAAGGGCACGCACCGCGTTTATGGTCGAGACAGCGCGAATCGCCTGATCGCCGGCAATATGTGCGTCCGCCGCGTCGCGCTCGAAGCCGCCGGCCTGGACGAAGACCGGGCGCTTCCGCAACCCCAGCGGGATGGTCGCCCAGATACATCGGTTTCGGGCCGTGGTGACGAGGAAGGCCTCTATCTGCGGCTGCGAACGGCCGGCTGGCGCATCGCGGCCGCCTTTGACGCTGGTGTGCTTCACCTGCACCATTTCGGCGCCCGCACGTTTTTCCGGCAGGCGTGGCGCGGCGGGCGGTCGGCGGCCCGCCTGGTCTACAAATACCGGCTGCCGCAGCGGCTCGACCTGGCGCCTTTTGCGCTCGCCTGGCTCACACTCCCGCTCGGCGCGTTCGGCGGATGGGGATGGGCGCCATCGGCCCTCTTCGGCGCCGCCGCCCTTGCCGCGATTATCTACAACGACCTGTGCCGGAAGCAAAAGACCGCTTGGGAAACCGCGATCACGCTTCCGCTGTTGCTCGTCTACTACCACGTCCGTCTGGCCGGCTATGTGTTCGAAACGGCGCGGCTGCGCCTGTCGCGTAATCGGCCCACCCGGCTCGAAAAACCGATAAATCTCGTGTAAACTGCGCGGCCCGGTCGAGTACGGCGTGTTAAACCGGCGCGCCGCCGGCCGCGCGCGACGCAGCCGGTCTCTTTCCCGACGGAGCCCACGATGCCCTCGAATCCCTTCAACAGCCGATCGACCCTGAAAACCGCCGCCGGCGAAGTTGTGTATTACTCGCTCGACGCGCTGCAAAAAGCCGGGCTCGGCGACATTCACCGTCTGCCATATTCGATTCGTGTGCTGTTGGAAGCGGTATTGCGCAATGTTGACGGCTTCAGCGTGCTCGAAGATCACGTCAAAGCGCTGG